>NZ_JAMYQD010000029.1:0-67457 GCF_040320665.1 Mesorhizobium sp. M0626 | reverse complement strand
CCAACCTTGCCAAGGCAGTAAGCCAGTGTCAGGCGCAACAGGTCGCTCGCCGACCTGACGCCGCGCGGGCGCAGGAACGCCTTCGTCTCGCGGGCACTTCCTGCGATCAACTCTTCGCCGCCCAGAAGCTCAATCGTCTCGGCCCAGCCGTCATCAACAAGCGATTCGTGTGTCATCGCAGCGTAGAATCACACCCGATTCCGCAAGGCAATACCTATCTTAGCGCCTATGCCGTGAACGGGGCGAAGGAAGAGGCGCTAAGGCCGCCGAAACCCAGTCGGCCCGCCATAGAGATACCCAATCCGATCAACCGCATCCTTCAGCCCTTCGCGCGAGACCAGCATGGTGTGGCCGTTGGCGTGGATCATGGTCTCGGCGTCGGTCATAACGGCGACATGCCCCTTCCAGAACACGAGGTCACCGCGTTTTAGCCCGGCATAATCGGATCCCGGATCGAGCGGCTCGCCGAGGCCTGCCGCCTGCATGTCGGAATCTCGAAGCACATTGCGGCCGGCCATGCGCATGGCCAGTTGCACGAGGCCAGAACAGTCGATGCCGAAGCCGGAGGTGCCGCCCCAGAGATAGGGCGTGCCGATAAACATCTCGGCGACCGAGACATAGTCGGCGGCGATATCGCTGACGGGGCGCACATGGCCGGCGATCAGCGCCTCGCCGGAAGGCAACAGCGCATAGTGCGTGCCGCGCGTTTCGGCAGCGCCGGTTACCGTCACCGTCGAGCCCATTGACAATTGGCCGCTGATCGGGAAGCGCAGATCCGGGCCAGGATAGAGGAAGGTGCGCGGCGCCGTGACGATGTGGGTTGGCGCATGCTCGCGTGCGCCCAGCATGGTGGCGCCGACGTAGCCGACATAGCCGTCGCGTTCGGCCTGGACCCAGGCCCATCCCTCGGCTTCCTCGAAGACAAGCACATCGTCGCCGAACAGTACCTGCGTGTTGACGCCGGCATCCGGGCGCGGTGCCTTGCGCAGGTCAGCCACGGAGGCTGTGATCCGAGCCGGACGGCCGGTGACGAAGCGATCGGCCGAAACCTTCCCTTTCAGCCTTGCATCGGCGAGGTCGGAACGGAAGGCGTGGAGGCGGGCATCCCTGGCAGTCAAATCGGTACTCGTTCTAATTCAGCGATTGATCAGATGGGCAGTTCGTGGGCCCTGGCAACGATACCATCCCCGAAGCGCTCGACAAAGAGCGCGCCTTCGACCGTGCGCCGGATCAGCACATTGCGCTTGTCGAGCTCGTCGCGATGGCGTGACACCAGTTTCAGCGCACCCATAGTGTCGAGGGCGCGGGTGATGACCGGCTTGGTGACATTGAGGCGGGCTGCCAGGCCGCGCACCGTGTGCGGCGGCGGGTCGAGATAGATGGTGAACAGGATCGCCGTCTGGCGCATGGTGAGATCTGGCGCGCCGGCGCGCACCTGCGACAACATCACCTGCTGCCATAGTCGCATCGCCTGGCTCGGACGCATCGAAATCGACATCGCGCGAGCATGACGGAAAATTGTTTCGGTTCCGTTTCAGTTTAGAGGCAGTGTGCTTTGCTCACGACCCTAGGCATAGCGCCTCGAAATGACCCGCTCCAGTGCACGGATGCCTTGCGCCTCGCCGCCGGCGGGTCCGTAGGGGCGATCGGACGGGTTCCAGGCGAAGATGTCGAAATGCGCCCAGCCCGTTGTCCGTTCGACAAAGCGCTTGAGGAACAGCGCCGCGGTGACCGAGCCGGCGAAACCGTCCGTGGTGACGTTGTTGATGTCGGCGATCTTCGACGCCAGCCTGGCGTCATAGGGCCGCCACAACGGCATGCGCCACAACGGATCCTCGACGGCCACCGAGGCCGCAGCCAGTTCGGACGCCAGCGCTTCGTCGCCAGTGTAGAAAGGCGGCAGATCGGGACCGAGCGCGACACGCGCTGCCCCGGTCAGCGTCGCCATGTCGATCAGCAGTTCCGGCTCCTCGTCATCGGCCAGCGCCAGCGCATCGGCCAGCACCAGCCGCCCTTCGGCGTCGGTGTTGCCGATCTCGACGGTAATGCCCTTGCGGCTGGTCAGTACATCTCCAGGCCGGAAAGCGTTGCCGGCAATCGAATTCTCGACCGCCGGGATCAGGACGCGCAGCCGGATCTTCAGCCCGGCAGCCATGATCATCGAGGCCAGGCCCAGCACATTGGCGGCGCCGCCCATATCCTTCTTCATCAAGAGCATGCCCGACGACGGTTTGATGTCGAGGCCGCCAGTGTCGAAACAGACACCCTTGCCGACCAGCGTCACCTTCGGCGCGCCTTCCGGTCCCCAAACCATGTCGATCAGTCGCGGCGCTCCGACCGAGGCCCGGCCGACCGCATGGATCATCGGGAAATTCTGCTTCAGGAGATCATCCCCCTTGATCACCGACACCTCGGCCTTGTGAGTGGCCGCCAGGGTCCGCACGGCCTTCTCCAACTCGTCCGGTCCCATGTCGCTGGTCGGCGTGTTGACGAGGTCGCGCGCCAGGAAGACGCCGTCGGCGATGCGCCGGACGCGTCCTGCATCTACGCCGAGCGGCAGCGCAAAACGCAGCGTCTTGCCTGATTTCTTTCCGTAGCGAGTGAAGACGTAACCGCCGAGCACCAAGGCTATGGCCGCGAGTTCCGGCTCGGCTGGAGCGGCGGCAAAATGCCAGTCGCCTTCCGGCAAGGCTCTCGCCAGCATGCCGACCGCCAGCGCGCCCTCGCCATCACCGACGCCGAACAAGGCGCCGGCAAGGGAACCGTTGTCGCCGGGGACGGCGAGCGTCCTACCGGCTTCGCCGGAAAAGCCGTTGGCGGCCGCCCATGCGGTCATGGAAGGCGAAAGCCCCAAGGCCTCCAGTCCATCGCTCGCGACCAGATGGACCGGCAGGGCAGTGTTTAGTGTCTCGATGAGTTCGACGGGCATTCGATGGTCTCCGGGAGGCTTGCAGGTCGTCCTCAGTCAAGTGACAGGGACGTCGGATGATTTCAACATCTATGCACAGGGGCCGGCATGGGACTGCCAGGCCAAAGGCTTCCGGCGGGCCGTTCACCGATCCGACGGCTCACTTTTTAACTGTCCGTTAGGGTTAACAGAATATTTCTGCGGGGATGAAGATGGCCACGTGAATGGCCACGCGCAGGAATGGAGAGCCCCGTGCCGATGCCCACCAACCGCAGGATGAACGTCACGGGCAAACGGTTGGTCACCACGGCACTGCTGATGGCGCTGGCGGCCGGTGTTGCCGGGTGCGGAACCAGCAAGCTCACGACCGGCTCGATCGGGCGCACCAGCGGCAAACCGCTGGAAACCATGTCGGCCAGCGAGTTGCACGGGGCGACCGGGCGGCTGGGCGAATCCTACGCAAAGAACCCCAACGACAAGCGGCTGGCGACAAATTTTGCGGCGGCGCTCCAGATGGACGGCGATGCCGACCAGTCGCTTGCCGTGATGCGCAAGCTGGCGATCGCCTACCCCAAGGATCGCGACGTGCTTGCCGCCTACGGCAAGGCGCTGGCCGCCAACGGCCAGTTCGAGCCGGCGCTCGACGCCGTGCGCCGGGCGCAGACGCCGGAATATCCGGACTGGCGGCTGATGTCGGCCGAGGCCGCCATTCTCGACCAGCTTGGCCAGAAGGATGAAGCGCGCCAGAACTACCGCAAAGCGCTGGACCTAAAGCCGAACGAACCCTCGATCCTTTCCAATCTCGGTATGTCCTATGTGCTGGAAGGCGATCTGCGCACCGCCGAGACCTATATGCGCTCGGCAGCCCAGCAACCGAATGCCGACAGCCGGGTGCGCCAGAACCTTGCGCTGGTCGTGGGACTGCAGGGCCGCTTCGACGAGGCCGAGAAGATCGCGTCGCAGGAGCTTTCACCCGAACAGGCGCAAGCCAATGTAGCCTATCTTCGCCAGATGCTTGCCCAGCAGAACGCCTGGAGTCAGCTCAAGGATCAGGACAAGGCAAAGCCGGCGACCAACTGAGCGCCGCATGGGCGCCGGCTCCGCACAGCGCAAAATCCGTCCACATCTCAAAGCTGAAAACAAGAGCCGCACTGCATTGGCAGTGCGGCTCTTTTGTATGGCTGCAACGAGGCCTACTGGCTTGAGGAATTGTGCTGGTCGCCGAAGATGCCGCGCTGACTGACCTGAATGCCGGCTGGGCCCAGAATGATAGCGAACAAAACCGGCAGGAAGAACAGGATCATCGGCACGGTAAGCTTCGGCGGCAGGGCGGCGGCCTTCTTCTCGGCGGCATTCATGCGCATGTCACGGCTTTCCGAGGCCAGCACGCGCAATGCGTGCGCCACGGGTGTGCCGTAGCGTTCGGCCTGGACCAGCGCCTGGGACACTGACTTCACCGACTCCAGGCCGGTACGAGCCGAGAGGTTTTCATAAGCCTGCTTGCGCTCCTGCAGATAAGAGAGTTCGGCGTTGGTCAGCACGAATTCCTCCGCCAGCGCCACCGACTGCGAACCGATCTCCTCGGAGACCTTGCGCAAGGCGGCCTCGACCGACATGCCCGATTCGACGCAGATCAGCATCAGGTCGAGCGCATCCGGCCACGCCGCCTGGATCGACTGCTTGCGCTTGGCGGCACGATTGTTGACGTAAAGGATCGGCGCGTAGAAACCGGCGTAGGCGACAAGGATGCAGACGAACAGTTTCACGAAGGCCGGCCGGTCAGGCAGTCCGCCGAGCACGAACAGATAGATCGCTGCCAGCGCGAAACCGACAAAAGGCAGGATCAGGCGGAAGAACAGGAAGCGGGTCAGCGGGTTCTGGCCACGAAAGCCCGCCACCTTGAGCTTCTGCAACGTGCCTTCATCGGCCAACGCACGCCGCAGGTCCAGCCTGTCGACGATGTTGCGCATGCCGATCGACTGCTCTTCGCGCAGCCCCTTGCGGCGACGATCGGCTTCATTGGCAAGCCGCGCGCGCTGCTTGGCGCGCAATTCGTCACGCTCCAGCGCCACCGATCTCATGCGAGTCTTGAGCTGATTGCCACCAAGGGCCGGCAGCACCGTGAAGACGGTCGCGAACACCGCAATGCCAACCAGCAACGCTATCAGGAAGGCAGGATCGGTCAGCGATTTTACGACTTGGTCGGTCATTCGTTTTCAGTCTTTTCGTTTCGAGCTTTCCAAGGTCGGCCTAAACTTCAAAGTTCATCATCTTGCGCATCACCAGAATGCCGATCGACATCCAGACGCCGGAACAGCCGAGGATCAGATTGCCGGTGCTGGTGGTGAACAGCGGCATGATGTAGTTCGGGCTCGACAGATAGACGAGAAGGGCGACGACAAAAGGCAGCGCGCCGATGATGACGGCCGACGCCTTGGCTTCCATGGAAAGCGCCTGGACCTTGGCCTTCATCTTCTTGCGATCGCGAAGCACGCGCGACAGGTTGCCAAGCGCCTCGGAGAGATTACCGCCGGCCTGTGACTGGATCTGGATAACGATGCCGAAGAAGCTTGCCTCGCTGCACGGCATGGTTTCAGCCATGCGCAAGGTGGCATCGGGGATGGACATGCCAATCTGCTGTGAATCGACGATCCGGCGGAACTCGGTCTTGACCGGCTCCGGCGATTCACTGGCGATCAGGCGAATGGCGTCGTTGAGCGGCAGGCCGGATTTGACGGCGCGCACGATGATGTCGAGGGCGTTGGGAAATTCGTTGAGGAACGCCTTGACCCGGCGCGCGCGGCGAAACGAGACGAACCAGCGCGGCAGGCCGAGCGCCCCCGCCAGCAGCGCGCCCGGCAGGACCAGAAGCGGCGCGCCGGCGAGATAGGCAAGCACCGTCAGCGCGATGCCGCAAATGACGGAGTAGATATAGAAACGCTCGATCGAGACCTGCATGCCGGCCTGACGAATCTGGGCCTTTAACGGTGGCTTCTTGACGGCGAGTTCGTTGGTTTTCTGCTTTTCGTCGAGCAGTTTCAGCGTGTCCTGGACAGATTTACGCCGCTTGACCGCCTCCGCGACACGGTCGCGCGAAGCCTTGACGACCGAACGATCGGTCTCGGCGGCCTTGATCGTCTCGAGCCGCTTGCCGGCCTGCTTCTCGTTGCTCATCTTGGTGAACAGGAAGGCATAGGCGACCGCACCAGCGCTGAAGCCGGCGAGCACGATGAACGCCATTACGGTGGTGTCAATTCCGAACATCGACCTCGGTCCCCAGCGCATATCGCCGTTTCAAGGAAACGGCGATATGCGCTATCGCTTTGTTTTGACGCAATCCCCAAGGGAAAGCGCTACGCGCTTTTCCCGGGAAAACCGCTTCACACTTTTCCTGGAATTGCTTCCAACCTCGATATGCGTCAGTCAGCGCGTTTCTCCATCGATTCCAGCGCATTGGCGAGGCGCTGTTCCTCGCCATAGTAGCGGGCGCGATCCCAGAAATGCGGACGGCCGATGCCGGTCGACACGTGCTCGCCAAGCAGCCTTCCATTCGAGTCCTCGCCCTTGATGTTGTAGAGCACGATATCCTGCGTGATGATGACGTCGCCTTCCATGCCGATCACCTCGGTGATGTGGGTGATGCGGCGCGAGCCGTCGCGAAGGCGTGCTGCCTGGATGATGACATCGATGGAGCCGACGACGATTTCACGCACGGTCTTCTGCGGCAGCGAATAGCCGCCCATGGCGATCATCGATTCGATACGGTTCAGGCATTCGCGCGGGCTGTTGGAGTGGATCGTTCCCATCGACCCGTCATGGCCGGTGTTCATCGCCTGCAGCAGGTCGAAAACCTCCGGTCCGCGCACTTCGCCGACGATGATGCGTTCGGGCCGCATGCGCAGGCAGTTCTTGACCAGGTCGCGCATGGTCACCTCGCCTTCGCCCTCGAGATTGGGCGGGCGGGTTTCGAGACGCACCACGTGCGGCTGCTGCAGTTGCAGCTCGGCCGAGTCCTCGCAGGTGATGACGCGTTCCTCGCGGTCGATATAGTTGGTCAGGCAGTTGAGCAGCGTCGTCTTGCCAGAGCCGGTACCGCCGGAGATGACGATGTTGCAGCGGACGCGGCCGATGATCTTGAGGATCTCGGCGCCCTGCGGCGAGATGGCGCCGAACTTGACCAGCTGATCGAGCGTCAGCTTGTCCTTCTTGAACTTGCGGATGGTGAGCGCGGTGCCGTCGATGGAGAGCGGCGGGGCGATGACGTTGACGCGGGAGCCGTCGGGTAGGCGGGCGTCGCAGATCGGACTCGATTCGTCGACGCGGCGGCCAACCTGGCTGACGATGCGCTGGCAGATGTTGAGCAGCTGCTGATTGTCGCGGAAGCGGATGCCGGTCTGTTCGACCTTGCCATTGACTTCGATGTAGACGTTCTTGGAGCCGTTGACCATGATGTCGGCGATATCGTCGCGGGCGAGCAGCGGCTCCAGCGGGCCGTAGCCCAGCACATCGTTGCAGATGTCCTCGAGCAACTCTTCCTGCTCGGCGATCGACATTGCGAAATTTTTGATGGCGATGATGTCGTTGACGATGTCGCGGATTTCCTCGCGCGCGCTCTCGGGATCGAGCTTGGCGAGTTGCGACAGGTCAATGGTGTCGATGAGCGCGGAGAAGACCTGGCTCTTGGTGTCGTAGTAGGTTTCACTTTTTTCGCGCTGGATCTTTTTTGGCGGCTCCGGCGCCATCGATGGCGCCTCAACGGCACGGCGAGTTGGCGGGGTTCCCGGCGCTCCAGGCGGCGCTGCCGCGGGCCGGGCAAGTACCGCCATGTCCGCAGGCGTTGCAGTGGCCGGCGCCGCTGGCGCCGGTGCTGGCTGACGGAACTCCGGGGTGAACCGGCCGCCGTCGTCGGAGCCTCTTTTACCAAACATGATCGACTACCAATTCCGTCCAGAACATGATGCCGAAGCGGTTTTCGGACGACATCATGCTCTACTTCTTGATTTGGAGGGGAGCGTCATTTCTTGTTACGCGAGAGCTTGCCGAGCAGGCCGCCAAGGCCTGCCTTCTTCCTGGCCTTGATTTCGCTGCGACCGGTCAGGACATGCGCGATTTCGTTGATCATGCCGACGACCGGGCTCCTGGCATCCATCTCGCCCAGCATGCGGCCGTTGTTGGCGGCATTTCCAAACAACAACGGGTCGAAGGCGATGACCGACATCGGCGTGAGGCTGAGCGGTTCGGCGAAGTCGGAAGCGGATATCTCGGGTCGCTTCGGTACGCCGGCCTGGTTGATGATCAGTTTCGGCGGCGGATCGTTCGGGCGAAGCCGCGTCAGCATATCGACCAGGTTCTTGGTGTTGCGCAGATTGGCCAGTTCCGGCGTCGCCGTGATGACGATCTCGTCAGCCTTGATCAGTGTGTTCTTGGTCCAGCCAGTCCAGACATGAGGAACGTCGAGCACCAGCAGCGGCACACTGCGCTGCGCGGTGTCGATGAGTTGCGTGAAGGCATCGGGATCGAAATCATAGACACGTTCGAGGGTGGAGGGCGCGGCGAGCAGCGACAGATGTTCGGCGCACTGGGCAAGCAGACGGTCGAGATAGACCTCGTCAACTCGTTCGGGCGAAAATACGGCTTCGGCGATGCCTTGCGCAGGGTCCTGGTCGAAATTTATGTTGGCCGTCCCGAAAGCCAGGTCGAGATCGGCGACGACCACTTCCGACTTGAACAGCGATGACATCGCCCACGCTACATTGTGGGCGATGGTCGAGGAGCCGACGCCGCCCTTGGCGCCGATGAAGGCGATCGAGCGGCCGATCGGCTCGGCTTCCGGATCGACGAAGATCGATGAAACCACGGAGACGATATCGGCCATCGACACCGGCGCGATGACATATTCGGAAATACCGAAGCGGATGAGTTCGCGGTAAAGACCGACATCGTTGTAGTGGCCGATCACCACGACTTTCGAGGAGGGATCGCAATATTCGGAAAGCTGGGCAAGCTGCTCCAGCAACTGCTTCGGTTCGCTGCGCGATTCCAGCAGGATCAGGTTCGGCGTCGGCGCCGACTGGTAGAATTCGATCGCCGTGGCGATGCCGCCCATATGCACTTTCAGATGCGCCTTGGCCATGCGGCGATCCTCGCCGGCCCGCTCCACCGGATGCGCGACACCTTCCGTCTCGCAAAATGCCTGGATCGAAATACGCGGCACCGGCCGCAGCGCCTGCATCGCGGCAATATCCGATTGCGAGCTGTCGCCGCCGTCTCCGGGCGTGTCGTAGGCAAGATTGCTCATCGTCATGCTCTTTTCCGTGACTTCTCTTTCCGGTCTCTACGCGGGGCCGGCGCTCCTAATACGTCACTTCCGAATTGCCGAGGAACTCGTCCGAAATACCTCTGCCGCGATAGACGTCGATCACCGCGCCGCGGTTCTCGGCGTCGATATCGGACGACTTTCTTGGCCCGAGCAGATCGGCCGGATTGGCGAGTTGCGCGGCGAGGTTGTTTTGAGAGGAGCAGCCGTAATCGGCGTAGTGCTTGTTTTCGGAGGTTGCGAGGATGTCTTCGGGCCAGCGCCCGCATTTGTCGGTCTGGGCTCTCACCGAAATATAGGAAACGCGGATAGGCGCCGAGGCTTCCGGGGAAACCGACTGGTAGGAGGTCACCACGATCCGGTTTCGCTTGATGCCGCTGGCAACCGCCAGCCTGGCGAAATCGCGCGCCGCGGCAGTCGCCGCCACCTCATTGGCCGAGCCGATCGGGGTTGCGATCGTCAGCGCCGGGGCAGCGCTCCTGTCGTAGCCGTCAAGGAAGCCTAGAAGCGTGTCGCGCTGCGAGCCGGTCATGCCGCGATCGCCGGCGCCGACCGGGAGGTCCAGCTTCTGGTTCTTCTCGGCAATCACGATCGGATGCGTGGTGCGATAATCATCGGGAATCGCCCCGACCGTGATGCTGTCGCGCTTGGCACAACCGGCGAGCGAGGCCGCGATCGCGATCGCCAGGATCGGCATTGCCGATCGGCTGATCCGCGCACCACCGGACCGCACTGTCGTGGCGACCGCTATGGCCTTCGATGCTGACTGAGACATGTCCGCTCCCCGCTTACTTGTAGATGAAGCCGACAACGCCGTGGTAGCGGCCGTTGGGCTTGTCGGTCTGCATGGTGCCGTAGACGCGGTTGACGCGGCCAAGGAACATGGCCGGGCCATCGCCGGCGGCGTTGAAATTGTCGTCCGGCTTGGCCAGGTCGTTGCGCGCCACCGGCCGCGCCAGATAGGGCGTGATGATGATGACCAGCTCGCTTTCGTTGCGGACGAAATCGCGGCTGCGGAACAGCGTGCCGAGCACCGGGATCTTGGTCAGTCCGGGCAAGCCGTTTACGGCCTGCCTGACGTCGTCGCGGACGAGGCCGGCTATCATCATCGATCCACCCGAAGGCAGTTCCACGGTCGTGTCGGCCAAACGTTTACGCAGCGATATGATATTGGTGTCTCCGAAAGAGACCGCGCCTTCGGTGGTCGGTTCGGAAACCGACGTCCTGACCTTCAGGCTGATGCGACCGGGCGACAGCACCACAGGCTGAAATTCCAGGCCGATGCCGTATTCGATTTTCTGAGCCGTCCAAACCCTGTCGGCATTCTGATTGGCGTCCGACTTGGCGTTTGTAACGGCGCTGACCATATTGTACTCGCCGCCGACCCTGAAGGTCGCCTTCTCGCCGGAGACGGCCGTCAAAGTAGGCTCGGCCAGCGTTTTCATGACGCCGGACTGCTCCATCGCAGTGATGTAGCCCTGCAGAGCCGAGGTGGCGAAATTGACCCCCGAACTCGACAACGGCTTGCCTAGGCCGGGGAAGGTGTCACTGGTCGCATTGAAGCTGATGCCGTTGGAGCTGCCTTTGCCAACCATGTTGACGCCGAGCTGCTTCATCACCGAGCGGCTGACTTCGGCCACGGTCACTTTCAGCGTCACCTGGTCGTCGCCGATGATCTGCAGCAGGTTGACGATCTTCGACACCCGGCGTGCGGCATCCGGATTGTCGATGTCGACGCCGCCATTGGCGGAACCGCCGGCCGCAGTCTGCGAATACTGGCCGGTTGTCGCTTCACCGCCGGACACGAAGATGGTTGCCAGGTCGACGGCGCGCTTGGCGTCGAGCGGCGTGTCCACCGTCCCGGTCAGGACGACGTTGTCGTTCAGCAACTCGACCTTGATCTCGGCATTCGGAAGGAAGCGCTTGAGGTAGTCTTCCAATCCGGCGACGTCGCGTTCAACGGCCAGATCCAGGCTGGCAATCTGCTCGCCATTGGGACCGAAGACGAAGATGTTGGTTTCGCCCACCGACTTGCCGAACAGATAGATCCGCCTTGCCGTACGGGTCACGGCATCGGCGACCGCGGGGTTGGCGACCAGGATGTCGTAGGCGTCGCTCGGCAGGTCGATGACCACCGATTTGTTGAGGCCAAGCTTGACACGTTGCGTAGCCGTCGAGGCCGTGACCCCGACGCTCTTTGCGGCGGCCTTGGCGTCGACGAGGCCACTTGCATGGGCTCCGAGAAAAAGCAGGCCGATGGCCGCAGCCATGGTGACCGGCAGTCTAGCGACTAACCTCATTTCCTTGCCCCTACTTCGGAAACTTCGCCCGATTTGATCAACCGCACCGTTCCGCGCCGCCCATTGCCGGAAACGAGGTAGTCGGCTTCATCGGTACCCTTTTCCTTGTTGTCGGTGATCGAGCGCAGCGCCAGCGTCAGGCGATCGGCCATCTGCTGGGCGACGGTGATGATCTCGGCCTGCTGCGGCGTCAGCTCCAGCGTCGCCGTCTGTCCGACCCTGGTCTTCTTGCCTTCCTCGTCCTCCTGGATGGTCTGATCGATCGCCAGGACGCGGATGTTCTTGAGGATGGTCTCGGTGGTGAATCCGCTACCGGCGTTGCCGGTGTCGGATCTGCGGGTCATGATGACGTCGACAAAATCGTTAGGCAGGATAAAGCCGCCTGCCGACGTGTCGGCCGAGATCGCGGTGGCGACGGCACGCATGCCGGTGGGCAGGATCGAAGACATGAAGCTCTGCCCCTCGCCGATCAGCTTGGAGCGCCGCAGCGGCTCACCGGTGTACATCGCCATGCGGGCGACGGAGCCCTTCAGCTTCTCCCGCGCTTCGGGTTCGGCGGCACGGGTGATGAAATTCGCATTGATGCCATCGGACGGCCAGGACTCCCAGCTGAGATTGTTCTCAAGCGGGCTTCCCATCGGCACGTCGCCGGAAAGCACGAGCACATCCTGCAAGGCGATGGCCGGCGCCTGCGGGGCATCGACGACGACCTGCTGGGGCGGGACCGCCACCATATTCTTGGCAACATAACCTGCACCACCCGCCGCGGCCACCGCCACGCCCAGAATGATCAGTCGGGATGCTGGCATCTGTCCGAACCCTCGCCTTTAGGCAACCACCTAGCCAGGCCGGACTTTGCAGCGGCAATCGTCAAAACAAGGTTAATACAATGCTTACGATCGTGATTAATTCAAGGTTTACATAATCACACGACCATGCTCCGACAAATGAAAAAGGCGGCCAAGCCGCCTCTTTTCAGGATCGATGCCGGAAGGGCAGAGGAGGTTCGCTACATCAGGTCGCCAACCTTGCCAATGCCCATTCCATCAAGGGCGAATCCGGATAGGTCAGCAGCCCGCCAATGCCGAGTGCGATGCCATAGGGAACGCCATTCATCTCGTCGGCGAAATGGCGCAGGACCGGATTGTGACTGGTGTAGGTCGCCAGCGGCGATTTCCGATAGAGGAGAATGGCGAGCGTCAGCAGGCCACCGATGAACGTCGAAGCCACGAGGTAATTGACAAGGTGAATGTTGAGCCCCATCCAGATGGACGTGGCTGCCAAAAGCTTGGCATCGCCGCCGCCCATGCCGCCGAGCGCAAACAGACCGAAAGTCACGGCCAGCACCAGGCCGCCGGCGGCGAAATGCCAGCCATAAGTTGCCCAGTCCATACCCGTCAGTGGCGCAACCACGGCAAAGACGGCCACAAGCAGCACCGGCACCCGATTGGAGATTGTCATCGACAGCGCGTCGGAGATCGCCGCAAAAAGCATGCAAAACGGAAAGACAACGAAGATCAGTGCGTTGAGCATCGGTCTCTCATGGTTGGAAAGGCAACGATGGCTGCAGGTTAGGCGGCTTGGGTTAAGGATTGGTGAGTTCTGCTCATCCGGGTCAAATCCCGAGAAATGTCAGCGCGCTAAGCGGCGCAGCAAGACCAAAGCCAAACGATCTTCAAAAGACAAAAGGGCCGCCAGCGAGGCGGCCCTTCCAGTCTACCCGTCGAAACAGGATGCTAGATCATTACTTACAAGCAGCGTTCGTCGGATCCTTCACGCAATCCGCGATGGTCGTGAACTTGGCGTTCAGGGCATTGCCGAGCTGACCAGCGCCAACCATGATGGCAAGCGCGATGAGAGCGGCGATCAGACCGTATTCGATAGCGGTCGCGCCGGATTCGTCCTTCGCGAAACGTGCGATGAGATTAGACATTCGAGAGCTCCTACTCCACGTGTTACAGCACTTCCGTCAACTTCTGTGGTGGTTGATCGGATGCTGCCAATCTACGGAGAAGCTCTTTCAATCGGCTTAATAAACAGCCTTACCGATTCCTTTCCCGCTTCGAACAGCTTGCGTGGTTAACCGTAAACTAAACGCTGGACAGTAGCTCGCCTGCCCGTGAAGAGCTGTAATTTCACGGCTATCGGCAGGATGCATTGTTACATTAGCTGGCAGCAGGATTGGTGCGAATACCCCGGCGCCGGTCAAGGGTTTAACCGTTGGTTCACCAATCTCCTTCATGTTTCTTTGAACAAGTTTTGCCGCTGTGGAGCGCCTTGATGACTGCCATGAAATCGTCATTCCTGCTTGTCGCGCTTCTCGCCGTCCCGGCTTTTGTGCTGCCGGCCAAGGCCGGAGCCGGCATCGAAGTGACGATGAATCAGGCCAAGATCGTCAAACTGACACGCCCCGCCGACACCATAGTCGTCGGCAATCCGGCGATTGCCGACGCCTCCGTCCAGGATGCATCGACGATCGTACTGACTGGCAAGGGGTTCGGCGTCACCAATCTGGTTGTCCTCGACCACGATGGCAGCCCGATCGTCGACGAGCAGGTGACCGTGGTGCGCCAGGACGCGTCGTCCGTGCGTATCTACAGGCGCGCCTCGGTACAGACCATGTCCTGCACGCCCTATTGCGAAAGCTCGTACAAGAGCGACTCGGAAAAGTCGTCCGAAGCCGAGATGAGCGCTGGGCAGTAAGCGCCTCAGTTGGCTCGATTGTCTCGGGAAAGCCGCGTCGGTTAGCGGCCGGTTAATGTCGCCTGGTCGAATTTAACGGTCATTCAAACCGGAGCTAAATGGGTTCTTGATAGTGGTGCTGACGGTACCGCATCAGGATCGCAGGAACGGGATATGGGCGACGTTTTGGACGAGGATTCAGAACGCGAGATCTGCAAGGCCAAGGCAGGGCGCGTGACGTTTGCCCGTCGTTTCCTTCGTGATCGGCGCGGCAGCACGGCGATAGAATTCGCGATGCTTGCGCTACCGTTTGCGGCTCTCGTCTTCGCCATCCTCGAGAGCTGCGTTTCATTTGCCGGACAGGAGGTGATGGCCAACATCACCGATGATATCGCCCGTCAGTTGCGTACTGGCCAGTTGAGGCAAGCCGATGTGACGGAAGAGAAGCTGAAGGGCTTGGTCTGCGCCAGACTCGAGATCATTGTCGCGAAGGGTTGCCCCGGTTTGCTGGTGGATCTGCGCCCGTTCAAGACCTTTGCCGGGGCAGCCAGTGCGGGTTTCACGATTTCCGGCTCGACCATCACGCTGACGGGCAAGGATCCGGATACAGGCAAGGACCCGGCTTTCGGGACCCCTACAATAGGTCCGGCAGAATCAAAGAACATGCTGCGGGTCTTTTACCCTTGGCCGGTCATGACCGATTTCATGGCTCAATACATGTCGAATATGGATGGCGGCAAGACTCTGCATTACGCGACGACAACGTGGCAAAACGAGCCATTCGACAACTGAAATTGCACGTGTAAGCAAAAGGAAAAGTGCATGTTTCGTGCGGGGGCACATCCGGGGATGTCGGTTAGCTGGAAGAGAGCGGCGCGGTTTTTTTCCGATCGGCGCGGCATAGCGGCCGTCGAGTTTGCCCTCATCGTGCCTGTCTTGCTGATCATGTATTTCATTACGATGGAGGCCTCGCAAGCCATCGAGGCCAGCAAGAAGGTCAGCCGCATCAGCTCCATGGTTGCCGACCTCGTCACGCAGCAAACGTCGGTGGTCAACGCAGATCTCACCGACATCATGAAGATCGGCAACTCCAGCCTTCAGCCTTACAACCGCTCGGTCGCCAATATCTCCATTACGGCAATCGACATCAGAACCGACCCGAACAATCCGATACCGCAAGCAAAGGTGGCGTGGTCCTGGAGCGTGCTGGATGGGAAGACTGGCCGCGACTCCAACCCGACAACTTCCACCACCGTTCCGGCGACGCTCAATGTTGCGGGGACTTTCCTCATTCGTGTCAAAACCACTCTAGCATACCAACCGATCATCTCCTGGTCGGAAGGCTCCGAAAAGCCGCTCGGATTTATCTCGGCCTTCAACGAAGGCAAGATAACGATGAGCGAAACCTACTATCTCAGGCCGCGCCGGACCACGTCGATCCCCTGCAGCGATTGCTGAAGCAGCTCTGGCCCATCCGACCCCGGCTTTATTGCGCGCCGCTGTCGGTGCTGCCCGACACCAGGCGCACGATGGAATCGGCCATCGCATAGTCACTCGCAGCGGCGAGCGTGAACCCTCCCGAATGTTTCGATTCCACGAAATCGTAGACTTCCGGCGACTGCGATCTGAGATTGGTGAGGAAGACGGTCAGTCGGCGTTTGGCTTCGGGGTCGAGATCGCTGCGGACGGCGTGAGGGCCGTATCTGAGCACGCCGGAGGTCCAGATGATCTGGAGCGCGGCTTCTGGAATGCCCGCCGCCTCCAGTCGCGCCGCCGTGCCGTCCGGATCAGCCGGCTGATCGCCAGCAATCGCCGTCCGGTTTTCCGCCGTGGCCCGCTCCCAGCCGAACAAGGCATCGGCCTGGCCATCGACCAGCATCGCTTCTGCGGCGGCAGCCGAGCCGGCATGAGCGAGGAATGGCGCATCCTGGCTGATCTTGATGCCGTCGGCCGCCAGCCCGGCGAGCGGTAGAAGCGAACCGCCGACATTGTCGGAAGGCGCCATGGCGATGCGGTGCGTTTCCAGGGCCGCGAGATCGGAAAGCCTGCCGTCGCGCGTCAAAAGCACGGAGCGGATGCCCGTGGCACCGTCGGCGTCGACCGGCGCCACAAGAGGTTCGACGCAGCCGCAGCGCTCCGAGGCGGTGGCGTAGGCGGTCGCCGAATAGACCGCGTATTGAATCCGGCCATTGGCCTGCGCCTCGATCAGCGCCGCATAGTCATGCGCGACGACGAATTCCACCTTCATGCCGAGCGCCCTGCCGTAGGCGTCAGTCAGCATGGCCAGACCCGGAACCGTGTTGCCGGCGTCCGGCTCGGCAACGATGCCGATGCGAAACGTGCCGATCTGGTCGCGCCAGTCGGCGTGCGCGGCGAGCTGCGAGGCCAGGAGCGCTACAGTGGTCGCTAGTGCACTCCAACCGAGGTCAGCCCGTCTCATCGATCCATGCCCCGCACACCGTTTCCTTGAAGCGCATCGCATGTCTCAAGGATGCGTACACCACGCCTGCCCGACTTCGCGACTATCGCGCCAGGCCGTTGCCGCCTGGTTTACGATTTGCCAATGCCGCGACGGGACCTTATGTCTGGTCAACCAGACTGGCAATGACGGCACCGATGGCACGCGCTTTCCTCTTCGTTCTCGATTCTTTCGGCATTGGCGGCGCCGCCGATGCCGAACGCTATGGCGACGCCGGCTCGAACACATTCGGACATATCGCGCTGGCCTGCGCGGAAGCCCGCGCCGATCGCGAGGGCCTGCGCGAGGGACCGCTGAAGGTGCCCACCATGGTTTCGCTCGGTCTCGGCCGCGCAGCAGAAACCGCAACTGGCTTCCACTTCGACAGCAAAGCCGCTGTTTCAGCCTCCGCTTTCCACGGCGCCGCGCAGGAGATTTCGAGCGGCAAGGATACGCCGTCGGGTCACTGGGAAATCGCCGGTCTGCCCGTGCGGTTCGACTGGGGCTATTTCCCCGATAAGGTGCCCGCCTTCCCTGCCGAACTGACCGAAGCGATGATCCGCGAGGGCAAGGTGCCGGGCATTCTCGGCAACTGCCATGCACCCGGCACCGAAATCATCGAGCGCTTTGGCGAGGAGCATATCCGCACCGGCCAGCCGATCTGCTACACCTCGGTCGATTCCGTCCTGCAGATAGCAGCGCACGAAGTTCATTTCGGCCTGGAGCGGCTCTACGAGTTCTGCAAGACGGTACGCCGGCTGGTCGACCCGCTGAAGATCGGACGGGTGATCGCACGGCCTTTTCTGGGCGAAACATCAGCCACCTTCGAGCGCACCTATAACCGCCATGACTACGCCGTGCCGCCGCCTGAGCCGACGCTGCTCGACCGCTTGACCGGGCGCGGCAGCCGGGTGATCGCGGTCGGCAAGATCGGCGACATCTTCGCCCACCGCGGTATCTCTGAAGTACGCAAGGCGCCCGGCAACATGGCAATGTTCGACAAGGCGCTGGGCGCGATGGACGATGCCGGCGACGGCGACCTGGTGTTCGCCAATTTCGTCGACTTCGACACCGAGTTCGGCCATCGCCGCGACGTCGCCGGCTATGCTGCGGCGCTCGAAGCCTTCGACCGCCGGCTGCCCGAGGCACTGGCAAAGCTGAAGCCGGGCGATCTGCTCATCCTCACCGCCGACCATGGCAACGATCCGACATGGCGTGGCACCGACCACACGCGCGAACGCATCCCGGTCATCGGCACCGCACCAGGTCTCACGGGCGGCGACATCGGGCTCAGGACCACCTTCGCCGATATCGGCGAGACGGTCGCCGAACACCTCAAGCTGGCGCGCGGCCGCCACGGCGCTTCCTTCCATGCGGCGATAGGCGGCCATGCCTGAACTGCCCGAGGTCGAAACGGTCCGGCGCGGGCTGCAGCCGGTTCTGGAAAGCGCGCGGATCGTGCGCGTCGAGGCGCGCCGGCCCGATCTCAGATTTCCGTTTCCGGCGAAATTTGCGCTGCGGCTGACCGGCAAGACCGTCACCGCGCTTGGCCGCCGCGCCAAATATCTCACCATACACCTGGACGGTGGCCCGGTGCTGATCTGCCATCTCGGCATGTCGGGCTCGTTCCGCATCGAGACCGCCGATGACAAAGAGACGCCCGGCACGTTCCATCAAGAGCGCTCGAAGAATGCCAAGCACGACCATGTGGTGTTCCATGTCGTGTCGCCTGTCGGCGTCCAGTCTCGCGTGGTCTTCAACGACCCGCGTCGCTTCGGCTTCATGCTGTTTGCCGAAGGGCTGGCCGACGCGCATCCGATGCTGGCGGGACTGGGCGTCGAGCCGACCGGCAATGCGCTGGAAGGCGCCCTGCTCGCCTCTCTGCTGAAGGGCCGCAGATCGCCGTTAAAGGCGGCGTTGCTCGACCAGAAGCTGATTGCCGGGCTCGGCAATATCTATGTGTCGGAAGCGCTGTGGCGCGCCGGCCTTTCGCCATTGCGCGAGGCAGGCACCATCGCCGGGACCAGCAAGAAGGCCAAGGAACAGAGCGAACGACTGGCCGAGGCAATCCGTTCGGTGATCGCCGATGCGATCGCCGCCGGCGGGTCTTCGCTGCGCGACTATGTGCACACAGACGGGTCGCTGGGCCATTTCCAGCATTCCTTCGCGGTCTACGATCGCGAAGGCGAGCCCTGTCCGACGCCCGGCTGTCGCGGCCACATCGAGCGCATCGTGCAAAGCGGCCGCTCGACCTTTTATTGCCGGACCTGCCAGCGGTAAGCTAGACGGTCCTTCAGTGCCGCAACCAGGAGGCCAGCCCATGAGCTATGAAACCATCGTCGTCGAGACGCGCGGCAAGGTCGGCCTGATCACGCTGAACCGGCCCAAGGCGCTCAACGCGCTGAACGCGCAGGTGCTGGCGGATTTGCTGACGGCGGCAAAGGGGTTCGACGCCGATCCCGGCATCGGCGCCATGGTCATCACCGGCTCGGAGAAAGCCTTTGCTGCGGGCGCCGACATCAAGGAGATGCAGGCCGTCACCTACGCCGAGGCCTATGTGCAGGATTTCTTCGTCGGCTGGGAAGAGTTTACCCGCACCCGCAAGCCGATGATCGCGGCGGTCGCCGGCTATGCACTGGGCGGCGGCTGCGAACTGGCGATGATGTGCGATTTCATCATTGCCGCCGACACGGCGAAATTCGGCCAGCCCGAAATCACGCTCGGCGTCATTCCCGGCATGGGCGGGTCGCAACGGCTGACCCGCTTTGTCGGCAAGTCGAAGGCCATGGACATGTGCCTGACCGGTCGGATGATGGATGCCGCCGAAGCCGAGCGCAGCGGCCTGGCCTCGCGCGTCGTGCCGGCCGGCGAGTTGATCGAGGAGGCGATGAAGGCCGCGGCCAGAATATCAGAGTTTTCACTGCCATCGGTGATGATGGCCAAGGAGGCAGTCAACCGCGCCTACGAGACGGCGCTGGCGGAGGGACTGCGTTTCGAACGCCGGCTGTTCCACTCGCTGTTTGCGCTCGACGACCAGAAGGAAGGGATGGCCGCCTTTGCCGAGAAGCGGAAGCCGAATTTCACCAATCGCTAGAGTGGCGGCGGCGACGACCAAAAAGAAGCCAAAGCGGCGTTGACGCGCCGGAAAAGCTGAACTATAAGCCGCCCCAATCGAGGCGGCCGTTGGCTGCCCGTTTGTTTTTTGCGCCCTGCGGCATCCCGCATGCGCCCACCAGATCAGAAGAGAGGCATCATGGCCAATACCTCCTCGGCCAAAAAGGCAACGCGCAAGATCGCCCGCCGCGCAGCGATCAACAAGAACCGCCGCTCGCGCGTGCGTACATATGTCCGCCAGGTCGAAGAGGCACTGGCTGCCGGCGACAAGGCAGCCGCGCTGGAAGCCTTCAAGACCGCAGAGCCGGAATTGATGCGCGCCGCGACCAAGGGCGTGATCCATAAGAATACGGCATCGCGCAAGGTGTCGCGTCTGGCTCACCGCCTCAAGGTGCTGTCGGCCTGATCGACCGTTCCTGAACTGTCGTTCTTTCAAACCCGGCCAATCGCGCCGGGTTTTTTCGTTTGCCGGCAAGCACTTAAAAAGAACGGCCGCAAAGCACGCCCGAGCCGCATTCCAGAGTCTGGAATGCTTTGCCGGCACATACACTCCCACTGATATTCCAATCCGCCGAAACGGCCCACGCCAATAAATTTGGCTGTCACAAATTGCTGATATTTTTCAACGACTTGCTGGAAGTGATCCACAGCTTGTTCACATCGCCTGTGGGCGATAGGCAGCAAGTTGGTGTCAAGCGAATTATTTCAGAAAATTTCAAACCGCACAGCCATTTTCATATTCGCGGCAAAAGGGTTTGAATCCCAATGGCTTTGTCAAAATATGCGCTTCCAGCACGGAGCCCGAACCGTTGTTCACTAACCAGATTCCTTAAAAATCCGTTAGAGGTGGCCTTGCCCTATCCACAGCGATTTCGGTAATGTCGATCTATCGAAAGGGACGGGCCATTAGCCCTTAACCCAGCCTGAATCGGCCAGCTAACAGTGGCAGAATTCATGACGTGGATCAATTCCGCGAACGGGTATGGCTTGCCTTTTCGATACGATAGGGGACTGGCGTAATTGTACATGGCAGCTTGATGGCGCACCGGCGTTTTCGCCGGGTAGCACCGCTTTGCCCGAACATGTCAGACGGACTGGCCTAAGCAGCCGGGACCGATCCCATTCTGACGAGGCAACGTCATCCGCCGGCGGCGGCGGTGGTGTTGTAGCGAAGATACGGTCGCCGGAAACATGGGTGCAGGAGGCGCACTCCCGGCGGAAAAAGGTACAAAGGAAAAGGGACGCACAATCATGCAGAGCGGCATCGAGCGGGAGCTTACGGGCGACCTGCCATTTCCCGGAACATTGGTCGGAGCGCACGATATGGTGGCTTCCAGCGACGCGGAACAGAAGTTCGACCGGGTCAAGGCCCAGTTGAAGGCGCGCCTGGGAACCGAGGTCTATTCGAGCTGGTTCGGCCGTATGAAGGTGGCTGAGGCTTCCCGGGGCATTGTACGCATCTCGGTGCCCACGGCCTTCCTGCGCTCGTGGATCAATGGCCATTATCTCGATCTCATCGCCGATCTGTGGAAGCACGAGGATCCCGAAATCCTCAAGATCGAGATGGTCGTGCGCACCGCGACCCGTCCTGCCCGCAATGGCGTCGAACCCGAGGCCGTGCCGGCGCGCAAGATGACCAAGCATACGCAGACCGCATTGGCGGCCGGCACGGTCGGCCCCGGCAGGGTGGAGCGGGCGCCCGCCCCTCGTCCCGGCACGCCGATCGAGAGCGAATTCCGGCACAATGTGCTGGGGTCGCCGCTCGACCCGCGCTACACGTTCGGCTCCTTCATCGAAGGCCCGTCGAACCGGGTGGCTTTCGCCGCAGCCAAAGCCGTGGCGGAATCGCAGTCGAGCGCGGTGCGCTTCAACCCGCTGTTCCTTCATGCGACCGTCGGGCTCGGCAAGACGCACCTTTTGCAGGCGATTGCGGCCGAATCCCTGAAACAGAACCCGAAATCGCGCGTCGTCTATCTGACGGCCGAATATTTCATGTGGCGCTTCGCCACCGCGATCCGCGACAACAATGCGCTGACGCTGAAGGAACAGCTGCGCGACATCGACCTCTTGATCATCGACGACATGCAGTTCCTGCAGGGCAAGTCGATCCAGCACGAATTCTGCCATCTCATCAACATGCTGCTCGACAGCGCCAAGCAAGTGGTGGTTGCCGCTGACAGGCCGCCGTCGGAACTGGAATCGCTGGAACCGCGGGTGCGCTCGCGCCTCAATGGCGGTGTCGCGCTGGAAATGTCGGCGCCGGACTTCGCCATGCGCATAGGCATGCTCAAAATTCGGCTTGCCACCGCCAAGGTTGACGATGCATCGCTCAATATTTCGGAGGAGATCCTCAACCATGTCGCCCGCACGGTGACCGGCAGCGGTCGTGAGCTGGAGGGCGCGTTCAACCAACTGCTGTTTCGTCAGTCGTTCGAGCCGGCGATCACCATCGACCGCATCGACGAGATCCTGGGGCACATCTATCGCTCTGGCGAGCCGAAGCGGGTGCGCATCGAGGACATCCAGCGCATCGTGGCGCGCCACTACAATGTGTCGAAGACCGAGTTGCTGTCCAACCGGCGCACGCGCACCATCGTGAAGCCCAGGCAGGTCGCCATGTACCTGTCGAAGGTATTGACGCCGCGCTCGCTGCCGGAGATCGGCCGGCGGTTCGGCGGGCGCGACCACACCACGGTGCTGCATGCGGTGCGCAAGATCGAGGACCTTTCCGGCGTCGACAACACGCTGGCGCAGGAACTGGAACTGTTGCGCAGGCTGATCAACGACCAAGCCTGATCGGCGCGGCAAACGGTCGTCGCACTTTAAATTTTCTTGTTTTGATGCATGTCGTTGTCCCAAAACCGCTGCGCAGTTTTCGGCGACATGCATCGGTTGCCGGCCAACGTCCGCTTTATCCCCAGAAAGCCCGCTTAACCGGCGCGAACCGGTGGCCCGGACTTGCGTTTGCTGGCTTTTTCCTGTCAGTTTGCATAGATTCTGAGCCTGTTCAGACCTTTCGCGGGGCGCCGCCCACTGGTGACCCGTCCATTCATTCAAGCGAGCCTGTTTCGTCATGCGTGTTATCCTGGAACGGTCCAATCTCCTGAAGTCGCTCAACCACGTTCATCGCGTGGTCGAGCGGCGCAATACCATACCGATCCTGTCGAACGTGCTGCTCAGCGCCGAGGGCGCCAGCCTTGAAATGAAAGCCACCGACCTCGACCTCGAAGTGACCGAAGCGACGCCGGCAAAGGTCGAGCGCGGCGGGGCGACGACGGTTCCGGCGCACCTGCTCTACGACATCGTGCGCAAGCTGGCCGACGGCGCCGAAGTGATGCTGAAGACCGACGAGGACGGCAACGCCATGACGGTAACGTCGGGCCGCTCGAGCTTTCGCCTGCAATGCCTGCCGCAGTCCGATTTCCCGGAGCTTTCGGCGGGGTCCTTCTCACACATCTTCCGGCTCGATTCCGTCGCCCTGAGAGGCCTGATCGAAAAGACCCAGTTCGCCATCTCCACCGAAGAGACGCGCTACTATCTCAACGGCATCTACCTGCACACGCATGAAACTGGCGGCAAGCTGAAGCTGCGTTCGGTGGCGACCGACGGTCACCGCCTGGCGCGCGCCGAGATCGACGCTCCGGCCGGGTCCGAAGGCATGCCGGGCATCATCATTCCGCGCAAGACGGTCAGCGAATTGCAGAAGCTGGTCGACGATCCCGATGTCGCGGTGACCACCGAATTGTCCGACACCAAGATCCGCTTCACCATCGGCAGCGTGGTTCTGACCTCGAAGCTGATCGACGGCACTTTCCCGGACTACCAGCGCGTCATTCCGACCGGCAACGACAAGAAGCTGATCATCGACCGCCAGAGCTTCGCCGCCGCCGTCGATCGCGTCTCGACCATTTCCTCCGAGCGCGGCCGCGCGGTGAAGCTTTCGATCACCGAAGGCCAGGTGACGCTTGCCGTCAACAATCCGGATTCGGGCAGCGCCACCGAGGAACTGGCCGCTGATTACTCCTCAGACCCGATCGAGATCGGCTTCAACGCCAAATATCTGCTCGACGTCGCTGCTCAACTGACCGGCACGGAAGCCAAGTTCATGCTGGCCGATGCCGGTTCGCCGACGCTGATCCACGACATGGCCGATGAGACCGCGCTCTACGTGCTGATGCCGATGCGGGTGTAGCAGCCGCACTGCGGCACACTGCAGCATAATTGATTGCGGCAACTTCTACAGGCGGATAGCGGTTGCCGGAACAAAATCACATAAGTAAGCTCACACTTACGAATTTCCGCAATTATGCGGCGTTGTCGATCGGCTTTTCACCCGGCGCGGTGGTGTTTTCCGGCGACAATGGCGCCGGCAAGACCAATCTCCTGGAAGCCATCTCGCTGCTGACGCCTGGCCGCGGCCTGCGCCGGGCGCCCTATGTCGACGTGGCCCGCGAAGGCGGCGATGGCGGCTTTGCGCTGCACGCAAGGCTCGACGGGCCGGAGGGGCAGGTCGAGATCGGCACCGGCATCACCGGGGGTGAAGCGGCCGGCGAGGGCGGTCGCAAGGTGCGCATCAATGGCGCGCCGGCACGGTCGGCCGACGCCATGCTGGAATGGCTGCGCGTGGTCTGGCTGACGCCGGCCATGGACGGGCTGTTCCCGGGGCCTGCCGCGGACCGGCGGCGCTTTCTCGACAGGCTGGTGCTTGCGATCGATCCCGGCCACGGCCAGCGCGCGCTCGACTATGAGAAGGCGATGCGCGGACGTAACCGATTGCTTACGGAAGGTTCGCGAGACGGCGCATGGTTCGACGCCATCGAGATGCGAATGGTCGAAACCGGCGTGGCGATTGCCGCGGCGCGCGCCGAGCTGGTGCGCCTGCTGGCCGCCATGATCGACAGGTTGCCGTCCAGCGGGCCGTTTCCGCAAGCCGACATCAGCCTCTTCGGCGACCTTGAAAGCCATGTCGCCTCAGCACCCGCTGCGGATGTCGAGCAACGCTATCGCGACGCCCTTGCCGACGGCCGCGAGCGCGACCGCGCCGCCGGACGCACGCTCGACGGCCCGCACCGTTCGGATCTACTGGTGCGCCACCGCCCCAAGGCGATGCCGGCCGAACTCTGCTCGACCGGAGAGCAGAAGGCGCTGCTGGTCGGCATCGTGTTGTCGCACGCAAGGCTGACCGGCGAGATGTCGGGGATGACGCCGATCCTGTTGCTCGACGAGATTGCCGCGCATCTCGATGCCGGCCGGCGCGCCGCGCTGTTCTCGATCCTGGAGGAGCTGAACTGCCAGGCCTTCATGACCGGAACCGACGCCGCGCTGTTTTCCAGCCTGAGGGGACGCGCGCAGTTCCTCACCGTCGACCACGGCACGGTTGGGCCAACCGAAGAGACCTGACAAGGTTTTTGCTCCGCTATATGGTCGGGCAATGACCCCTGCCGCCCTCACCGACGAAGAACTCGAACGCTATGCCCGCCACATCGTGCTGCCTGAGATCGGCGGCGCCGGCCAGCAGAGGCTGAAGCGGGCGCGAGTGCTGGTGATCGGCGCCGGCGGCCTCGGCGCGCCGGTGCTGGAATATCTCGCTGCCGCAGGCGTCGGCACGCTTGGCATCGTCGACGACGATATTGTCTCGCTGTCCAATCTGCAGCGGCAAGTGATCCACGCCACCGATACGGTCGGAACGGCGAAGACCGAGAGCGCCAAAGCAGCGATCGCCCGGATCAATCCCCATGTCGCGGTGGAATTGCACGATTTCAGGCTGACGGCCGACAATGCTGCCGTTCTCGTGGCGCGCTACGACGTGGTCGTCGACGGCTCCGACAATTTCGAGACGCGCTATGTGGTGGCGGATGCCTGCGCGGCGGAAAAGCGGCCGCTCGTGCATGCCGCCGTCGGCCGCTTCGACGGCTCGGTTACGGTGTTGATGCCGTTCGGCACCGGCACCGACGGCAGACCGAACCCTGGATATCGCGACCTCTTTCCCGAAGCGCCGCCAGAGGGGCTGGTGCCATCCTGCGCGGTGGCCGGGGTCGTCGGTGCGCTGACCGGCGTCGTCGGCACGCTGCAGGCGATGGAAACGATCAAGCTGATCACCGGCATCGGCGAACCGCTGGTCGGCCGGCTGCTGCTCTACGATGCGCTGTCGGCGCGCTTCGACACGATCCGCTACAAGAGAAGCTGACCGCATGGATCAGCCTGCCAGTGTTTTGGTCACGCAGCTCGCCCCCGGCTTCGACCGCTGGGACGAACTGCTCAGCCTGATCATGCGCGCCTTTGCACCGATGGACGGCGTCATCGACCCGCCCTCCTCGGCACATCTGCTGAACGCCGGAAACCTCAGGGACAAGGCTGGCCGCGAGACCGTGTTGCTGGCCCTGCAGGATGACAGGATCGCCGGCTGCGTTTTCGCGCTGGAGAGAGCCGATGATTTCTACATCGGCAAGCTCGCCGTCGAACCTGAGCTTCAAGGGCAAGGCATCGGCAGGCGGCTGATGCAGGCTGTCGAATTTCTCGCCCGCAGCCGGAACAAACCGGCCATCGAACTGCAGACGCGAATCGAACTGACCGTAAATCATGCAACCTTTGCCGGTCTCGGCTTTCGCGAGACTGAACGCACCGCGCATGACGGCTATGACCGGCCGACCTCGATCACCATGCGCAAGGAGTTCGCGTGAGCCTCGCCCTCAGCGCACAGGAGCAGACAATCGCCTCCGGCCATGACGGGGCGGCGATGGCGATGCGCATCGTTGCCGAAAGCGCTGCGCTGCTCGGCGCGCCGCGACTGATCCCGATCGCCTCGACGCATATAGACGGCGCGCTCTATCACGGCGATTCCGGCACGCTGTTTGCCGAAAGGCTGGTCGATGGCGGCGCCAGGGTCGCGGTGCGCTCGACGCTCAATGTCGGCGCGCTCGATCTGATGGGCTGCTCGCGCGTGCGCCTCGAAGAGCCGGCGCGCGGCATGGCGCGACGAATGATGGAGGCCTACCGCAAACTTGGCTGCGAGCAGAGCTGGACCTGCGCGCCCTATCAAGCCGGCCACAGGCCAGCGCTTGGCAGCGATGTCGCCTGGGGCGAATCCAACGCGGTGGTGTTCTGCAATTCGGTGCTGGGGGCACGCACCAACCGCTATGGCGACTTCCTCGACATCGCCTGCGCCATATCGGGGCGCGCGCCGGATTACGGCCTGCATCGCCCCGAGAACCGGCAGGCACGGCTGGTGTTCGATGTGTCCGGCCTCTCCGCCTCGTTCCTTGGCTCCGAGATCGCCTGGCCGGTGCTAGGCAGCCTCTACGGCCGCGAGGTCGGCAACGCGGTCGGCGTCGTCACCGGCACATCCAGCCATCCCGGCGAGGACGCGCTGAAAGCCTTCGGCGCCGCGGCGGCATCGTCGGGCGCCGTCGGCCTGTTCCATATCGCCGGGGTAACGCCCGAAGCGCCCGACGCCGAGACCATCCTGGCCGGCGGCAGGCCGGAAACGGTGATCCGCGTGACGCCGGAAATGGCCGCCAAAGCCCGCGCAGGCCTGTCCACGGCAGCCACGCAAACCGCCATCGATGCGGTGGCGATCGGCAGTCCGCATCTGTCGTCGGCCGAATTCGATGCACTGGAACGGCTGATTGGCGGGCGGCAGCTCAGCGTGCCGATTTACGCCTGCACCGGCCGGCACGTGCTCACCGGGCTGGAACAGAACGGCCAGCGCAAGACGCTCGAGGCCAGCGGTGTCGTCATCGTCGCCGATACCTGCGTGGTGGTGACGCCAATCCTGCCGGCGTTGGCCGGCGGCGTGCTGATGACCAATTCGGGAAAATTCGCGCAATATGCCCCGGGCAATACCGGCTACGCCGTGCTTTACTGTTCGCTGGCCGACTGCGTCGAAAGCGCCGTCACGGGTAAGCCGCGATTTACGGATATCGCCGCATGAGCGCCGCAGCCGAAATTCTGGTGCCTGGCAGTGGCGGCGAAGGCGCAGCCCTGGTGTTGACCGCGCCGATCAGCTTCTGGGGCGGCGTCGATCCGAAGAGCGGCCGCATCGCCGATGTCCGTCACCCGCAGCATGGCGAAACCATTTCCGGGCGCGTGCTGTTCCTGCCCGGCACGATCGGCTCGTCCTCAGCGTCAGCCGTGCTGATGGAACTCGTCCACAATGGCCATGCGCCGACGGCACTCGTGCTGCACGAGCCGGACGCGATCCTGCTGCTTGGCTTGATTGTGGCCAGGGAAATGGGCTGGCCGACGCCGGTAGCGCTCAGGCTCAGGCGCGACGCTTTTGAGGCCTATCGCGGCAAGCGTGTGAGTGTCGCGGCGGATGGCGCCCTCACAACCGCATCCTGAACGCGGCCCGCTTCAAGTCCGTAGCGGCAGCACGCGGTCCGGCGGCCGGTGGCCGTCGAAGAAGGCGCGGATGTTGATGATCACCTTCTCGCCCATGTCGATGCGGCCCTCGATCGTCGCAGAACCCATATGCGGCAAAAGCACGACTTTGTTCTTGGCGGCAAGCTTCAGCAGTTTCGAGTTCAGCGCCGGTTCGTGCTCGTAGACGTCGAGGCCGGCGCCGGCGATCTTGCCGTCCTGGATCAGCTTGACCAGCGCTTCCTCGTCGATGATGTCGCCGCGCGCGGTGTTGACCACATAGGCGGTGGGCTGAAGCAGAGCTAGGCGCCGCGCCGAAAGCAGATGAAAGGTCGCCGGCGTCGACGGGCAGTTGATCGAGATGATGTCCATGCGGGCAAGCATCTGGTCGAGGCTTTCCCAATAGGTCGCCTCCAGCCCTTCCTCGACCGCCGGCAGCACGCGATGGCGGTTATGGTAGTGGATCGACAGGCCGAAAGCCTTGGCGCGCCTCGCAACCGCAGTGCCGATGCGGCCCATGCCGACGATACCGAGGCGCTTGCCCCAGATGCGCCGGCCGAGCATCCAGGTCGGCGACCAACCGGCCCATTTCTTGTCGCTGGTGAGCACATTGGCGCCTTCGGCCAGCCGCCGCGGCCCGGCCAGCATCAGCGCCATGGTCATGTCGGCCGTATCTTCGGTCAGCACGTTCGGCGTGTTGGTGACGGTAATGCCTTTCTTGGCCGCCGCCGCCACATCGATCTTGTCGACGCCATTGCCGAAATTGGCGATCAGCTTGAGATTGTCGCCGGCCTGGGCAATCAGCGCCGCATCGATCTGGTCGGTGATGGTCGGCACCAGCACATCGGCTTCCTTGATCGCCGCGACCAGCTCCGGCTGCGTCATCGGGCGGTCCTCGACATTCAGCCTGGCGTCGAAGAGTTCGCGCATGCGGGTCTCGACCGGATCGGGCAGCTTGCGCGTGATGACGACGAGAGGCCGTTTTTTGCCTGCCATTGT
This sequence comes from Mesorhizobium sp. M0626, assembly GCF_040320665.1. NCBI lineage: Bacteria > Pseudomonadati > Pseudomonadota > Alphaproteobacteria > Hyphomicrobiales > Phyllobacteriaceae > Mesorhizobium > Mesorhizobium sp. M0626. Next base: position 38,322 of record NZ_JAMYQD010000029.1, on the reverse strand, counting down.
TTCCTCGAACCCGATCTCGTTGAGACCTCTTTAACCAAGACAGGCGAAACTGAATACCGGTCGCGGTGCCTGCCACTCCTGTAACAAGCGGTGCCGCCGAAGACAAAGAAAAAGGGGCGCCCGGGCCAAAGGGCACGCGCCGAAAGGAATGAAAGTGTCTGGTTTCGCGTCGCTTCGCCTGATCCTCAGCGCAGCGCTTCTCGGCGCTCTCCTGCATTTCCCGCAAGCCGCGGCGCAAGGTGCCGCCGCACCTGTGCAGACGGTCACGCTCGGGCCGAGCGGCCTGCCGCTGCCGCGTTTCGTCAGCCTGAAATCGGCTCGCGTCAACTCGCGCGTTGGGCCCGGCGCCAACTATTCCGTCGACTGGATGTACACAAAGGCCGGCCTGCCTATGGAGATCATCCAGGAATTCGATACCTGGCGGCGCGTGCGCGATGCCGATGGCTCGGAGGGTTGGATCAACCAGTCGCTGCTGTCGGGCCGCCGGACCGCGATCGTCGCCCCCTGGCAGCGCACCAAGGGGGGCCGAATCAATCTGCTCGACGATGCCGACAAGGACGCCAGCGTCATCGCCATCATCGAGCCGGGCGTTACGGGCACGATCAAAACCTGCGATGGCCAGTGGTGCGAAATGACCTTCGACGGCCACACCGGCTGGATCGCCCAGTCGCAGGTGTGGGGCGCCTATCCCGGCGAGCACGTCAAGAATTGAGATTGCTGGAGGCCTAACGGCCGATACGGCCGAGATGGGTGTCCCGAAAACCGGCCGACAGTTTGAGACCGTAGCCGAGCGCGCGGTCGACGGCGATGTGGATGATCCAGATCAGACCAATCGCGGTCGCCGTCGAATTGGCCAGAACATATCCGGCGAGCGCCAGCAACAGCGGGACGATCAATATGTGCAAGGCATTGTAAGCGACAGCGCCGATCCGTGCCCCGGCGAGATAGCCCAGCATCGACAGGTCTGGCGCCAGGATAAGCAGGGCGAACAGCCACCAGGAAACGCCTGACGCGGCATAGGCGACTATAGCCACGACCGCGACCGCAACCCATTCGAGCCGGATTGCAAAATCGACAGGTTTCACGGGTTGGGGCTTAAACGCTGCGTTTCGGGCGCAGCCTCACCACGATGTCGACATTGGCGATCTCCATACCTGCGGGTGGCTCCGGCAGGTTGGAGACGGTCACCGGACCGCTTTCTATATCGAAGATCCTGTTTTCGCCTTCGATGTAAAAATGATGGTGATCGGAGGTGTTGGTGTCGAAATAGGTCTTGGACCCCTCGACCGCCAGGATGCGCAGCAGGCCGGCCTGGGTGAACTGGTGAAGCGCGTTGTAGACGGTGGCGAGCGAGACCGGCACGCCGGCGGCGACCGCCTCTTCATGCAGTTCCTCGGCCGAAAGGTGGCGGTCGCCCTTGGCAAACAGCAGATCGGCCAGCGCAATGCGTTGGCGTGTCGGCCTGAGGCCGGCTTCGCGAACCCGCTTGTCCACAGCGACATTTTCCTTCCGGCAGCCCAGATCCATCTATCCGTCCAAGCCCACAGTTCTGCCTCAAGACACGCCCAGAGTGGCGAAAAAACGTCATCAACCGAAACTGGATACCTCCCGACATATATTCTGTTGGCGGAATACGATCAATAGAGCGACGTGCGTCCAGTTGGACGCACTAAGTGCGCTCTATTGCTTTTTTGGCGTCGCATCGTGCTTTCCGGAATCGAGATCGATTTCGGGCCGATGCGAGAGCGCGCATTGACCCGGGCAGACGGGCGGGTTAAGCGCAAACGCCGGTTTCCGGACCGAAAGGGATTGTGTTAGGAAACCAACGACAAGGGCGCCCCACCGCCCGGGACATTATGGGGACGAGACATATGGCGGGTTCGAAATCCAGCTACGGTTATGAGGAATTGCTTGCCTGCGCCCGCGGCGAGCTGTTTGGGCCTGGCAACGCCCAGCTGCCCTATCCGCCGATGCTGATGTTCGACCGCATCACCGAGATCAGCGAGACCGGCGGCGCCCATGACAAGGGCTTCATCCGTGCCGAATTCGACATCAAACCGGACCTGTGGTTCTTCGCCTGCCATTTCATCGGCAATCCGATCATGCCGGGGTGCCTGGGCCTTGACGCCATGTGGCAATTGACGGGTTTTTACCTCGGCTGGCTCGGCGAGCCGGGCAAGGGCATGGCGCTGTCGACCGGCGAAGTGAAGTTCAAGGGGATGGTGACGCCTTCGGTCAAGAAGGTGGAATACGGCATCGATTTCAAGCGCGTCATGCGTGGACGCCTGGTGCTCGGTATCGCCGATGGCTGGCTTAAGGCCGACGGCGAACCCATATACACTGCGACGGACCTCAAGGTGGGGCTGTCCAAGCAATCGGCCGCCTGACCGGCGCCACTGCAGCGGCGCGTTCTTCCGAGACGCAACGCCGCTGCGGCATTTTGATTTTGCGTATGATCGCCGGTGAAAACCGACTAGGTTTCGGGATCATCCGCTGGAAGGAGTTGCGAATGAGAAGGGTCGTCGTCACAGGCCTCGGCATCGTATCGTCGATCGGCAACAACGCCAACGAGGTGCAATCCTCGCTCCACGATGCCAAATCAGGCATCAGCTTCTCCGATTCCTTCGCCGAACACGGCTTCCGCTGCCAGGTCTGGGGCGCGCCGACGCTCGACCCGACCCCTATGATCGACCGGCGTGCCATGCGCTTCCTGAGCCAGGGCGCGGCCTGGAACCATGTCGCGATGGATCAGGCGATCGCCGACGCCGGGCTTGGCGAAAGCGACATCACCAATGAGCGCACCGGCATCGTCATGGGCTCGGGCGGCCCCTCGACCCGCACCATCGTCGAGGCGGCCGAGACCACGCTCAAGAACAACAGCCCCAAGCGCATCGGTCCGTTCGCGGTGCCGAAGGCGATGTCGTCGACCGCGTCGGCGACGCTCGCCACCTGGTTCAAGATCCACGGCGTCAACTATTCGATCTCGTCGGCCTGCTCGACCTCGGCGCATTGCATCGGCAACGCCTACGAACTGATCCAGTGGGGCAAGCAGGATGTGATGTTTGCCGGCGGCCATGAAGACCTCGACTGGACGATGTCGGACCTGTTCGATGCCATGGGCGCGATGTCGTCGAAGTATAACGATCGTGCGCCGACAGCTTCCCGCGCGTATGACGCCAATCGCGATGGCTTCGTCATCGCGGGCGGCGCGGGCGTCCTCATCCTGGAGGAGCTCGAACACGCCAAGGCGCGCGGCGCCAAGATCTACGCTGAGATCGTCGGCTATGGCGCGACGTCGGACGGTTACGACATGGTGGCGCCGTCGGGCGAAGGCGCGGTGCGCTGCATGCGCCAGGCTCTGGCGACGGTGTCCACGCCGGTCGACTACATCAACACCCACGGCACCTCGACGCCGGTCGGCGATTCCCGGGAAATGGGCGCCATCCGAGAGGTGTTCGGCGAGAAGATGCCGTTCATCACCTCGACCAAGTCGCTGACCGGCCATTCGCTGGGTGCCGCCGGCGTACAGGAATCGATCTACTCGATCCTGATGATGCAAGGCGGCTTCATCGGCGAGAGCGCCCATATCGAAAACCTCGATCCCGAATTCGAGGGCATGCCGATCGTGCGCAAGCGCATCGACGACGCCAGGATCGACACGGTTTTGTCCAACTCGTTCGGCTTCGGTGGCACCAACGCAACGCTGATTTTCCAGCGCTATTCCGCATAAGGCCAGCGTTTTTTTGTAGGGGGATTGCCGGCCATGGACGGACTGATGAAGGGCAAGCGCGGGCTTGTCATGGGCGTCGCCAACGATCATTCGATCGCCTGGGGCATCGCCAGGAAATTGTCCGAACACGGGGCGGAGCTTGCCTTCACCTATCAGGGCGACGCCTTCGGGCGCCGCGTCAAGCCGCTTGCCGAGAAGCTTGGCGCGTCTCTGGTGGTGCCCTGTGACGTCGAGGACAGCGCATCGGTCGCCGCCACCTTCGAGACGCTCGGCAAGGAATGGGGCGGGCTCGACTTCGTCGTCCACGCCATCGGCTTTTCCGACAAGAACGAGCTCAAAGGGCTCTACGCCGACACCAGCCGCGACAATTTCGTCCGCACCATGGTCATCTCCTGCTACTCCTTCACCGAGGTCGCCCGCCATGCCGCCCCGCTGATGAGCGAAGGCGGCGCGATGATCACGCTGACCTATGCCGGCTCTGTCCGCGTCATGCCGAACTACAACGTCATGGGCGTCGCCAAGGCCGGGCTGGAAGCCAGCGTGCGCTATCTCGCCAACGATTATGGCCCGCGCGGCATCCGGGTGAACGGCATATCGGCGGGACCGGTGCGTACTTTGGCCGGCGCCGGAATTTCGGACGCCCGCCACATGTACTCCTACCAGCAGCGCAACTCGCCGCTGCGCCGCACGGTGACCATCGACGAGGTCGGCGGCTCGGCGCTCTATCTTTTGTCCGACCTCTCGTCAGGCGTCACCGGCGAAATCCATTATGTGGATTCCGGCTATCACATCGTGTCGATGCCAACCCTGGATGAGTTGAAGCAGACCGACAGCGTACGCGATTAACTCACCAGTAAAATTAGATGCATCGGCGGAAACTCATTTTAAGGAGATATCCGCTAGAAGTCTTATGGGCTTGGGCTCTGCGCGTTCTTGCTGGGCGCAAAGGATGCTTTAGCCTTTATGAATTTGCGCGTGATATTTCCCGAAAGTCGAGTTGATTTCGGGATCATGCGACAGGGACTGAGCAATGCCTGCTGTCAGCAACCCGAAGCGAACACCTGTGTTCCGGCTGCTCACCGTCGCCAGTTCGGGCCTTGGCAGTTTCATCCTTGGGCTTTGGGGCCTCCGGCATGGTTTCGGGGACGGCTTTGCCGGCATGCAGGCGGAAACCATGATCGGCATCGCGTCGGCGCTATGCGCGCTGGCCGCCGCCGGTGCTGCCTTGTCCTTCTTCGCCGGCGTCGATGAATCGGTGGACTACGTTTTCAACGAAACCCATTTCGACAAGCTGACCGGGCTTTTGGCGCGGCCGGCGATGGTCGGCAGGATCGCCGACGCGGCGTCCGCGACGATCAGGACCGGTGAGCCGGTGTTCCTCATCGACATCGACATCGACCGCTTCAAGCAGATCAACGACGCCATCGGCTACAGCCATGGCGACGAACTGATCCGCGGCTTCACCAAGCGGTTGAAGGCCTGCATGCCCGAAGGCGCGGTGATGGGGCGCATCGGCGCCGGCGAGTTCGCTATCCTTGTCTGGGAACACCAACTCCAAAGCTCGATGGAAAGCACCGTCGAAACCATGATCGAGGAGATGCTGAAGCCGTACCAGCTCGATTCTCACCTGCAGTCGGTCGGCCTGTCGGTCGGCATCGTGGCGATGCCAAAGGATGGCGTCGATCCGGTCCTCATCCTGCGCCGCTCCAACCTGGCGCTGCAGAATGCCCGCGCCGGCGGCGTGGGCAACTGGTCGGTCTTCCATTCCGACATGGGCCAGGTCGCCGACTACCGCCACTGGATTGAATCCGAACTGCACATCGCCTTCGACCGTGGCGATTTCGACCTTCATTACCAGCCGCAGTTCGACCTGCCGACCGGCCGTATCGTCGGCTACGAGGCGCTGATCCGCTGGAAGCACCCGGAACGCGGCATGATCCCGCCGATGGAATTCATTCCGATCGCCGAAGAGACCGGCATGATCCACCCGATCGGCAATTGGGTGCTGAACAAGGCCTGCAGCGATGCCCGTCATTTGCCCGAGGACTGCTTCGTTGCCGTCAACATCTCGCCGGTCCAGTTCATGACCAAGGATTTCGTCGGCATCGTGCGCGATACGATGGCCAGCACCGGCATCAAGCCGTCGCGGCTGGAGCTCGAAGTGACCGAGACGGCGATGATGCAGGACCGCGACCGCGCCGCCATCATCCTGCAGCAGCTTGCCGACATGGGCATTTCGGTGGCCGTCGACGATTTCGGCACCGGCTATTCCAATCTCAGCTACCTGATCGACTTCGCCTTCGGCAAGCTGAAGATCGACCGCTCCTTCGTCAGCCGCATCGACACCGATTCGAATTCGGGCGCCGTCGTCTCTACCATCGTCGGCCTGTCGCGGGCGCTCGGCGTCGGCATCATCGCCGAAGGCGTCGAGACCGAGAACCAGGCGACGCTTTTGCGAGCAGCTGGTTGCGAGATGGTGCAGGGCTATCTGTTCGGCAGGCCGGCGCCGCTCAAGATCAAGCCCGGCGATATCAGAGCGACCATTCCCGTCCACGAGCCGGCGCGCATCGTCAGCATGCATTGAGGCGACCGGCACCGTCCTATCGGCGCGCGGAGAAAACCTTGAACATGCCGTCGCGGGCGAGCTCGGCATGGCTGGAGAAGACGGCCTTCAGAACCGGTTCGTAAGGCAGCTGACGGTTCGCCACTATGAACAGCCGCCCGCCCGGTTTCAGCGCCTTGCCCGCCGCCTGGATCATGCCGGCGCCGATTTCCGGCTCGGCCGCCCGGCTGCGATGGAAGGGCGGGTTCATGACGATGGCATCATAGCGCCGCTCGACCGGCTCGCTCAGCAGATCGGTCCAGAAGAAGCCGGGCTCGAAGCCTGTCTGGCCGATATTGCCCTTGGCCGCCTCAAGCGCGTCGAAATCCGCTTCGTAAAGGTCGAGCCCCGTTATGCCGGATGAACGTGCCGCGACCTCGGCGGCGACATAGCCCCAGCCGGCGCAGAAATCAGCAATGTTGCCGCGCAGGTCTTTGGGCAGGTTGTCGACCAGAAGTTTCGAGCCGGCGTCGATGCGGTCGAAGGAGAACATGCCCGGCGCGGTGCGGAAGCGGTCCTCTACGACCAAGGCGGGATTGGCGACGCGCAGTTTTTCCGCAGGCGCCAGATCGACCGGACGGCGAAGCCAGAAGGCGATGCCGTGATATTTCGGCAGATGCCCTTCGATCGGAACAAGCTCGTCGATGCGCTTGCGCAGGCTGGCGATGCCTTCGTCCTTGCCGCCGGCGACAATGATCAGACCGCCCGGCGTGATGCGTTCGATCGCCTCGGCAATACGCATCTCGTTTAGCCCACGATGGCGGCCGGCAAGCACGAGCGCTGCATCGAATGCATCGCCTTCCGCGCGCGGCGTTACCTTGTGGCCGGCACGCTCCAGCGCTCGGAGATACGGCCGGAAACCCTGTGCAAGATGGAGCTCTGCCTCGAAGCCTTCCGGCAGGCGAAACCCAGGCTCGGCGCCCAGGAACAGCACACGCTCGCCCTTTTGCGGCAGAGGGAGCGCCCCGGCCTCGAAGGGGTGAAACAGTGTCTTCAGCGGCTCAGCGGCCATTCTTCGATTCTCATGTCGTAGACGGGTCTTAAACGAAAACGGGCGCGACATAAGCCGCGCCCGTTCAACTCTATTGTCAGACCACTCAGGCGGCGTTTTCTTCGCCTTCGGCCTTCTTGTCGCGGGCGATTTCCTTGCCGGTGGCCTGGTCGACGACCTTCATCGACAGGCGGACCTTGCCGCGCTCGTCGAAGCCCATCAGCTTGACCCAGACCTTGTCGCCTTCCTTGACGACGTCCGAGGTCTTGGCGACCCGGTCGTTGGCAAGCTGCGAGATGTGGACGAGGCCGTCACGCGGACCGAAGAAGTTGACGAAAGCGCCGAAGTCGGCGGTCTTGACGACCGTGCCTTCGTAGATTTCGCCGACTTCCGGCTCCGCGACGATGGTATGGATCCACTTCTTGGCCGCCTCGATCTCCTTGGCGTTCGACGAAGCGATCTTGACCGTGCCGTCGTCCTCGATGTTGATCTTGGCGCCGGTCTTCTCGACGATCTCGCGGATAACCTTGCCGCCGGAGCCGATCACGTCGCGGATCTTGTCGGTCGGGATGTGCATGACCTCGATGCGCGGTGCGAACTCACCGAGTTCGGGGCGGGCGCCGGTCAGAGCATGCGCCATCTCGCTGAGGATATGCTGGCGGCCATCCTTGGCCTGGTCCAGCGCGATCTTCATGATCTCCTCGGTGATGCCCTCGATCTTGATGTCCATCTGCAGCGAGGTGATGCCGCCTTCGGTACCGGCGACCTTGAAGTCCATGTCGCCGAGGTGATCTTCGTCACCCAGGATGTCGGACAGAACCGCGAAGCGCTCGCCTTCCTTGATCAGGCCCATCGCGATACCAGCAACCGGCTTGGCCAGCGGAACGCCGGCATCCATCAGCGCCAGCGATGTGCCGCAGACGGTGGCCATCGACGACGAACCGTTGGACTCGGTGATCTCCGAGACGACGCGCAACGTATAGGGGAACTGGTCAGCGCTCGGCAGCATCGGACGGATGGCGCGCCAGGCGAGCTTGCCGTGGCCGATTTCGCGGCGGCCCGGCGAACCCATGCGGCCGGTCTCACCGACGGAGTAGGGAGGGAAGTTGTAGTGAAGGAGGAACTTCTCCTTGTACATGCCGGTCAGCGAATCGACATACTGCTCGTCCTCGCCGGTGCCCAGCGTGGCAACGACCAGCGCCTGGGTCTCGCCGCGGGTGAACAGCGCCGAACCGTGCGTGCGCGGCAGGACGCCGACTTCCGAGACGATCTTGCGGACAGTCTTGAGGTCACGGCCATCGATGCGCGAACCGGTGTCGAGGATGTTCCAGCGCACGACCTTGGCCTGGAGTTCCTTGAACACCGAACCGATCTGCTCGGAGGTGTACTTGGCGTCTTCGCCTTCAGCCGGGGCAAACGCAGCCTTGACCTTCGCCTTGACGGCGTCGACGGCAGCGTAGCGCTTCTGCTTGTCGACGTTCTTGTAGGCATTGCTGAGCTCGTCGCCGACGATCTTCAGCATTTCGGCTTCAAGCGCGGAGTAGTCCGGCGCCGTGAAATCGCGCGGCTCCTTGGCGGCAACTTCGGCCAGCTTGATAATGGCGTCGATCACCGGCTGGAAGCCCCTGTGGCCGAACATGACGGCGCCGAGCATCAGCTCTTCGCCGAGTTCCTTGGCTTCGGACTCGACCATCAGCACGGCGTCGGCGGTGCCGGCGACAATGAGGTCGAGCCTGGATTCCTGCATCTCATCGACATGCGGGTTGAGCACGTATTCGCCGTTGATGTAGCCGACTCGGGCGCCGCCGATCGGGCCCATGAAGGGAACGCCCGACAGCGTCAAAGCGGCCGAGGTGGCGACGATCGACAGGATATCGGGATCGTTCTCGAGGTCATGCTGGACCACGGTGACGACGATCTGGGTGTCGTTCTTGTAGCCATCGGCGAAGAGCGGGCGGATCGGGCGGTCGATCAGGCGGGAAACCAGCGTTTCCTTTTCGCTCGGACGTCCCTCGCGCTTGAAGTAGCCGCCGGGGATCTTGCCGGCGGCGTAGGTCTTTTCCTGGTAGTTGACGGTCAGCGGGAAGAAATCGAGGCCTGGCTTCGGCTCCTTCATCGAAACGACGGTGGCGAGAACCTTGGTTTCGCCGTAGGTCGCAAGCACCGCGCCGTCAGCCTGACGTGCGATCTTGCCGGTTTCCAGGATGAGCGGACGGCCGCCCCATTCGATTTCCACTTTGTGGTAGTTGAACATATCTTGTCCTTAATAAGCGGAAAGGGCCGCGCCGTTTCACGGTGCGCGGATGCCCTTTCCCTGGCTTCCTTTCTCGGGCAGCCACGGGCAAGACAACGGGAAGCTCGGGTAAATTTCGGCGCTGGTTAGCGCACGAGCGTCCTGCAATCCTGCCCCATGACCGTCCATGGGCGGTTTCGAGTGGCCTCTGCACGCTCGAAACCGGGTCTGGCCAATCGATGCGACTGGCAGAATGCGCGACCGGCGGGCTCTCCTTCGAAAGCCCGCCGGTCAATTCGTCAACGGCGCAGACCGAGCTTCTCGATCAACGTCTGATAGCGCGCGTCATCCTTGCGCTTGAGATAATCAAGCAGGCTGCGGCGCTGGGAGACGAGAGCGAGCAGACCACGGCGGGAATGGTTATCCTTCTTGTGGTCCTTGAAGTGGTCGGTCAGGTTCTTGATGCGCTCGGAAAGGATGGCCACCTGGACTTCCGGAGACCCGGTATCGCCCTTGGCGGTTGCGAATTCACCCATCAATTCCTGTTTGCGCTCGGCAGTAATCGACATCGTGTTTTTCCTTATCTGTTTGAGGAAACGGGTCGCCCTCAGCCGGGATGTCGTCCAGCAGGGGCCGGTGCAAGCAAAGCGACATGGCGCGATGCTGCGGCGCATATAAGGCAATTTCCTGGAAAACACCAGCCCATTCATAAAGCCGGCTCCTCGCAGCCCTTTGCTCAGGAATCCAGGATCCCCCTGACACCTGAAGCTTACAGCCACTTCTTGCTTTTGAAGAAGACGATCAGCCCGACAGCAACGGCCAGCATGAACAGCAGCGAAGCCGGGTAGCCATAGTAGGCTTTCAGTTCCGGCATGTTCCACGGCGAGCTCTCGGGATCGAAATTCATCCCCCAGATACCGACCAGGAAGGTTAGCGGCATGAAAATCACCGAGACGATGGTGAGATAAGAGATCACATCGTTGGTGCGCGCCTGGCTCAGCGACAAATGCATTTCGATCAAGCCGGTCAGCATATCACGCTGGTTCTCGACCAGCTCGATCAGCCGCAATGCGTGGTCGAGCGTGTCGTTGAAGAAGATTTTCGTCTCCGGCTTCACATAGGGCACGTCGTTGCGGATCAGCGTCGCCAGCGTGTCGCGCATCGGCCACAGCACGCCCTTGAGCACATTGGCGTCGCGCCGCAATTCGTGCAGCTGGCGCATCTGATGCTTGTGAGGCGTGTTGAGCATCTCGTCCTCGATGCCATCGACCTCCTCGCTAGCGGCCTCAATCGGCGGGAAATAGCTGTCGACGATGGAATCGATGAGCGCATAGGCCAGATAGTCGGCGCCGCGCATCCGCAAGCGGTTGGGCAACGCTGCGGCGATGCGCTTGCGCACGGGGTCGAACGGATCGCCTTCGCGCTCCTGGAAGGTGACGACGAATTTCTTGCCGAAGAACACCGCGATCTGCTCATAGCGATGCACCTTGACGTCGTCGATCATGCGCATGACGACGAAGGCGTGGTCCTCGAAGAAGTCGACCTTCGGCCGCTGGCCGGTGTTGACGACATCTTCCAGAGCCAGTGGATGCAGGTTGAAGATCCGGCCGATCTCCTCGATCAGCTGGATGTTGGCGAGACCGGTGCAGTCCAACCAGACGACCGGCCAGTTGTCGCAATGGGTGTTGAGATCGTCGATGCTGGCATCGTTGATGGTCTTGAATTTTTCAGGCGAAATCAGCGTCAGCCGCAGCTCGGACCGTCGCGCCGCCGGATCGGCGATCAGCGTGCCGGGCGAGGCGCCAACCGGCGGCCGGCGCGTTGTCACCGGCGCCCGCTTCTTCACCGCCTCAGCCTTTGCCATGTGCCCCTCGGATGTGACGTCGACGTAAGACTAGACGAGAGTGGTCAGCCGACAAAGACCCGCTTCGGCTTGAACATGCCTTGCTCGATGGCGCCGATGGCGACAAGCTTGCCGCGCGCGGTGGCGCAGGCTTCCTCGGCTTCCACGGGCGCGTCGCGGCCGCGGATGATGACGGGATTGCCAAGGCGGATCTTGGTCGCCGCTTCGTCGCTGATGGCGATCTGGGGCAGGCAGTCGAGCGCGGCAGCCGTGTCGACAAGCAGCGCATCGATGGCGCCGAAGTCGATCGGCGCATCGGCAACATCGGCGTCGCCCTCTCCGTCAGCTTCGCGCTGTTCGCCGAAACGGGCGACTTCCAGTTCGGCGAGGGTGACGAAATCCTCCTGGGTGAACGGCTCGACCTCGACCCGGCGCAATTCGGCGATGTGGCCGAAGCAGCCGAGGTCGCGGCCCATGTCGCGGGCCAGCGAGCGAACATAGGTGCCTTTGCCGCATTCGACCTCGAACAAGGTGTGGCCGGCAGCGTGCTCGACGATGTCCAGACGGCCGATCTCGATCTCGCGCGCGGGGATGTCGACCGCCTCGCCCCCACGGGCGAGATCGTAGGCGCGTTCGCCTGATATCTTGATGGCCGAGAATTGCGGCGGTGTCTGCATGATGACGCCGGTGTAGTTCGGCAGCAGCGCCCTGACATCTTCTTGCGCCGGACGGCGGTCGGAACTTTGCGTCACCGGGCCTTCGAGATCGTCGGTCGAACGCTCCTCGCCCCAGGCGACGGTGAACCGGTAGATTTTGGCGCCGTCCTGCACATAAGGCACGGTCTTGGTTGCCTCGCCGAGCGCGATCGGCAGCATGCCAGAGGCCAGCGGGTCGAGCGTGCCGGCATGGCCGGCCTTTTCTGCCTGGAAAAGCCATTTGATCTTGGAGACGGCTTCGGTCGAACCCATGCCAACCGGCTTGTCCAGCACCACCCAGCCGGAGATCGGCCGTCCCTTCTTCTTACCGCGGCGCCCCACTATTTCTCGTCCTTGTCGTTGTCTTCGCCATCGGCACCCAAGTCTCGCGCGACTTCGGGCGATTTCAGCAAATCGTTGATCCTGGCGAAATTGTCGAAGGACGTATCGAGCTTGAAGCGGAACTCCGGCATGAACTTCATCTGGCGGAGCGCGCCGGAGACGCGGCCACGGACGAACTTCGCATGCCTGTTGAGCGCGTCGATGACCGCACCCGTGTCCTTGGCGCCGAGCGGCGAAACGAAGGCCGTTGCGACCCTCAGATCAGTGGACATGCGCACTTCCGAGACCGAAACCACGGTGTTCTCGATCAGCGGGTCGATAATCTCGCCGCGCTGCAAGGTTTCCGACAACGCATGGCGCACCTGTTCGGCGACGCGAAGCATGCGCTGGGATGGGCTGGAGGCGGTTGGACGGGGCATTTTTCTCAATCCGGAAAGCGTGAGGCGCGGGATGGGACCGTGCCGCCATGTCTCATATTTGTTCTATGCATGTCGTTTATCCCGCACTTTTGGGCGACAGGCATTAAAGTTAGGGCGGCGGTCTTTCGACCACCGCCCGGTCGTATCGACGGTATACGAACTCAGAGCGTCCGGGTCACCATCTCGACGCGGAAGCACTCGATGATGTCGCCGACGCGCATGTCCTCGTAGTTCTGGAAGGCCATGCCGCACTCCTGGCCGCCCGGAACTTCCGCGACTTCATCCTTGAAGCGCTTGAGGGTCTTCAGCGTGCCTTCGTGGATGACGACGTTGTCGCGGATCAGGCGCACGCCCGCTCCACGCTCGACCTTGCCTTCGGTGACACGGCAGCCGGCGATCTTGCCGACCTTGGTGATGTCAAAGATCTCGAGGATCTCGGCATTGCCGATGAAGGTCTCGCGGCGTTCCGGCGACAGCAGGCCGGAAAGTGCTGCCTTCACATCGTCGACGAGGTTGTAGATAATCGAGTAGTAGCGAATTTCGATGCCCGCGGCCGCCGCGGCCGCACGTGCCTGCACGTTGGCACGGACGTTGAAGCCGATGATCGCGGCCCCCGAGGTCTCCGCCAGCGACACGTCGCTTTCGGTGATGGCGCCGGCGCCGGCATGAACGATGCGCGCACGCACCTCGTCGGTGCCAAGCTTGTCGAGAGCGGCGTTGATCGCCTCGATCGAACCCTGCACGTCGCCCTTGATGACCAGCGGGAATTCCTTCAACCCGCTCGTCTGCAGCTGCGACATCATCTGTTCGAGCGAGCCGCGCTGGCCGGCATGGCGAGCCACTGCCTTCTCGCGCGCCAGACGCTGGCGATATTCGGTGATCTCGCGGGCGCGGGCCTCGTTGTTGACGACAGCGAAGCGGTCGCCGGCCTGCGGCGTGCCCTGCAGGCCGAGCACCTCGACCGGCATAGCCGGCGGCGCCTCCTTGATCTGCTCGCCACGGTCATTGACCAGCGCGCGCACCCGGCCCCATTCGTTGCCGGCGACGAGGATGTCGCCCGGCATCAAAGTGCCGGTCTGCACCAGTACGGTGGCGACGGGGCCACGGCCCTTGTCCAGCTGGGCTTCGATGACCACGCCCTCGGCGGTACGGTCCGGATTGGCCTTGAGGTCGAGGATTTCGGCCTGCAGCAGGATCGCTTCCAATAGCTTGTCGAGGTTGGTGCCCTTGGTCGCCGACACTTCGACGTCCAGCACTTCACCGCCCATCGATTCGACGAACACCTCATGGCGCAGCAGTTCCGACCGCACCTTCTGCGGATCGGCATCATGCTTGTCGATCTTGTTGATCGCCACGATGATCGGAACGCCGGCCGCCTTGGCATGGCTGATCGATTCGATGGTCTGCGGCATGACGCTGTCGTCGGCCGCCACCACCAGGATAGCGATGTCGGTCGCCTGAGCGCCGCGGGCGCGCATCGCCGTGAAGGCGGCGTGACCGGGCGTGTCGATGAAGGTGATCTTCTGACCGTTCTTCTCGACCTGGTAGGCGCCGATATGCTGGGTGATGCCGCCGGCTTCGCCGGAGACGACATTGGCATTGCGGATGGCGTCGAGCAGCGAGGTCTTGCCGTGGTCGACATGGCCCATGATGGTCACGACAGGCGGCCGCGACACCAGGTCCTCGGCATTGTCGGCAATGTTGAACAGGCCTTCCTCGATGTCGGACTCGGCGACGCGGCGGACCGTGTGGCCGAATTCTGTGGCGACCAGCTCGGCCGTGTCGGCGTCGATGATGTCGCCCGGCTTCAGGATCTGGCCCTGCTTCATGAAGTACTTGACCACATCGACAGCGCGCTCGGACATGCGCTGCGCCAGTTCCTGGATGGTGATGGTTTCAGGTAGGATCACTTCGCGCATAACCTTCTCGCGCGGCTCATTATGCATCGCGCGCTTGAATTTTTCCTGGCGGCGACGCATCGACGACAGCGAGCGGGCGCGCGCGTCCTCGTCGGAAAGAGCCGTGTTGAGGGTCAGCTTGCCGCGACGACGGTCTTCCTCGGCCTTGGTCGGCTTGGCCGGGCGCGCCACTTCGGGCGTAACCGGACGGCGTACCGGGGCACCGGCGGCGGTGCGCTTCGGCTTGACCTCTTCCTCGTCGTCCGATGCCACAAGCTCGGCAGCCTGCGGCGCGCGGCGGCGCGCTTCTTCCTCGGCCCGGCGGCGGGACTCGGCCTCGGTCTGCAGGCGGGCTTCTTCCTCGGCCTGACGGCGCGCGGATTCCTCGCGCTCGCGCTTGCGGCGTTCCTCATCCTCATTGCGGCGCTTGGCCTCTTCGATGGCGCGTTGGCGGTCCTCGACGTCGCGAACCTTGGAGCCTTCGAGCGCCCTGCGGCGCGCTTCCATTTCATTGCGCGACAGTTCGTTCAGCACCATGCCGCCGCGTTCGGCCGGCGGTGGCGGAGGCGGCGCCTTGGGCGCTTCCTGCACGACGGGGGCTGCCACAACCGCGGGCTTGGGCGTAAATACGGGTGCAGCCACCGGCTCCGGCTTGTCGCCGGGCATGGAGAATTTGCGCTTCTTGATCTCGACCTGGACCTGCTTGGTGCGGCCATGCGAGAAATTCTGGCGCACGACGCTCTGCTCGGTACCGGGGCGCTTCAGCGTCAAGGTCTTCTTCGGTGTAACACTCAACGTCTTGTCGTCGCCCGATTTCGTATCGCTCATTCCATATCCTCTGCAGCATCATCTTCGTCAGCAACGGCCGCAAGCATTGCCAGATCGTCGGGGGTTCCGCCCCGATATCGGTCGAGCGCAACCATGCGCCTCTCAACCGCCTTGCCCGCGTCTCCCGCGAGAACGGCAGCATGTATCACATTTGTACCCCCCAATGCCAAGCTCAACTCGGCCTCGGAGAAAAGTTTGTAGGCAAGGACTGCAGGCCCGCCGAGGTAGACAGTTGCCCGCCGCGCCTGACTGATCTTGCGCACGCCATCGTCGGATGCCTCGGTCGCGTGGAGCACGAAAAGCGCCAACCCCGAGCGCACCGCGCTCTCGACCTTGGTTGCGCCGAGTGCGATCGAGCCAGCCTTGCGGGCAAGGCCAAGCATACCCAAAGCGGATCGTGCAAGCAGTCCGTCGACCATGCCGCCGAGATCGGGCGGCACGACGACCTGCGCCTTGAAGGCGCGGGCAAACAGGTTCTTCGCCGCCGCCTTGTCGATATGTAGGCGGTCGGCGCTCACCCAACAACCACGGCCGGGCAGATTTCTCTTCAGGTCAGGAACGACGGCCGAATCCGGGCCGACGACGAAACGGATCAGCTCATCCGGCTCGGCTTGCTTGCGCGTGACGATGCAGGTGCGATCGTTCATCTCGTCCTGGGGCGGGTTGTGTGCGATGCGGTTTCACCTCACGCACCAACGGCTTCGTCAGCCGGGACCTGTTCGGCTGCAAGCTCGTCTTCTGTGATCCAGCCGGCCTTGAGGCGGGCTGCCAGAACCATCTGCTCGGCGTCAGCGCGCGACACGCCGTGATTGGCGAGCACACCTGGGAATACCTTGGTCTCGCCGTCCTTGCGTTCCTTCCAGCCAGTGAGATCGTCGGCGGCATAGCCGGCGAAATCCTCGATCGTCTTCACGCCATCCTCGCCGAGCGTCACCATCATGGCGGTGGTGACGCCAGGGATCTCGCGCAGTTCGTCGGTGACGCCCAGCGCCTTGCGCTTATCGTCATGCTCGGCTTCGATCTTCTCCAGATATTCGCGGGCGCGGGTCTGGATTTCCGAAGCGGTGTCTTCGTCGAAACCGTCGATCGAGGCGATCTCGCCCGAATCGACATAGGCAACTTCCTCGACGCTGGTGAAGCCTTCGGAGGCCAACACCTGGCCGACCATCTCGTCGACATCTAGGGCTTCCATGAACAGCGACGAACGCTCGACGAATTCCTTCTGGCGGCGCTCGGACTCCTCGGCCTCGGTCAGAATGTCGATGTCCCAGCCGGTGAGCTGCGAGGCAAGACGCACGTTCTGGCCGCGACGGCCGATGGCCAGCGACAGCTGGTCGTCGGGAACCACCACTTCAATGCGCTCGGCATCCTCGTCGAGCACGACCTTGGCGACTTCCGCCGGCTGCAGGGCGTTGACGATGAAGGAGGCGGCCGAAGGCGACCACGGAATGATGTCGATCTTTTCGCCCTGCAATTCGCCGACCACCGCCTGGACGCGGCTGCCGCGCATACCGACGCAGGCGCCGACCGGATCGATCGACGAGTCACGCGAAATGACGGCGATCTTGGCGCGCGAGCCTGGGTCGCGGGCGACCGACTTGATCTCGATGATGCCGTCATAGATTTCCGGCACTTCCATGGTGAAGAGCTTGGCCATGAACTGCGGATGGGTGCGCGACAGGAATATCTGCGGGCCGCGCTGTTCGCGGCGCACGTCGTAGACATAGGCGCGGACGCGGTCGCCGTACTTGTAGTTTTCACGCGGGATCAGCTCGTCGCGGCGGATAATCGCCTCGCCACGGCCGAGATCGACGATGACGTTGCCATATTCGACGCGCTTGACGGTGCCGTTGACGATCTCGCCGATGCGGTCCTTGTATTCGTCATACTGGCGGTCGCGCTCGGCCTCGCGCACTTTCTGCACGATGACCTGCTTGGCTGACTGGGCGGCGATGCGGCCGAAATCCATTGGCGGCAGCTGTTCGGCGATGAAGTCGCCAAGCTGGGCGTCCGGATTGCGCTCGCGGGCCGAGGAAATGGCGATCTGGGTGGCGTAGTCGTCGACCTTCTCGACCACTTCCATCAGCCGCTGCAGCTTCATCTCGCCGGTGTTGGCGTTGATGTCGGCGCGGATGTTGGTTTCCTGGCCGTAGCGCGAGCGCGCGGCCTTCTGGATCGCATCAGCCATGGCGGCAATGACGATCGACTTGTCGATCGACTTTTCACGCGCCACCGCGTCGGCGATCTGCAGCAGTTCAAGTCTGTTGGCGCTTACAACCATCTTATTTCTCCCGAGCTTGTTGCCGAGCTTTTAGGCCCGGCCGCTCATCATAGTTCCTGTTCGATTTCGTCTTCCGCGCCGCCTTCAGCACCTTCGGGTGCATCATCAGCTTCGCCGCGGCGTTTCTTGGCTTCCTTGCGTTCCCGGTTGTCCTTCGAAAGGGCATCGCGAATAAGGTCGTCGGTGAGGATCAACCGCACATCGGCGATCGCGTCATAAGGAATGCGAACCGTCGGCTCTTCGCCGTAGGCGGCCTTGTCGCGCTCGAGCAGCATGTCGTCTTCGCCGGCTTCGGCGATCTTGCCCTTGAAGCGCTTGCGGTCGGCGACCGGCACCGAGGTTTCCATCTTCACAAGATGGCCGGTCCAGGTGACGAAATCCGACTTGCGTACCAGCGGCCGGTCGATGCCCGGCGACGACACTTCGAGATGATAGGCCTTCTCGATCGGGTCATCGACGTCGAGCGCCGGCGACACAGCGCGGCTGACCTCTTCGCAATCCTCGACGGTCATGGTGCCGTCTTCGCGTTCGGCCATGATCTGCAGCGTCAGGCCGTTCTGGCCCGACAGATGCACCCGCACGAGACGGAAGCCAATGCCTCGCAACACCGGCTGAACGATCAGCGCGATGCGCGCATCGATACCGCTTTCGCGGATGATGCGGTCGTCGGCTTCGCTTGCCGTTGCAGTCATGCGGTTCCTGTCGTTCTCTGGATCAGGATGATCGTCGTCCCGAACCATCTCTTTGCTGATGGCTGACCGGCAGGTAATAAAAAAGAGCGGGACCGGGTGGACCCACTCTTCGTCATACCGACCAAGAATTTGAGGCTGATATAGACGATCCCGGCCAGTGTTTCAAGTCTGTTGACGGGCCGGGCAGAGTGCAGCCGGCGACGGCTGGCAGGATTGCGCGGGGCGCATGCCGGCTATGCGGTAACGGCCCTGTGATCCCGGATGTCACATCGCTATCTATGCTGCACTGCACAAATCAAAGATGAGCGCGCGTTGGCGCGCGAAAGGTCAAGACAATGAGCAACCGTACCGTGTTTTCCGCCATAGGCGAGGCCTTTGCCCTGTTCGGCAGCGCCGTTGCCGCCTCGCGGGCCGTCGAAGCCGGCCGCAAGCCGCGCGCCAACGATCTGCGCCGGCTCGGCATGGACCCGACCGCTTTCGGCAAGATCGGCCGTTTCTGAAGCCAGACCGGCTGTCGATGCGGGACACTTTCCCGCATCGAACTATTTTCTGATGAAGGTGAGATAGGCCGGCCGTCGGCCCTCGCGAATGGCTTTTGCCTCGTAGCGTGTGCCCGGCCAGCTCTCATAGGGCCGGTGCCAGTCGGCCGCGTCCTCCGCTTGCCATAGGAGCGCACCATGCGCCCGGCAGTGCAACAAGGTCCAGTTCACATAGGTGTCGATGTCGGAGGCGAAGCGGAAGCTTCCGCCCGGCTTCAGCACGCGCGCGAACCGATCGAGGTTGAGCGGGCTGACAAAGCGCCGCTTCCAGTGCTTTTTCTTCGGCCAGGGATCGGGATAGAGCAGATCGATGCCGTCGAGCGACGCCTGCGGCAGCCAATCGAGCAGGCGCGTGGCGTCGTCGTCATGGACGCGAAGATTGGCAAGCGGCTTTTCCCGCACCGCCATCATCAGCTTGGCCATGCCGTTGACGAACGGCTCGGCACCGATGAAGCCGGTCGCCGGTGCCTCCGTGGCACGGTACAGCAGATGCTCACCGCCGCCGAAGCCGATTTCCAGCCGAACCGTTGAAACATCCGCTGAGAATAGCGCGCGCAATTCTGCCGGTGCCTGGACGGAGAGGTCGAGGCCATACGCCCCAAGACCGCTTTCCAGCGCCGCGGCCTGCTGCGGGCGAATGGTCTTGCCGTGCCGGCGGCCGAAGAACCCTTCGGTCGCGCGGCTCCGCCTGTCCTGTGGATCCATGGCCTGGTCGCGCGCCGCGCTTAGATTGAGATGAGATTTGGGATTGAGATGAGATTTGGGATTGAGATGAGATTTGGCTGAAATCTCATCTCAATCCAATCCTTTGTTGGAGCATGATCTTTTCCAAAAAACCGGTACCACTTTTTGGAATCATGCCTAAGCAGCGATCGCGTCCTTGAGCGCCTTGGCCAGATCGGTCTTTTCCCAGGAGAAGGACCCGTCTCGGCCGGCCTTGCGGCCGAAATGGCCGTAGGACGAGGTCTTTGCGTAGATCGGCTTGTTGAGGTCGAGATGCCTGCGGATGCCGGATGGCGACAAATCCATCACCGTGCGCAGCGCTTCCTCGAGCTTGGCCTCGTCGACCTTGCCGGTGCCGTGCAGGTCGACATAGACCGACAGCGGCTGGGCAACGCCGATGGCGTAGGACAGCTGGATGGTGCAGCGGTCGGCGAGCTTGGCCGCCACTACATTTTTGGCGAGATAGCGCGCCGCATAGGCGGCGGAGCGGTCGACCTTGGTGGTGTCCTTGCCGGAGAAGGCGCCGCCGCCGTGCGGGGCAGCACCACCGTAGGTGTCGACGATGATCTTGCGGCCGGTCAGGCCGGCGTCGCCGTCCGGTCCACCGATGACGAACTTGCCCGTCGGGTTGATGTACCACATGCAATCGTCGGCGATCTTGAGGTCGCCGAGCGCCTCACGGATGTAAGGCTCAACGACCTTGCGGACCTTCTTGGAATCCCAGGTCGCGTCGAGATGCTGCGTCGACAGCACGATCTGCGTCGCTTCGGCGGCTTTGCCATCGACATAGCGAACGGTGACCTGGCTCTTGGCGTCGGGTCCGAGCTTGCCGGCTTCGCCGTTGTTTTCGTGACGGGCAGCGGCGAGCAGTTCGAGAATCTTGTGGCTGTAATAGATCGGCGCCGGCATCAGGTCCGGGGTCTCGCGGCAGGCATAGCCGAACATGATGCCCTGGTCGCCGGCACCCTCTTCGCCCTGGCGGTCGGCGGCGTTGTCGACGCCCTGGCCGATGTCGGGCGACTGGCCGTGCAGCAGAACCTCGATCTTTGCCGTCTTCCAGTGGAAGCCGGCCTGCTCGTAGCCGATTTCGCGGATCGCCTTGCGGGCGACCGACTTGAACTTGGCCGGGTTGACGACCGAATGCCCGGCGGCGTCCTTGAGGATGTTGCCGGCTTTGTCCCGCTTCAGCAGAGTATCGGGAACCCTTACTTCGCCGGCGATGACGACGCGGTTGGTGGTTGCGAGCGTCTCGCAGGCGACGCGGACTTTCCATGGGTCCATGCCGGTCTTCTTGGCCTCGCGATAGACCAGATCGACGATCTCGTCCGAGATGCGGTCACAGACTTTATCGGGATGACCCTCGGCCACGGATTCCGAGGTGAAGAAGTAGTTCTGCCGCGTCACGGGTGTCCCCTCTTGAAAAAACGATCGGCAGGGCTGCCGATTTTGGCGCGCCACGTGTTAACGGTGCCGGGCGCCGCTCGTCAAGCGGTGCCGCGGTTCTGGCATGAGTGCCGCAGCAATATATCTTGTACCACCGGCGGCTTGGCGCCGCCGGCAGTCGAGCCTCTGGGCTACTCGGGCCCAGGGGATTACTGGGGCCAATGGGTCAATCGACCCACCGAATCACTCGGCATCTTCGGCAGAAAGGGACTTCACAAGGTCGATAATCCGGCGGCGCACCTTCACATCCGCGATCTTGACGAACGCGCGGTTGAGCTGAAGCCCTTCCGGACTGCCGCAGAATTCGACGGCGAAAGCCATCGAAGTGTCCTCGGCAAATCCTCTATTACCCACCGGCTCCTGCCCTGGCGCATCCTCGAAAAAGAAGGCGACAGGCACGCTGAGTATCGAGGCTATTGCCTGCAGACGGCTGGCGCCGACGCGGTTCGTTCCTTTTTCATATTTTTGGATCTGCTGAAACGTAATACCGAGATTTTCACCAAGCTTTTCCTGGCTCATTCCAAGCATATTGCGCCGAAGGCGGACGCGACTTCCGACATGGATGTCGATCGGATTCGGTTTCTTCTTGTTTTCTTCTGTCATTTTTTCCTCGCCGAATTTTTCCGGCCTTTTCTATTTTTCTCGCCCAAACGAAGCCGGAGCCAACTGCCCCAACAGAAACACCAACCGACTTCGAGAAAATTAGGCGGTAACAGTATGAGTTTCTAATGTGTCGACTGTCAATTCACCCGTAGCCGTTGCCTTACGTTCAAGCTGAGGGCGATTGCGGCAAACACCAACATGATCAGCATTCCGTTAATGCGCCGCCCCGCGGCGGAGATGAAGGCTTGGCCGGAGATCGGCACCCGCACGTCGATGGCGCCACGTGCATCGACCGCCAATGCGTCGACGATGCGTCCCCGCGTATCGACAACGGCGGAAATGCCGTTGTTGGCGGCGCGCAACAGCGGCAATCCGTTTTCCACCGCGCGAATCTGAGCCTGCCTGAAATGCTGGTACGGCCCGGGCGTGTCGCCGAACCATGCGTCGTTGGTGACGTTCACAATAAGCTGGGATGACGTTGCGTCAACAGCCACAAGATCAGGAAAGATCACCTCGTAGCAAATAAACGGCAAGGCGCTGATGCCGCCGGGCAAAGCGATCGGATGGCGTTCGTTGCCGGCGGCGAAATTCATCGGCCCGGCGACGAGTTGTCCGATGCCGAAGCGGCTGAGCAGACCGGAAAACGGCAGATACTCGCCGAACGGCACCAGATGGACCTTGTCGACGGCATCAGCGATTTCGCCCTTGTCATCGATCGCCACCACCGAATTGTAGTAGCGGCTGTCGGCATCCGCCCCCGATCCGCGCTCCTCGCGCACGACGCCGGCAATCAGCATCTGACCAGGCTGCAGCATGTCGCCGAGCGCGGTCAGCGCGTCCGGACGCTCGGTGAACAGGAACGGTACCGAGGTCTCCGGCCACAGGATAAGTTGCGGTTTGTCATGACCGGGATCGGGCGCTGCGGCCGACAGGCCCATCATCGTGGCGAAGATGCGGTCGCGCACCGAGGCGTCCCATTTTTCGCTGAGGTCGACATCCGGTTGCACGATACGGACATCGAGAGTGCGGGTTGTCGGCTTGTCGGGGGTCGCGATCCTGACATAGCCGAAGCCGGCATGGGCGGCGACGAGAATGGCAAGCAGGACCACACCGAGACGGACATGCCGGCGTGCTGCAAGCAAGGCCGGCATGGCGAAGACAAAGACCGCCAGCGCGTTCATGCCGACCATGCCGGTCACCGACACGCTTTGCATCAACAGCGGCACGGGCATCGCCGCATAACCGACGGCATTCCAGGGAAAGCCGGTGAACAGGAAGCCGCGCAGCCATTCCGTCAGGCCAAAAGCAAAGGCAAGGGCGGCAATGCGGCCAATGTCGTTGGTCCATAACAGCCGCGCGACGACGGTGGCGAAGCCGTAGAAAAATGCCAGCGCCAAAGGAATGCCGACGACCGCGAAGGGTAAGGCCCAGGCGAAACTGTCGGCCTCGACCAGAAGCGCCTCACCGATCCACCACAGGCCGGCGAGGAAATAGCCGAAGCCGAACCACCAGCCAATGGCAAAGGCCGGCCGCAGGCGCCTGAGCCAGCCGTCGGAAGCCTCGCCGGTGGCGCCGTCGAGCAGCCAGACCAGCAGTGGAAACGAGACGAAACAGACGGCGAAGAAATCGTATGGCGCTTGGGCGAGCACCGCCAGCGCCCCGGCAAGAAACGCCACCAGCGCGCGCCGCCAGCCCCAAAGCAGAATTATCCGGCCGGCAAGGCGCTCCATACAGACTTCCCAGGTCGCGCGAATCAAGAGCCAAGATTTATCAGATTTATTGAAACGCGAACCGGCCGATCGCTGCGCTATCGGTGCCATCCCTCAATGGTTAGCCCGCTCAGTTGCTCGGCCTCCTCGCGCGGCACGGTGCGCAAGGTCTGGGTGAAGGTCCAGACATGGCCTTCGGGGTCGCGTGCCCGATACTGCCGTTCGCCGTAGAAATGGGCGGCAGGCTCCTCGACGATTTGGGCTCCAGCCGCCATTGCCCGCTCACAATGCACGTCCAGGCCGTCTTTCAGACGCACACAGACCGACTGAGTGTTCTTGCCGCCGACGCTTACCGGACTGGCAATATGATCGGCCCATTCGGAATCGACGATGATGTAGCCGTCGCCAAAACGCATTTCGGCATGGACCAGCCGTCCGTCGGCGTCGCTGACCACCATGCTCGGCTCGAAGCCGAAGGCCGTTTCGAGCCATTTCAATGCGGCTCCGGGTCCTTGTAGAACACACCCGAGCCAAAGGTTGAGTGCTTGAAGGGATCGTCGATCGTCATCGGCCGGGCGACGTTCTGTCCTAGGCCTGCTCGGTGCGGGGGGCGGTCACGCGGCGGCGACGCTCGCCCTTCTGGTTCTGGACGATGCGCACCCGCTTGACGCGGCGCGGATCGGCGTCGAGCACGTGGAATTCGAAGCCGGGGATGGCTTGCACAACCTCACCACGCGCGGGCACGCGACCGAGCGTGTTGAAAATCATGCCGCCGATCGTGTCGACATATTCACCATGCTCACCGGCGGTAAAGTCCTCGCCGATCATCTTGGCGACCTCGTCGATCTCGGCCTTGCCGTCGACGACGAATACGCCCTCGCCGGTCTGGGTGATCAGCGGCTCGTCCTCGTCATGCTCGTCCTCGATATCGCCGACGACCATCTCGACGATGTCTTCCAGCGAGGCGAGACCATCGGTGCCGCCATATTCGTCGATGACCAGCGCCATCTGGGTTCGCGTCGTCTGCATATGGCCCATCAGGTCGGAGGCAAGCATCGATGGCGGCACGAAAAGCACCGGGCGGATCAGATTGAGGTCGCCGATGGTGCGGCCGAGATCGACCTGGGCGAGGTCGAGAAGCGTCGTTGCCGGCGTCTTCCTGGATGTTCTGCCCTTCTTGACGCGGGCAACCTTGGTGATGTGGGCCAGCACGTCGCGGATGTGAACCATGCCGCGCGGATCGTCGAGCGTCTCGGAATAGACCGGCATGCGGGAATGGCCGGACTGCTCGAACAGACCGAGCAGATCGCCCAACGTCGTGGTGATCTCGACGGCCTCAATATCGGCGCGCGGCACCATGACGTCCTCGACGCGTACCTCGCGCAGGCGCAATATGTTGTTGAGCATGGCGCGTTCGCCAGGCGAGAAAGACCCGGCATCGCTGGTCGTTTCGGCAAGCGCGCCGGCGATTTCCTCGCGCAGGCTGGTGCCGTTCCGCTGCCTGAAAAGGCCCAAGACGCGGTCGAACAGGGACGGACCGGCAGGCGATGGCTCGCTGGCAATGCTACCAGAAGCAGGGCTGCCGGAACTGGGACTCGGACTCGATCCCTCTTCCGTCGTATCGGAAGGCTTTGTCGCACTGCCAGCCTCGGGGCGGGCGGCAGTTTCTGGTTTGTCGTTCATCGTCGTCCGGTCAATTGGTCTTTTGTCATTACGTGTAGGGATCGGGAATGGCAAGCCTTGCGAGCGCCGAGCGCTCGATGGCTTCCATCTCCTCGGCCTCTGCATCGGTCTCGTGATCGTAGCCCAGCAAATGCAGCAGGCCGTGGACGACGAGATGGGTGATATGGTTCTCGAAGGGCTTGTCTTCCAGGGCGGCTTCGCGCGCCACCGTCTCGGCGGCGAGCACGATGTCACCCAGCATGGGCGGCAGCTTGCCACCCCTGGGGAACGGAAAAGCCGGGAAAGACAAGACGTTGGTCGCCTTGTCCTTGCCGCGCCAGCCGGCATTGAGGGTACGGATATGGGCATCGTTGGAAAAGACGATGCTGAGTTCGGAAGGACCGGCAGCAGCGGTTTCGGCAAAGGCAGCCGACACGGCGCGATCGACCAGACGCGTCAGCGCCGCCTCATCGGGCCAGTCGCCGGCCTCGACCGACATATCGATCTCGACGGGAACCGAACTGTCCCCGCCGCCAGGTCTTATGTCTTCAGGCATGAGCCCGCATCGTCACATCAGCTCTCGGCGCCGAGGCCGCGTGCCAGCTTGGCGTCGCGGTCATAGGCCCTGACGATTTCGGCCACCAGCGGGTGGCGCACAACGTCGACATCGTTGAAGCGCACGGTTACCGCGCCGGCCACGCCGTCAAGGACACGCAAGGCTTCGACGAGGCCCGACTTGGTGCTTGGAGGCAGATCGATCTGCGTCGGATCGCCGGTGACGATCATGCGCGAATTCTCGCCGAGGCGGGTCAAAAACATCTTCATCTGCATCGGCGTGGTGTTCTGCGCCTCGTCGAGGATGACGGCGGCATGCGCCAGCGTGCGGCCGCGCATGAAGGCCAGCGGCGCGATTTCGATGACCTCGGCAGCGATAGCACGTTCGACCTTGTCGGCCGGCATCATGTCGTAGAGCGCGTCATAGAGGGGCCGCAGGTACGGATCGACCTTTTCCTTCATATCGCCGGGCAGAAAACCCAGCCGCTCGCCGGCCTCGACCGCTGGGCGTGACAGGATGATGCGCTCGACCATGCCGCGTTCGAGCAGCATCGCCGCATGCGCCACCGCCAGATAGGTCTTGCCGGTGCCGGCGGGGCCAATGCCGAAGACAAGTTCCGAACGCTCCAGCGCCCGCATATAGGCGTCCTGGTTGAGCGAACGGGCATAGATCGTCTTCTTGCGGGTGGAGATCTGGGCGGCCGAAACCTTGCCCTTGCGTTCCAGCGTCGGCAGCGTCAGCTGGTCGTCGGCGGCAATCGCCATGCGCACGGCGCCATCGACGTCGGACTGGCCAATATCGGTGCCCTTCTGGAGAATGCCGTAGAGATTGTCGAGCGCGCGGCGCGCCTGCTCGGCCGCCGAGGCCGAGCCCTTGATGGTGAGCTGGTTGCCGCGCGAGCGGATGTCGACGCCGAGCTTCTGCTCGAGCCGGGCCAGGTTCTCGTCGAACTGGCCGTACAGGGCGCTGGCAAGCTTGTTGTTGTCGAAAGTCAGAACGATGTGCGCCATGTCAGAGGCCCCGGACGTCTGGTTCTGGGGCAGAGTCTTCACTTCAGCAGCGCTCAACCGTCTCTCCTCATCTGCCGAGGCCATCAAGCCAACTCGGCGAACAGGCTATTGTAGCCCGTCTTCGTGATTCGCACCCGGATAATGTCACCGATTTCGCCGGCCTTTTCATCAACAATAACCGGCTGCAGCCAGGGCGAGCGGCCGACCTTCTGGCCGGCCTGACGGCCGGGCTTCTCGATCAGCGTGTCGATGGTGCTGCCGACCAGGCCCAGGCCGAAATCCTGCTGCTGCTTGAGCAACAATGCCTGCAGCTGTTGCAAACGTTCATCCTTGACCGCTTCCGGCACGTGATCGGGCATATCGGCGCCCGGCGTGCCGGGACGCGGCGAATATTTGAACGAGAAGGCCGAGGCGTAGTTCACCTGGCGCACCAGACCCATCGTCGCCTCGAAATCCGCCTCGGTTTCGCCGGGGAAGCCGACGATGAAGTCACCGGACAGCGCGATGTCGCCGCGCGCAGCGCGGATGCGCTCGAGCAGCGCCAGATAGTCCTTGGCCGTGTGCCTGCGGTTCATCGCCTTGAGGATGCGGTCTGACCCGGATTGCACCGGCAGGTGCAGATAAGGCATCAAAGCCGGGAGATCGCGATGGGCAGCGATCAATTCGTCGTCCATGTCGCGCGGATGGCTGGTGGTGTAGCGCAGCCGCGCCAGGCCAGGAATTTCGGCCAGCCGGAACAGCAGGCGACCAAGCCCCCATTCCATGCCATCCTCACCCTTGCCGTGCCATGCATTGACGTTCTGCCCCAGCAGCGTCACCTCGCGCACACCGGCATCGGCCAGCCGCTCGGCTTCGGCGACGATCTGCGCCACCGGCCGCGACACTTCCGAGCCCCTGGTATAGGGCACGACGCAGAAGGTGCAGAATTTGTCGCAGCCTTCCTGTACCGTGAGGAAGGCGGTGACGCCGCGCTTGATCATTTCGGCACGCTTCGGCTGCGGCAGATGCTCGAACTTGTCCTCGATGGCGTATTCGGTCTCGACGATCTTTTCGCCGCCACGCACCCGGGCCAGCACATCGGGCAGCCGGTGATAGGTCTGCGGGCCGATGACCAGATCGACAGCAGGCGAACGGCGGATGATTTCCGGGCCTTCGGCCTGCGCGACGCAACCGGCGACGCCGATCAGCATTTCGCGCCCAACTGCTGCGCGTTCAGCCTTCATGTCGCGGATGCGGCCGAGCTCAGAATAGACCTTTTCCGCCGCCTTCTCCCTGATATGGCAGGTGTTGAGCAGCACCAGGTCGGCGTCGGCGATGACATCGGTCGCGGTGTAGCCGTCGGCGGCCAGCGCATCGGTCATGCGCTGTGAGTCATAGACATTCATCTGGCAGCCATAGGTCTTGACGAAGACCTTTTTGGCCGGGGCGGACGCCGCAGCAGCGCTTTGCGAGGCGCTGTCGGTTTCGTTCCGCTCTATCGTGTTCAAATCCATCCGGCGGCTTCTAACGCCTTTCCGTGACAAAAAACAGACGATTCTCGGGCATCGGCCTGTAGGCGCTCGGCCTGCGCTAGCGGCTCGGTCGGGGATCGGCGAGCGCGGCCTGCATCATGGCGCGCACCTTGCTTTCCATCATCCTCGACGTTTCCTTGCGGTTCGAGCCCTTGGAAAAGGCGATGGGCTCGCCGAAATGCACCTCGACGTCAATGGCGCCTTCGGCCATCAGCACCTTGAGATGCGGCATCAGGTCCTGATCGCCGATCCAGGCAGCGAGCGGCCGGTGGCGACGGCCGAGAGGCACGCCGTGCACCCGCGTGTAGGCAATCGCCAGCGGCTGGATGAAGACCTGCTCGGCCGCGCCTTCCGAAATCGCCATCGAGGCGGCGCCGAACAAGGTGCTCTTGAACGGCAGGATGGTGTTGCCGTCGCCGGTAGAGCCCTCGGCAAATAGCACCATAGCGTCGCCCTTGGCCATGCGGCTGGCGATCTCGCTGGCCTGGTCGCCAGCTGTCCGCTTACGCTCGCGTTCGATGAAGACCGTACGCTGCAATTTCGACAGCCAGCCGATCAGCGGCCATCCCTCCATGTCCGCCCGAGCGATGAAGGTCACATCGGCAAAGGAGCCCAGCACCATGATGTCGGTCCAGGAGATATGGTTCGAGGCGACCAGCAGCGGGCGCTGGCTGGACAGCGCACCTTTGACATGGATGCGCAGGCCGAGCGTCCGGACGATGAGGCTGTGCCAGGCCTTCAGAATGACCGTCTCGCGCCAGATTCCAGTCTTCATCGACAGCAGCTGCAAAGGCACAAGGACCAGCGAACCGATGACAACGAGGCTCAGCGCCAGGAAAATCCTGATTTTTCCGATCATGCAGCTTGGCCCTGCCCCAAAACTTTGGCTAGCGAAGATCGCGGCGCATGACAAGCGCGCCGGTAGGACCATGTTCGGTCGAGCGGTAATAATTGGCGCGGTGCCCGACCTGGCGGAAGCCCAGCCGCCGGTAGAGGGCGATGGCAGCGACATTGGTCTCGTCGACCTCAAGGAACAGCGCCTCGGCGCGCTGCGCATGCAATTCGCGCAGTACGGCGTCCATCAATTGCCAGCCGAGCCCCTGGCGGCGATGCGAGCGCGCCACCGCCACGGTCAGAATCTCGCCCTCGCCGGCTGCAAGCCTGGCCAGCACGAAGCCGACCGGCGGCTTGGCGCCTTGGCCGATTTCGCGCGCGGCATAGCCGAACACGGTTTCCTGTTCGAGCAACGCGGCGAACTCGCCATCGGTCCAGGGCCGGACGAAATCCTCGCGGTGCAGCACCGACGCTGCCGGGCTGTCGGCGATGGTCAGCGGCTCGAGCGCATAGTCCCTGCGGCGCGGCTGGAGGAAAGGGATGCGCATCACTTTTCCTGCCTCAACAGGATGAACCCGGCCTGCGCCTTGGCATCGGCGCCGCGCAGATAGAGTGGCTTCGGCTTGTCGCCCTCGCCTTTTGCAGCGGCGAGCCGGGCGTAGACGGCAATGTCGGCGGTGGCAGCCGTCGGGCCGATATCGAAATCGCGACCGGCCGCGGCTGCGATCTGCACGGCGGCCGTGCCGGCAAGCACCGGACGATTGTCCGCCGCCATTCCCGCGGCTTGCGCAAGTGTGGTCACCGCCGGACCATAGCGCAAAATCGCTTCCGCATCGTAAAGCGCGGCATGGATTTCCTCGCGGCCGGCATCGAGAGCGGCCAGGACCGGGCGGCCGGGAAATGCCGCCCTCGCCTCGGCCGCCAGCGCCTCCAGTGTCGTTACCCCGATCGCCGGGATCTTCAGCGCCAGCGCCAGGCCGCGCGCCGCCGAGACGCCCACCCGCAGGCCGGTGAAGGAACCCGGACCGATGGAAACCGCAACGGCGCCAAGGCCGGCATAATCGGTGCCGTCCGCTTTCAGCGCTTCGTCAATGACAGCCATCAGGTGTTCGGCATGGCCTTTGCCGAGATCGAGTACCGAGCGGCCAAGTTCTCTGCCGCCCGATGCGTCATAGACGCAAGCGGCGCAGAGATTGGCGGCACAGTCGATGGCGAGCAGTTTCATGGGCGACCGGTTCGAAAAACAGTCTCCCTCTGCCCGCCACGGCGCGCCGCCGCAAGAGCCAGCGCGTAAATTGTTAAGTGGCTTCGCTTCGGTGCAGGCCGGACGGCTTACGCCGCCGGCGCGATGCGCAGCATGTGGTTGTCCCAGACATAGTCGGGCTCGGAGCGCGTCGCGCCGCTGCCTTCGATGATTTCGCCAGCACCCGTGGTTGCCATGAAGCCCGGGCCGTCGGGCGCCAGGCCGCAGACCTCGACCAGCGCCTTGGTGGCGACGATCTTGCCGCTGGCGGCGTCGATGACGGCCAGCGAATTGCCTTCCGGCGAAGACACCGCGACCGTGCCGGCAATCGGGTTGGCGGCGACCGAGCCGATGTAATTCCGGAAGCCGGATAGCACGTCCTGCGGCATGTCGAGCAGCTGCAGCCCCTTGCCGCGCGTGGCGCGGCCGACCAGCGGTGGCCGCTCGGTGCCCGGCCCGCGGTACTGGCAGCCGAACCAGATGGTGCCTGTGGGGTCGGCATCCATGTGGCGAATCGACAGCTGGTGCAGAGCCGGCGGCAGTTCGTGCTTTTCGATGAGATCGCCGGTTGTGCGATCGACCAGCACATAGGACGGCTTCATGGTGGCGATGTTGAGCTCGGCGCGGCCATAGTCGGGATGGGTCTCGATGCCGCCATTGGCGATGGCGATCGTCCGGCCGTCTCCGAGCAGCAAGAGCTCATGCGGCCCCATGCCATAGGTCGGAAACTCGCCGATGCGGCTGAACTTGGCCCGTGCGTCGTAGATCCCGACGACGCCGGCGGCATTGTCGAAATTGTTTTCGGTGGCGTAAAGCAGCGCGCCGTCGGTGGAAAACACACCGTGGCCGAAGAAATGCCGACCGGTGATGCTGGCGATGGTCAGCGGCGGCTCGCGGCCGGCATGGTCGAAGACCACGGCGAAGGTGCCGGGTTGCCGGGCGAAGACCACGGAGCGCTTTGAGGCCGGATCGAAGGTGACGTCGTGGCCACGGTCGGGCAGGTCGATCGCATGCAATACTTTTCCGGCTTCCGACAACACAGCGGCGCCAAAGCTGCCGTCGCGCTTGCCGAAGGCGGTGGCAAAGACGGCATCGGCGGCAAGCGTGTCCGCCCAGGCCCGCGGCGCCATTGACGCGACGAAGCCGGCGCCGGCAGCCCTGAGAAAATCGCGGCGGTCGATCAGCGGCGTCCTCATGATCAGTCTCCGTCGAGCGAGGAGAAGCCGGCGGTCAGGCCGAACTCGGCGGTCAGCCTGGTTCCGATCAGGCCCGACAGGCTGGAGGTGATCAGCGCGAAATGCTCGAGTTTTCCGCGCTCCGCGGGATCGGCCAGCGTCTTGTCGATCGGACCCTGGATGGATTTGGCAGTGGCAACGCCATTGATGAGCTGGATATGGATGGATTCCGCCATCCATCTGCTATCCTCGGGCAGCGCGTCGCCGAGCTTCGAGGCCTGGAACAGCGCATCAATGCCGGAGAGGTTGCCGGCTAATGACAGGCCGGTGTTTTGCGACCGCCAGTAGATCGCCTGCCTTGGCTTGTCAGCCTCCGGCTTGGCGCCGAAAAAACCTTTGAGGCGCACGTCGCGGACCATTTCCAGCTCGTTGATGAAGACGCCGACCAGTTCGGTCACCGCTTCGGTGCCGTCGCGGTAAAGCGCATTGTCGGGTCCGGGATTAGCCCACGAGGCTGCAAAACCGTCCGGTTTTTTCCAGGCCGCGTCGACATCGGCCGCCATGGTCTCGATGTTCTTGGCGACTGCCGCGCCATAGGCGCAGCGATAGGGCTCGTCCTTGCCGACGAGCGTCTCGGCGCCGTCGCCGTAAAGCACGAACTCAAGCGCCCCTAATCCCTGCATCGCGACACTCTTGCCCGCCAGCTGCGCCGGATCGGTGGCGGTCGGATCCTTGCCGGCCAGCGCCGCCTGCACCTGCTTCAGGCCGATGCTCTTTCGGTCCGGCCAGTAGAGCATGCGCTCCAGCCGGTTGTTCTCCTTGATTGGCCCGAAGCCGATGATTTCAGCCGACGACCAAGCTGCGACCGTGGCCGAGAATCCGGCATGCGCGGCATCGAGGTTGCCCTGCGACGGCGCCTGGCAGAGCGCGTCCATGGCCTTCGCCAAGGTGCCGGCATGGCCATGCAGGCTGGCATAGGCGGGGCGGACAAAGCCGTCGATCGCTCTTTGGATCACGTCGGAGGCTTTCACCGAGGCCGATGCCGGGGACGCACCGAACAGAGCCAATGGGAGGAGGAGAACAGGCAAAACCCGCTTGAGCATCAGAATGACTCCAGGAATTTGATGAGAGCATCGCGGTCGGCCGTATTGGCGGCGGCAAAGCGATCGCGCGCCTTCTGCCCCTCGCCGCCATGCCACAGGATCGCTTCGGTAAGCGTGCGCGCACGCCCGTCATGCAGGAAGAAAGCGTTGCCGTTGACGGTCTTTGTCAGGCCGATGCCCCATAGCGGCGGGGTGCGCCATTCACTGCCCGTGGCATCGCCCACCGCCTGGCCGTCGGCAAGGCCAGGCCCCATGTCGTGCAGCAGAAAGTCGGAATAGGGCCAGATCAGTTGGAACGCCTGCGCCTTGTTCCCGCGCATGGTGACGAATTTCGGCGTATGGCAGGCAATGCAGCCCATCTCGTAGAACAGCTTCTTGCCGGCGAGCACGGCGGGTGCGCCGACATCGCGCCGCGCCGGCACCGCAAGGTTCTGTGAATAGAAGGTGACGAGGTCCATCACCGGTGGTGGCGCCTCGACCGGGCCGAGCCGCTTCTGCACGCCATTGGGCATGGCTAAGCAGGCCTCTTCGGCTGCGGTGCAATCGCCCCAGTGACTGGGCTCTTCCGGCGTCGAAATGCCGATGTCGCCGGCAAAGGCGTCCGCCGCCTGCTGGCGGATCGACGCGGTCTGGGCCTTCCAACCGAAGCGGCCAAGCGTCAGTTGCCCACTGCTGAGGTCACGCACCATGTTGGGCTTGCCGGAAATGCCGTCGCGGTCGTCGGGATCGGCATGGGCAAGGAGGTCGGCCGGCGCGATCTGCTCGATCAGGCCAAGGCCGATCATTGGCGGCGTCAGGCGCGGCGACAGCGTGGTGCGCGGGTCAAGCGGGCCGTAGCCAAGCCCGTCGACCGAATAGCTCGGCTTGCGCAGCCAAACCAGGCTGCCGTCGCCGAGCGTGACCTTTTCCTCGCGATAGTCGACATACATGCGGCCTTCGCCCTTGAGGCCGGGCACCGCCAGTCCCTGCAACTGCGCGCCGTAGACCGGATCGGGGAAGTTCAGCACCTTGTGCGCGGCGATCTCGGTCTTTTCCTCGGCCGTGCTCGCATCGCGCGCTAGCCGCAGGAACATCGACGTGGTGCGGCTGTCGGCGGCCGGCGGGCGGCCGCGGCCATCCTTCAAATGGCAATTCTGGCAGGCGCGCTCGTTGAACAGGGGTCCGAGACCGTCCGAGGCCTGGGTCGAGGATGGCGACGACACCCAGTTCTTGCGGAAAAGCGCATTGCCGAGCTTGAAATTGCCCTGTTCCTCGAAGGTAATGTTTTCAGAGGGTTGCGAGAAGGCGTCGCGGTCGACCTGCTTGCGCGACGTGCCGGCGCCGCCTTGCATCGTTTCGAAGGATTCGGGCTTGGAGAAATCCTGGGTTGGCCTGGTAACTGCAAGGACGCGGGCCTGGTCCTTCGGCGTCAGGTCGGTGCGGCTCGTGGCGAGGCCGACCGGTTCCGACGATCCGGCCAGGGCCGGGGCCAAAATTGCCGCCAGGGTTACAACCGAAAGCCCGCGAAAGGCCTGATATCGCGGGTTTTTGAGGAGCAGCGGGCCGGCGGCCCGCCGCAAGCGGCGCAGAATATCTATGGGGCGCCGCATTCCTGCATGGTCCTATTCCGCCTCGTCCGCCGATGCGGCGTTGAGCTGGCCGTATTTTTCCTCGCCGATCGAGGCAAGGAGGTCGAGCTGCGTCTCGAGGAAGTCGATGTGACCTTCCTCATCCGCCAGCAATTCCTCGAACAGCTTCATCGTCACGTAGTCGCCGGCTTCGTTGCAGATCTCGCGCGAACGCTTGTAGGCGGTGCGTGCGTCATATTCGCCGGCGAGATCGGATTCGAGCACTTCCTTGACGTTCTGGCCGATGCGCAACGGCGCCACGGACTGCAAATTGGGATGCCCTTCGAGGAAGATGATACGGGCCACCAGCCGGTCGGCATGGTGCATCTCCTCGATCGATTCGGCGCGTTCCTTCTTTGCCAGCTTGGCATATCCCCAATCTTCGAGCAGGCGGAAATGCACCCAGTATTGATTGACGGCGCCAAGCTCCAGGAACAGAGCCTCGTTAAGCCGCTCGATGATCTGCGGTTCGCCTTTCATGGATTCTGCTCCCATATTGGACGCGCAGGCCTCTGACGCGATCCAGGTGTGAAACGATGTCCACGCCGCTCGCCTCCGAACGGGTGTGGTAATTTTCGGTGACCCGAATGATCGTTTCGACCACATTTGGGAAGCAGCCGCAACAGCGACCGCGCTTTTGCATCGTGTGATAGACCTTCGCCGGCACGATCAGTTGCCAGGGGTCCTGATCCAGCAGATCGACGATCGTCTGCTCAATCTCCTTTTCGGTGATGATGTTGCAATGGCAGATCAGCATGGATTGGCTCTGGCTGACGGCGCCCCTCCGCGCCGTTTGGCTGGTAGTTGGTTGGGGTGCTACTTGAACACCTTGTCCGGTGCGTCGAGGCTGTCGGACCCCTCGAAGGCTATGTTGTTCAGGTTCAGCGCGCCGACGGCGCGTTCGATCGACTTGGTCTGGTCGACCAGCGCGTCGATTGCCGCCTGCACGGTAGCATTGCCTTCGGTGTTGCCCTCGGCGATCTGCTGGTCGTAGGCCTCGCCGGCCACTTCCCGCGCCTTGATCGCCTCCATCTTGGCGACCGAGACATCGAGCTTGTCGGACAGTTCCTTGTCGATCGCCGGATCGGCCGCCTTGACCATATCGTGCACCGACGGGCCTGAAACGACGGTGCCGTCGATGCGCGTGTAGCTGGCGAGATAGGCGGCGCGGATGCCGATGGCGTCATAGAGATGCGAGTTGTAGGTATTATCCGAGAAGCAGTCGTGCTCCTCTTCGGGATCGTGCAGCAGCAGGCCGAGTTTCATGCGCTCCCCGGCCAGTTCGCCGTAGGACAGCGAGCCCATGCCGTTGAAGATCACCGAGATAGCGGTGTTCGGCTGGCCATCGACGAGGTTCTTGCGGGCGGCGCCGTCTTCCTTCCAGTTGCCGACCATCTCCTGCAGGTCGGAGACCAGAAGATCGCTGGCCGACTTCAGATACTCGGCCCGGCGATCGCAATTGCCGCCGGTGCAGTTCTTGAGGTCGTAGTCGGTGTACGGACGCTCGCCGGCGCCCGGGCCGGTGCCGTGCAAATCCTGGCCCCAGAGCAGGAATTCGATGGCGTGATAACCGGTGGCGACATTGGCCTCGATGCCGCCGGCCTCCTGCAGCGTGCCGGCGAGGAACTCCGGCGAAAGCTTCGAGGCGTCGACCTTCTTGCCGTCGATCTCGATGTCCTTGTTGGCGATGACATTGGCGGTGTAGAGCGCGTTGGCGTCGGACTCGGTGCCGTAGCTCTTGGCGACGTAGTCGATCAGGCCTTCGTCGAGCGGCCAGGAGTTCACCTTGCCTTCCCAGTCGTCGACGATCTTGTTGCCGAAGCGGTAGACCTCGGTCTGCTGGTAGGGCACGCGCGACGCCTTCCAGGCATCGCGGGCGGCATTCAGCGTGTCCGCCGACGGGTTGGCAAGCAGCGCGTCGACAGCCTTGTCGAGCGCCTGCGCCGTGGTCAGCGAATCCTCGTACTTGGCCAGCGCGATGTCGGAATAGGTCTTGATGACCGCCTTGGCATCGATCTCCGCCGCCTTGGCCGGCAGGATGAAAACCGCCGCCGTCAACATAGCCGTGGCACCGATCGCAGCCAGTCTGCCGCCATATCGCGCTGTCATCATCAGTCTCCAGTTCAAAGGGGATTCGGTAAAAGGCGCGCGTGCCAAACGGTGCCGGGACATAGGCATGCCGTAGGACACCACAGATGCCGCGCCGCTCTGCGGCTCACGGGAGAAAGACACCAAATGCCTCCAATCGAACGGGTTCAAGGCCCAAACATCAAAGGGATGCGCTGACGCGCGAGCCTCCATAAAACGATGGCGAGGCCGGAAGTCAACTGGTGAACCCTAGAAAATTCAATTGAAACAACAGTTTAGAATTATTCTAAACTAGCACTATCAACTTTAAATCGTAGCCAGCAGCCAAGGTGAGAGACGCCGCGATTGACAAGCGACCGTTCCGGGTGCGACCCGGACCGGGGCTCTTGCGACGGCGGCAGACAATCGCCATCTGGCGGAACGGCTCACAATCAAAGCATGATGTCGTCCGAAAACCGCTTCACACTTTTCGGCATCATGCTCCAGATTTGAAACAGGAATTCGGGTTGCGATGAAGAACGGGGTCGTCATTGTCGGTGCGGGTCATGCGGGCGTGCAAGCGGCCGCCAGCCTGCGCGAGGAAGGCTATGACGGGCCTGTCATACTGATCGGCGACGAAACCGATCTGCCCTATCACAAGCCGCCGCTGTCGAAGACCTTCATCAAGGACGCCGATGCCAAGCCGCAACCCTTGCGCGGCGAGGCCTTTTACACCGGCAGCGCCATCGACTTCAGGCCGGGCGTCCGAATCGACAGCATCGATACGGCAGGCCGCAAGCTGGACATAGCGGGCGGCGGCGTGCTGCCGTTCGACCGGCTCATCCTGGCCACCGGTTCGCGGCCGCGGCTTCTGCCGCTGCCGGGCGCCGACCTCTCGGGCGTGCTGTCGCTGCGCTCGATCGCCGATGCGCGGCTGATCCGCGCGCTCAGCGCCCAAAGCGAAGACGTGGTCATCCTCGGCGGCGGCTTCATCGGGCTGGAGATCGCGGCAACGCTGAGGGCCGCCGGCCGCAACGTCACCCTGGTCGAGGCTGTCGACCGGCTGCTTGGCCGCGCCGTGGCGCCGGTGGTGGCGAGCCATGTCCGCCAACGGCTGGAGGCGATCGGCGTGCGTATCCTCACCGGCACCACCATTGCCAGGCTGGAAGGGGAAAACGGCCATGTCTGCGCTGCCATCACCTCCACCGGCGAAAGGCTGCCCGCGCGCATGGTCATCGTCGGCATCGGCGCCGTGCCGAATGTCGAACTTGCGCAGGCTGCCGGACTGACTGTCGCCAATGGCATCCGCGTCGACCAACAGATGCGCACCTCAGTGCCTGATATTCTGGCCATCGGCGACGCCGCTTCCTACCGCCACTGGTCGACCGGCGGCGACGTGCGGCTGGAATCGGTGCAGAACGCCACCGACCAGGCGCGGCTTGCCGCACGCACGATCACCGGCCATACGGACGCCTATGCGGCGGTGCCGTGGTTCTGGTCTGACATCGGCGACATGAAACTGCAGATGGTCGGGCTGACCTCGGGCGGCGACAGCCATGTCGTGCTGGGCGACCTCGCTGAGAACAAGTTCTCGATCTACCACTATGCTGGAAGCCGGCTGCTCGGCATCGAATCCGTCAACAGGCCGGGCGACCATATGCTGGGCCGCAAGATGCTCGGGGCCGGGTTTTCGCCGATGGCGCAGACTGTTGCGGAAGGGCCTGATGGGCTGAAGGCGGCGCTGGCCGCGTTCCAGCAGGATGAGCCGGCACGGGCTGCGGGCTAGACACACTTACCCTCCCCCTTGTGGGGAGGGTCGCTGCGAAGCAGCGGGGTGGGGGTCGGCGCGAGGCCCCCCACCCGGACCTGCGGTCCGACCTCCCCACCAGGGCATAGGCGCTAAGATAGGTATTGCCCTGCGGAATCGGGTGTGATTCTACACTGCGATGACACACGAATCGCTTGTTGATGACGGCTGGGCCG
>NZ_JAMYQD010000028.1:0-71615 GCF_040320665.1 Mesorhizobium sp. M0626 | reverse complement strand
CGCCGCCCCCCCACCCGCCCCCGGCGCGGCCCAGCGGCGGGGCCCCCGCCTGGGGGGGGCCCGGCCCCCCCTCCCGCGGGCCGCCCGTGGGCCCGCCCCACGGCGATGCCTTGGGAGGCGAAGGCTTCGTTGAGCTCGATGACATCGAATTGCTGCGGCGTCAGGCCGAGGCGGGCGCAGAGCTTTTGTGTCGCCGGGGCAGGGCCGATGCCCATGATGCGCGGCGCCACGCCGGCAGCAGCGCCGCCGAGAACGCGGGCGATTGGCGTCAGGCCGTATTTTTTCACAGCCGCTTCGGAGGCGATGATCAGCGCCGCCGCGCCGTCATTGACGCCGGACGCGTTGCCGGCGGTGACGGTGCCGCCCTGGCGGAACGGCGTCGGCAATTTGGCCAGCGACTCGACCGTGGTACCGGCGCGCGGATGCTCATCCTTCGATACGATAATCGCATCGCCCTTTTTCTGCGGGATCGTCACCGGGGTGATCTCCTTCGCCAGCCGGCCATTGGCCTGTGCTACGACGGCCTTGTCCTGGCTGCGCACGGCAAACGCATCCTGGTCGGCGCGCGACACCTGGAAGTCCTCGGCGACGTTCTCGCCGGTCTCCGGCATGGAATCGACGCCATATTGTTTCTTCATCAGCGGGTTGATGAAGCGCCAGCCGATGGTGGTGTCATGGATCTCGGCATGGCGTGAAAAGGCGGTCTCGGCCTTGGGTATGACGAAGGGCGCGCGGCTCATCGATTCGACGCCGCCGGCGATCATCAACTCGGCTTCGCCCGCCTTGATGGCGCGGGCGGCAATGGTGAGCGCGTCCATGCCGGAGCCGCACAGGCGATTGACGGTCGCGCCCGAAACTTCCTTGGGCAACCCGGCCAAGAGCAGCGACATGCGGGCTACATTGCGGTTGTCCTCGCCGGCCTGATTGGCGCAGCCATAGACGACGTCGTCGACAGCCTGCCAGTCGATGCCGGCATTGCGCTCGACCAGCGCCTTCAGCGGGATGGCGCCAAGATCGTCGGCCCGCACCGACGACAGCGAGCCGCCGAAACGGCCGATCGGGGTGCGGATGTAATCGCAGATGAATGCCTCGGTCATGTCATGCGGCCTTTTCTTTTCCGCTTCCCTCATGCGCCGCCTTGGTGCGGGCCTGCAGGTCGCGCAATGTCGTCAGCTCGAGTTCCGTCGGCGCCGGCGTTTCGTCAAGCGCCTCGGCGAACTTTACGATCCAGCCACAGCTGTCCTGCACCTCAAGCCGCGTTGCGCCGGGATGCAACGACACCACGGTGAATTCCTTGCTCACCGGATCTGGCTTCCAGATGGCAAGGTCGGTGATCAGCAGCGTCGGCCCTGATGTCTCGATGCCGAGGCGCTGGCGATGGTCGCCGCCATCGCCATGGCCGAAGGAGGTGAAGAAGTCGATCTTCTCGACCATGCCGCGCTTGGACTGCGCCATGGTGATGTAGATCTCCTTCGACGAGGTGGCGATCTCCGGCGCGCCGCCGCCGCCGGGCAGGCGGGTCTTGGGATGCGCATAGTCGCCGATGATGGTGGTGTTGATGTTGCCGAACTTGTCGAGCTGGGCGGCACCGAGGAAACCGATCGAAATGCGGCCGCCCTGCAGCCAGTAACGAAACATCTCCGGCACCGAGACGGTCGTGACGGCGGTGTCGCAAAGTTCGCCGTCACCGATCGACAGCGGCAAAACATCGGGCGCGGTGCCGATGGTGCCGCTTTCATAGATCAGCGTGATGTCGGGCGCATGCGTCAGTCGCGCGACGTTGCAGGCGGCCGACGGCGCGCCAATGCCGACGAAGCAGACATCGTCGTTGTTCAGGGCTCGGCTGGCGGCAATCGTCATCATCTCATTGGGAGTAAAGCCGC
Organism: Mesorhizobium sp. M0626; assembly: GCF_040320665.1. Classification (NCBI taxonomy): domain Bacteria; kingdom Pseudomonadati; phylum Pseudomonadota; class Alphaproteobacteria; order Hyphomicrobiales; family Phyllobacteriaceae; genus Mesorhizobium; species Mesorhizobium sp. M0626. The sequence goes on along the minus strand of NZ_JAMYQD010000028.1, from coordinate 69,732 downwards.
TCATGCCGCGCTCCTCAGATGCTTTACGCGGCCGGCGAAATCGTCCGCCGTGCGCTCGAGGACATTGGCCTGCATCCAGGCCTGGAATTTTTCACGGTCGGCGGCGATGTCGTCCCATTCGAGATAGGCGGCGTTGTCCCTGGCATAGTAGCCGTGCGTGTAGGAGGGATGCGAACCGCCTGATACCACCGAGATCGCAGCGATGGTCCAGCGCGGCAGCACGGTGAGGTTGGGATGCAGGTCGTCGAAATTGTCGACGACTTCCTCTACCGTCACCACGGCGCGCTTGGCCGCGAGCACCGCTTCCTTCTGGATGCCGATAATGCCTTCGACCAGCACATTGCCTTTTTTGTCGGCCTTCTGAGCGTGGATGAAGGTCACGTCCGGTCGGATGGAAGGAACGGCGGCAAGCACCTCGCCGGTGAACGGGCAGGTGACCGAGCGGATGTTGGGATTGACTGCCGCCAGCCCGGCGCCGCGATAGCCGCGGAACACCGCGCAAGGCAGGCCGGCAGCTCCCGCCTCGTAGGCGTTGGCCATGCCGGCATGGCTGTGCTCCTCGATCTCGATCGACCGGGGGAAGCCGTTCTCGATGGCGTCGCGGGCGCGGCGCAGCAGGCCGACGCCGGGATTGCCGACATAGGAGAAGATGATCTTCTTGGCCATGCCCATGCCGATCATCTGGTCGTAGATCAGGTCGGGGGTCATGCGGATGAGCGTCAGGTCGCGAAAGCCCTGGCGGATGGCCTCATGCGCCGCCGCCGTCGGGATCAGATGCGTGAAGCCTTCGAAGGCGACCGTATCGCCATTATGCAGGTTCTCAGCCACGGCCTGTTTGAGCGGCAGGAAATTGACCATCGCCAAGAACTCCGAAGTTCAAAAAGTTCGTATTGCGAACATTTGTTTTGTATGAGATATTTTTTACATCGCGCCGCCGAGACGAGTCAAGGCGGCGCATTGTCTTGCGGAGGCCGCATGGAGGACAAGGCAAAGACGCGCGACCATGTCGGCTCGCTGGAGCGCGGCCTTGCAGTCATGGAGATACTGGCCCGGCATCCGGCCGGGATGACGCTGACCGAAATGGCGGAGGAGGCGGGGCTGACCCGCGCCGGCGCGCGTCGCTTCCTGCTGACGCTGACCGCCACCGGCTATGCCACGCAATCCGGCCGGCAGTTTTCGCTGTCGCCGCGCCTGCTCGCCATCGTGCGCTCTTGGCTCGGCGGCGCCTCGCTGTGGACATTCGCGGCATCCATCATGCGCGACGTCGCGGGCCAATTCGACGAGGCCTGTAACGCGGCGGTGCTGTCGGGCGAGGAAGTCGTCTATGTCGCGCGCATTCCTGGCCGCCGCATCCTCAGCGTTTCGCTCGATGTCGGCACCAGGCTGCCGGCGCATTGCACCTCGATGGGGCGCGTCCTGCTTGCGGGGCTGGGCGCGGATGAGTTGAAGGCCTTCCTTGCAGAAGCCAAGATCGAACGGCGGACGCCGAAGACGATCACCAGCCGCGCCGCGCTGGCCAAGGCCATCGACGCGGCGAGGGCGGATGGCTTTGCCGTCGTCGATGAAGAGCTGGAGCTCGGCCTGCGCTCGATCGCCGTGCCGATCTGTGACCGCGCGGGCAAGACCGTGGCGGCGATCAACGTCTCGACCCAGTCGGCGCGGTTCTCCGTCGAGGCGATGGAGCGGGATATCCTGCCAGCGCTGCGGACGGCCAAGCAACGGATTGAGGAATTTTTCTTCGTGTGAGCGCAAGGCTAATCGCCTGATTGAAGCGCTGCCCCCGCTCTGTCTCGGAGACGGGACGCCCTGCGCGGTTAGCGTCGCCATGCGAACAAACGATGCCCGGGGCACCTCCTGAGCACAACGCATATGCGTGAATCCAAATATGTCGTTGACGTAGCCCTTCAACTCCAATATCGAACAGGACTATACAGGTTTACTGAACAGGTACCCAAATGAAGCGGCGCGCGGTTCAACTTTCTCCCGGCACGGGCAAGCCCGAGCAGATCGCCACCGTTCTCGAACATGAGATCCGCTCCGGCGTGCTTGGCTTCGGCGACCGCTTGCAAAGTGAGAACGAACTCGTCCAGCGCTTTTCCGTCAGCCGCAACACGGTCCGCAAGGGCCTCGAGGAGTTGTCCAGCCGTGGGCTGATCACGACCAAGGTCGGCATCGGCTCCTTCGTCACTTTCGACGGCAAGCCGGTCGATGACAGCATTGGCTGGTCGCGGGCGCTGGCCAATGCCGGCGCCAATGCCGAGACGCGGACGCTGCGGCTTGAAGTGATCGAGGATGCCGATCTTGCCGCGCTGCTTGGCATCGAAAGCCCGTTCTTCATCGCCGTCGACCGGGTGCGCACCAATGCTAGCGACGGCCATGCGATCTCCATCGAACGCAGCCGCCTGCCGCTGTCGTCCGAACTGGAGGACGTGCCGCTGCGCGGTCTGCGCGAAGGCTCGCTGCACCAGACGCTGCGCGGCGCCGGCCTCATCCCAGACCATGGCGAGGAATGGGTCGGCATCGAGATGCTGAATGCCGAAGACGCCGCCATTCTCGGCTGCCCGCAAGGCACGCCGTTCCTGCGCGGACGCCGGCTGACGCGTGCGGCCGACGACCGGCCGATCGAATATGTAACCAGCCTGCTCAACCCGGCGCATTTCGCGCTGCATATGAGGTTTTGAGCGATGCCGGACAGAACCAACGACACGCTCGATCGCGCCATGGGCGCGCTTGTCGGTGGGGCGCTCGGTGATGCGCTGGGCATGCCGACGCAGCTTCTGTCGCCGGCGCGGATCGCCGAGCTATACGGCCATGTCGAGGATTTCGTGGCGCCGTTTGCCGATCATCCGGTGTCGAAGGGGCTCGTTGCCGGCACCATCACCGACGATACCGAACAGGCGCTGCTGCTTGGTCGCATCCTGGTCCAGTCCGGCGATGGCTTCGATCATGCGCGCTGGGTGAACGCACTGCTCGACTGGGAGCGCGAGGTCAAGGCGCGCGGCAGCTATGACCTGCTGGGACCATCGACCAAGCGCGCCATCGACGCCATCAATGACGGCGTGCCGGCGGAAGAGGCGGGAAGCCGGGGCGACACCAATGGCGCGGCCATGCGCATCGCGCCGGTCGGCATCATGATGCCGCTGGAACCGCTCGACGCTTTTATCGCCAAGGTGGCGGAGACCTGCCGCGCGACGCACAACACCTCGATCGCCATTGCCACGGCTGCCGCCGTCGCCGCCGCCGTCAGCCGTGGCGTCGCCGGCGGCGACTGGCGTGCCGCTTCCGACAGCGCGGTAGCAGCCGCGCGGCGAGGCGCCAGGCTCGGACATTGGGTGACTGGTGGCGATATCGCCGCGCGTATCGCCTGGGCGCAGGAGCTCGTGCGCGGCAAGACCACGCGGGATGCGATCGGGCTCATCACCGATCTCGTCGGCACCGGTGTGGCCAGCCAGGAGTCCGTGCCGGCAGCTTTCGCCGTGCTTGAAGTCGCGCAGGGCGATCCCTGGCAAGCGGCAATCATCAGCGCCAATCTCGGCGGCGACACCGACACGATCGGCGCGATTGCCTCAAGCATGGCCGGCGCCTGCGTCGGCTTTTCGCAACTGCCGCAACAACACATTGCCGGGCTCGTCGGCATAGATATGGGGGAGGTGCGCTCGCTTGCCGAAGACCTCGTCGCGGCGCGCACGGCAAAGGCCAGCAAGGATGCCGCGGCATGAGTGGGCGTCTGGTCCATATCGGCAGCGCCGTCGTCGACTATGTCTACCGCATCGACGCCTTGCCGGCGCCGGGCTGCGAGAAGACCGCGTCGAGCTTTGCGCAGGTCGCCGGCGGCGGCTTCAACATGATGGTCGCGGCCAGCCGCACCGGCATGACGGTTGTCTTCGGCGGCCAGCTCGGCAGCGGACCGAATGGCGATTTCTTGCGCGCCGCATTTGCGGCCGAAGGCATCACAACGCTGACGCCGCCATCGCCGGTCATGGACAGCGGCAATTGCGTCGCCATGATCTCCGGGGATGCCGAGCGCACCTTCGTGTCGTGGCCCGGTGCGGAGAGCATTCTCAGCCTCGAGATGATGAGGCCCGTGGTGGTCGCGCCTGATGATTGGGTATTCACGTCAGGGTATACGCTGAGCTATCCCGGCAGCCGCGACGCGCTGACCGACTGGATCGAGGCGCTGCCAGAAAACATTCCCTTCGTTTTCGATCCAACGCCGGTCATCGCGGATATCCCACGTCCCATCCTGTCGCGGGTGCTTGCCCGTACGACATGGCTGAGCTGCAACATGACGGAAGCGGTCGAGATCGCTGGGCAAGGCGATGTCGAGGCACTCGCCGCCCGGCTGCTCGCCGACCACTGCCCAAAGGCCGAAGGCGTCGTTATCCGCGCCGGCGCCAAGGGCTGTTTCGTGAGGTTGGTCAATGGCGAGACGCAGACCATTGCCGGCTTCAAGGTCGATGCCATCGACACCAATGGCGCCGGCGACACCCATATCGGCGGTTTCGTCAGTGCACTCTCGCGCGGCGTGCATCCCTTCGAGGCGGCGCGCTATGCCAATGCGGCGGCAGCACTTTCCGTCACCCGCCATGGGGGCTCATCGGCGCCGACCGACAGCGAGATCCAGACTTTCCTGAGCCAGGCCGCCACGGGCGCGCCAGGCCAGAACAAGAAGGCCCATCAGACAGCCTGACCCGCCAAGCGGGCAAACAATGAGAGGAACGAACATGCGCATGCCAAGACTGACTGCCCTGCTGACGGCGACCGCCGTCATCACCTCCGCGCTCACGCTGGCGGCCAGTGCCGCCGAAGTGCATGTGCTCAACTGGAAGGGCTACGGCGCCGACGAGCCGTGGGCGATCGAAGCCTTCGAAAAGGCGACCGGCAACAAGGTCGTCAACGACTTTTTCAATTCCGAACAGGAAATGCTGACCAAGATCCGGACCAATCCGGGCCTCTATGACGTGGTCATGATAAACGCCGCCTTCAACGATCAGGCGATGGCCGAAAAGCTGATCCAGCCGATCGATGTCTCGAAGCTGCCGAACTATGCCGACATCAGCAAGGACAAGGCGCAATCGCCGATGCTCGACCATGACGGCAAGGTCTATGGCGTGCCGTGGGTGTGGGGCCTGACGGCGCTGGCAATCAACGAAAAGTCCTTCGACAAGCCACCGACCTCGATCGCCGAAATGTGGGACCCAGCGCATAAGGGCCGGGTCGTCATTCGCGACGACGCTGTCGAAGCGGTGCAGTTCGGCGCCATTGCCACCGGTCAGAATATCAACGACATCAAGGATATGGAAGCGGTCAAGGCGAAGCTGACCTCGCTGATGCCGCAGATCAAGACGTTCTGGAGTTCGGAGAACGACTGGAACCAGATGGTCGCCTCCAACCAGATCGACATCGGCACCTATTGGAGCGGCTCGGCCGATCGCGCCAAGACCCACTTCAAGCTGCCGGTCTCGCTGGTCGTTCCGCAGGAAGGCGCCGTCGCCTGGCTCGACGCGTTCTCTATTCCCGTGGGCTCGAAGAATGTCGAAGGTGCGCAGGCCTTCATCAACTGGATGATCGATCCGAAATTCTATGTCGAATGGGTCACCAAGGTCGGCGCTCCGGTGTCGGCCAACACCAAGGCGGTGGAAGCGCTGCCTGAAGACTCCTTCAACCGCAAGGTGATGGGCGATCCCGAGGTGGCCAAGCGCATCCAGTTCCAGGCGCCGATCACCGACGCGCAGCGCGAGGCCTATCTGGCGCTGTGGCAGCAGCTCAAAGTCGACGTGAAGTAACGCTCACGTCCGGACCAGCCGGCGGTTGGCGCCGGCTGGCCCTTCAATCCTGGGGAGGAGGGTATCATGGCAGTACAGGGTGCGGTCGCGTCGCGCGGCGGGCTGAGATCGGCCCTGCCGCTGCTGGCGCCGGCCTATCTCTGGCTGACGGTGGCGATCTTCCTGCCGCTCTCGGCCATGGTATTCTTCTCCTTCATGACCGACCTGCCGCTGTCGGGAAAGCCGTGGGCGTTCACCCTTGGCAATTACGCCGCCTTCTTCTCGCAGAGCCTGTACCTGACGCTGCTGCTCGCTTCGCTGCGGCTCGGCCTCGAAGTGACTTTGTGGTGCGTCGTCATCGGCTACCCCGCCGCCTATGTGCTGGCCAAGGTGCTGAAGGGGCGCAGCCGCGAGGCGATCTTCCTGCTGGTCATCCTGCCGTTCTGGTCGAACGGGCTGGTGCGCATCTTCTCCTGGGCGATGGTGCTGCGCGAGGGCGGCATCCTCGACACGGCGCTCAACGCCGTGCTGCCGTTCAAGATCAACATCGACCTGATGTATTCCTATCCCGCAATCATCATCGGCCTGGTGCACTCCTACGTGCCCTATATGGTGCTGACCTGCTATCTCACGCTGCAGGCAATCGACGACTCGCTGATCGAGGCCGGGCGCTCGCTCGGCGCCTCGCGGCTGCAGGTGCTGAAGCGGGTGATCATCCCGCTGTCTATGCCCGGCCTGGTGGCAGGTGCGGCACTGATCTTCGTGCCGGTCGTCGGCTCGTTCATGGAGCCGCGCATTCTCGGCGGTCGCACCGGCACCTTCTACGGCACGGTGATCGAAGACCAGTTCGTCGCCGTGTTCAACTGGCCGCTTGGCGCGGCATTGTCGTTCATCCTGCTCGCCGTCGTGCTGGTCATCCTCGCAGTTGCCTCGCCGGTGCTGAAGAGGGCCGCGTGATGAAGACCACCCGCATCCTCCAAGGGCTGGGCCGGTTTTACATCTTCCTGCTGCTCGCCTTCCTCTATCTGCCGATCATCATCATGGCGCTGATGTCGTTCAACGTCTCGCCCTTCTACCAATTGCCGTTCGAATGGACGACGGAATGGTATGCCTCGCTCTGGCAGAACGACCAGCTGATCGCGGCCACCTGGAACAGCCTCAAGATCGCGGTCATCACCACGCTCATCTCAGTGGTGCTTGGCTCGGCCGCTTCGCTGGCGCTGTTCCGCTATGATTTCCGCGGCAAGAAAGTGCTGCAGGCGCTGCTGTTTCCGCCAATCGCCATTCCGTGGCTGATCACCGGCACGGCGATGCTGATCTTCTTCTTCGGCGTCGGCATTGGCCGCGGCCTGTTCGCCATCCTGCTCGGCCATGTGGCGCTAGCGCTGCCCTATGTCATCGTCGTCGTCTCGGCCCGGCTGCAGACTTTTGCACCGGAGCTGGAAGAGGCGGCGCGCTCGCTCGGCGCCAACCAGTGGCAAGTGACGAGGCGTGTGACGCTGCCGTGGATCATGCCCGGCGTCATTGCCGGCGGCTTGTTCGCATTTGCCGTGTCGTTCGACCAGTTCGTCGTCTCCTACTTCCTGGCGACGCCGGGCCAGACGACGCTGCCGGTCGAAATCTACGCCGCGATCCGCAAGGGTTTCACGCCCGAGATCAACGCGGTCTCGACCATCATCATCGTCGTGTCGATGGCGCTGATGCTGCTCACGGCGCGCTTCTTCAAATTCGGCGGAGAGAAATAATGGCCGGCGTGCAGGTATCGAACGTCTCCCGCAGTTTTGGCGCGCACAAGGCGCTGGACGACGTCTCCATCGATTTCGCCGATGGCGGTTTCTATGGGCTGCTTGGCCCCTCGGGCAGCGGCAAGACCACGCTGCTGCGCCAGATCGCCGGCTTCGACTTTCCCGATACTGGCCGCATCACCATTGGCGGTGAGAGTGTGGAACGCGTGCCGGTCGAAAAGCGACGCATCGGCATGGTGTTCCAGAACTATGCGCTGTTTCCCAATATGAGCGTCGCCGATAATGTCGCCTTCGGCCTGTCGGTGCGCGGCGAAACGAAAGCGACGATCGCCACCGAAGTGCAGCGCGCGCTCGATCTGGTTCAGCTCGGCAAGCTCGGCGAGCGCCGGCCGCACCAGCTCTCCGGCGGCCAACGCCAGCGTGTGGCGCTGGCGCGCGCCATCGTCACCAAGCCGCGCGTGCTGTTGCTCGACGAGCCGCTCGGCGCGCTCGACAAGGCGCTGCGCGTCGACATGCAGATCGAGCTGAAGCGCATCCAGCGCGAGATCGGCATCACCACCATCTTCGTCACCCACGACCAGGAAGAGGCGCTGACGATGAGCGACCGCATCGGCATATTGCGGGACGGCAAGCTCGTGCAGGAAGGGCCGCCGGAGGAAATCTACGACCGGCCGAAGAGCGAATTCGCCGCCACCTTCCTCGGTGACGCCAATATCCTTCGCGGCGATGCGACCGGCAACGGCATCCGGCTGCCTGATGGCACGGCGATTGCCGCCGGGGTGGGTGGTCGGCTTGCCGCCGGCACAAAGGCCAGCTGCGCCGTGCGACCCGAACGCATTCGTATCGCCACCGATGCCGGGGCATCGAGCGGCAATGCCAACACGCTGAAGGGGCAAGTCTCCAAGCGCATCTTCGCCGGCAACAACAGCACCTATTTCGTCGAGCGCGCCGGCCAGACGTTGAAAGTCATCGTCCAGAATACCGGCAGTGACCGGCTGGCCGAGGGCCAGAATGTAATGCTCAGCTGGTCGCCGGAAAGCACCGTGCTGATTGCCGCTAACTAGTTCGCACCGTCACCCCGGCATCGTTCTGATGGGAATTGATGGAGCGGACCTTGGCTGATCGACGGGCCATGGCGTTATATCCGTCCTCCAGGGAGGAATGGATGGCAGGCCAGGGTTTCGAGCCGGATGTGAGGGTTCGCACCAGCGGATACCGGATCGGTTGCATCGGCGCCGGCATGATCATGGCCGAATGCCATCTTGCCGCCTATGCGCAGGCCGGTTTCCCAGTCGTCTCCATCGCTTCGCGCACCAAGGCCAGCGCCGAGAAGGTAGCTGCACGCTGGAGCATTCCGACCATCCACGACACGCCGGAACAACTGATCGAGAATCCCGAGATCGAGATCGTCGACCTTGCCTTTCCACCCGACCAGCAGCCGGCATTGATCCGCCATGCGCTGAAGCAGCCTCACATCAAGGCGATCCTGGCGCAGAAGCCGCTGGCGCTGTCGGTCGATGAAGCCGTGAAACTGCGCGACGAAGCCGCAAAGTCCGGCAAGATCCTCTCGGTCAACCAGAACATGCGCTACGACCAGTCGATGCGCGTCCTGAAGCAGATCATCGACAGCGGCGCACTGGGCGACATCGTCTTTGCGCAGATCGACATGCATGCGATCCCGCACTGGCAGACTTTCCTTCAGGACTACGACCGGCTGACCCTGGCCAATATGAGCGTGCATCATCTCGACGTGCTGCGCTTCCTGTTCGGCGATCCCTCGGAAATCACCACGCTGACACGCAAGGACCCGCGCACGACATTCGAGCATAGCGACGGCATCACCGTCTCGACGCTGCGCTTTCCCTCCGGCGTGCTCGCCGTGTCGCTGGAGGATGTCTGGTCCGGACCGCGCCAGGAGGGCTATCTGGACGACCAGCACATCAACTGGCGCGTCGACGGCACCAAGGGTGTCGCCAAAGGCACGATCGGCTGGCCGAAAGGTGTGGCCTCGACGCTGACTTATGCGTCGACCAAGACGACCGGCGGCGAATGGGTCAGCCCGAGCTGGGACACGATGTGGTTCCCGCATGCCTTCATCGGCGTGATGGAGCAATTGCAGCATGCGGTGAAGACAGGCGCGCCGCCGGCGCTCTCCGTCGCCGACAACGTCAAGACAATGGCACTGGTCGAGGCGGGCTACCGCTCGATGGCGCAAGGCCGCACCGTCAAACTGTCCGAGATATCGATCGACTGAACATGCCGCCGAATAGTGTGGCGGCTGAATCGCTTACCGGGAGGAGTTCACATCATGATGCAGGCAGGTATCTTCACCGGCTATTTCCCCTATGAGCTCGCGGAGGCCGCCCGCCGCATCCGTGCACTCGGCTTCAACACAGTGCAGCTCGACATGCATTTCAGGGATGTCGATCTCACGGCCGGGCAGATCACCGGGGACAAGGCGAGGACAGTGCGCGACACGTTTCGCGACCACAATCTGCCGGTCTGCTGCATCTCGGGCTACACCAACATCATCCATCCCGACAAATCCGAGCGCGAGAAGCGCGTCGGCTATCTCAAGGAAATCATCCGCAATGCGCGCGACTTCGGCTCGCCCTACGTGATCTCGGAGACCGGCACCTACAACACCGAATCCGACTGGGTGCATCATCCCAAAAACAAGACCGAGGAAGGCTTCGAGGAATGCCGCAAGGTGATCTCGGACCTTGCCCAGACGGCTTACGACCATGGGGCGGTGTTCCTGCTCGAAACCTATGTCAACAATGTCGTCGGTTCGGTCGAGGAGACGGTCAAAATGTTCGCGCAGGTCGACCATCCGGGCCTGGGCCTGCTGATGGATCCGACCAATTATTTCGAGGCACACAATATCGACCGCATGGACCAGGTGCTGAACCAGGTGTTCGACACGCTGGCCGACAAGATCCGGATCGCGCATGCCAAGGATGTGAAACGCTCCGGCAGCGACAAGACGGAAAAGCATGCCGATATCGGCGGTGCGGATGCGCATGAGGGGCTGACCTTCCGCGGCGTCGGCGAGATCGAGCTGCCGGCGCCCGGGCTGGGATCGCTGAATTACGATCTCTATCTGCAGCGGCTCAGTGAGAAGCACCCGAACATCCCCGTCATCATCGAGCATCTGACCGAGGACGACGTGCCGCGGGCGAAAACATTTCTCGACGGGAAGTTCCGCGCCAACGGGCTTTGAGGTAGGCGAGACGGTGATGGCGACTGCGGCCAAGACAAAGCGCGATTACGGCCTGGTCGGCGAAAGCACCCGCCGGGCGATCGAGACCGGGCTGGCCTCGGCCGAGTGGTATCACACCGACGTGCCGCGCAAGGCAATGAAGGAAATGATGCAGCGCTCCAACGGGCCGGCGATCCGCGATACGGTGATCTGGATCGCAGCCATCCTGGGCTCGGCCGCCGGCATCGTGTGGTTCTGGGGCACGTGGTGGGTGGTGCCGTTCCTGCTCGTCTATGGCGTGCTCTATGGATCGTCGAGCGACTCGCGCTGGCACGAATGCGGCCATGGCACCGCCTTCCGCACACGCTGGATGAACCATGCGATCTACGAAATCGCCAGCTTCATGGTGGTGCGCAATCCGGTGCAATGGCGCTGGAGTCATGCGCGGCATCACACCGACACGATCATCGTCGGCCGTGACGCCGAGATCGCGGTAATGCGGCCGCCAAATCTGGTCAAGGCGGCGCTTGCCTTCACCGGCATTCTCGATTTCCGTTATTCGCTGCCGATCCTGGCGCGCCAGGCGTTGGGCAAGCTGTCGGACGACGAAAAGAGCTACATTCCTGAGACCGAACAGGGCAAGGCCATCACGGCGGCGCGCTGGCATGTCGCCGTGTACGTTGCGACGATCGCCCTCGCGATCGCGCTGGGTTCATGGCTGCCGCTGGTGCTGATCGGCCTGCCGCGTCTCTATGGCAGCTGGCACATGGTGCTGACAGGGTTGCTGCAGCATATCGGCCTGGCCGACAATGTCGTCGACCACCGGCTGAACACGCGACCGTCTACATGAACCCGGTCAGCCGCTTCATCTACTGGAACATGAATTATCACGTCGAACACCATATGTTCCCGATGGTGCCCTATCATGCGCTGCCAAGACTGCACGAGCTGGTCAAGCACGACCTGCCGGCGGCGAACCCGTCGATGTGGCATGCCTATCGCGAGGTCTGGCCGGTGCTTTTGAAGCAGCTGCGGTACGAGGATTATTTCCTCAAGCGCGAATTGCCGCCGACGGCGCGGCCCTATCGCGGTGAATTTCACGAGCTCGATATGTCGGCGGCGGCCGAGTAGCGAATAAACCACCCGCCTTCTATCCGGCCTCTTACGGGGCCGGTAAGGTGACCGGGAAAAGCAACCAGCCAACAGGGACATCCCGATGAGCCGAAAGAGACCGACCGTCGCCGATCTGCGCGCCATGAAGGGCAAGCGCCAGCTGACCATGCTGCGCGTCCTGACCATGGACGAGGCCGAGGCTGCCGAGCGGGCAGGGGTCGATATCGTCTCGGTGCCGCCCGAGCTGGTGCTCAACCCTGAGTATCGCGATGCGGCGCCCAGCCTGTTCACCATGCCGGGCGAGAACTTCTATGAAATAGGCACGGCGGACGATTTCCTGCGCTGGGCGTTCCGGCTCTACAAGGCCGGAGCCGACGCCGTTTATTGCAGCGCCGGTTTCGCCACCGTGAAGCGGCTCGCCGACGACGCGATCCCCGTGATCGGCCATGTCGGCCTCATTCCGTCCCGCGCCACCTGGACCGGCGGCTTCAAGGCCGTCGGCAAGTCCGCCGACACCGCCATGCAGATTTTTGAGGCGGTCAAGCAGTATGAGGCCGTTGGAGCGCTTGGCGCCGAGATCGAAGTGGTGCCGATCGAGGTGGCGAAGGCGATCTCGGAACGGACCTCGCTGATCATGCTGTCGATGGGTGCGGGCACCGGCTGCGACGCGCAGTATCTGTTCGCCGACGATATTCTTGGCCAGAACCGGGGCCACATGCCGCGCCATTCCAAGGTCTACCGCAACTTCGCCGCCGAGTACGATCGTCTGCAGGCGGAACGCGTCGCGGCGTTTTCCGAGTACGTTGCCGACGTCGATAGCGGCGCCTATCCGGAAGACAGGCATGTCGTGCGCATGGATCCGGCCGAGCTCAGCCTGTTCATGAAACGGGTGGACGCAAAGGGCTGACTACTCGGCCTCCTTGCCGATCATCGCTGCAACTTGCCATGTTCCGTCGGCGAGCATGGCATGGAGGACCTCGGCATCCGTTCCCAGCGGCCGGTCCTCCCTCAGCATCGCTACATGCGCGCGCACCGCGGTATGGACCGCTGCTGTGCCGGGCGCCAGCTTGAGACCGTCGCGCAGGTCCACGGCTTGCGCGGCGGCCATCAGTTCGAAGGCGATCAGCCGGCGCCATAGCGCGATCATTTCGGCGCATTTCGACACCGCCAGAGGGGTCTGCGTCGCATGGTCCTCGACGCCTTCGGACACGGCCACGAAATCCAGCATCACCGGATTGGCCTTGTGGCGGATGCCGGCCAAGATTGCGGTTGCCGTCTTTTGCAGCGGCACGAAACCGGCCGAGGCGCCGCCAACCGGCGACAGATATCTGGGCAGACCGTTGCGGCCGGAGCCGGCGAGCTGGATGAAGCGGGCAACGCTTGCCGCGGCACATTGGGCGATCGCCAGGCCGAGCGTCTCGAAGGCAAGCGCCAGCGATGCGGTGTGGAAATTGCCGGTCGACAGAACCAGCCCGTCATCGCCCAGCACCAGCGGATTGTCGGCGGCGGCATTGAGTTCGATCTCCAGCGCCAGCCGCGCCTGGTCGATCGCCTGGATCAGCGCGCCATGGATCGACGGCATGCAGCGGATCGACAGCGGGTCCTGCAAGGTGGTCGGCGTCGGCTCCTCGTCACGGGCAAGCAGGTCGCGCAGGCCCTTGGCCGCGAGTTGCTGGCAGGCTGCCGGCCGCGCCAGATGCAGGCGCGGATCGAGGATCGTGCGGTTGGCGCCAAACCCTTCCATGGTCAGCGCTCCCGCCTGCTGCTGTTGCACAAAGGCAGCCAGCGCGTCGGCCAGCGCCAGCGCACCGCTGCCGGTTGAAACCGCCGAGGCGTTGATCAGCGACAGGCCGTCTTTCGGCGCCAGGCTGATCGGAGCCAACCGCGCCATCATCAACGCCTTGGCCGCCGGCATGCGCCGACCCTGATAGTCAGCTTCGCCGTCGCCGGTCAGCAGACGGGCGGGCGCCGCCATCAGCACGAGATCGCCGGCGCCGATCGAGCCCAACTGCGGCATTACCGGATGCACGCCTGCATTGAGCGCATCGACAAGGGCGGTGAAAGCCGCCGGCGAAATGCCGGAGCCGCCGACTGCCAGCATCGCTGCGCGCGCAAGCATGGTCGCCCGCACCGCCTCTTGGGGCAACGGTTCGCCGACAGCGCCGCTTCGCCCTTCCAGCAACTGGCGCTGGAAGGCGCTGGCATCGCCCTCGACCGATGTGCCGAGATTGGCGCCGAGCCCGGTGTTGAGCCCATAGATTTGCTGACCGGACGCGGCGACCTGATCGAGCACTTTTCGCGCTTTGTCGAGCCTCTCGATGACTGTCGGTTCAACCTCGACCTTGCGGCCGCCGCGGGCGACCTGCGCAACGTCCTCGACGCTGACGCCGGCGCCGGTGAGGACGAGCGCGCTCATGCGAAGCGCAGCCTCTGGCCGATGCCTTTATCAGCAGCCTTGGCCAGCATCGCCTTGCCCAGCGCAATGTCGGACAGCGACAGGCCGCGATGCCAGAACAGGATCGTCTCGTCGTCGCTCTGGCGTCCCGGCTTGAGACCGGCAGCGATCTGGCCGAGCTCGGCGTGCAGCGTCGCTTCGCCCAGCCGCCCGGTCTCGACATGGGCGCGCAGCGAGCCGAACTTGCCGCCTTTGCACTGGCCCCAGTCGTCGACGACCATTTTCTGCATGATGTCGGTCAATGACAGCTCCACCGCGCTCATCGTACCATAGGGCACGACCAGCGCACCGGGCTTGATCCATTCGGTCTTGAGCAGCGGCTGCGGCTCCGGCAGCCGCGAGGCCTCGACGACGATGTCGGCGCCCTTGACGCAGCTCTCCCAGTCGGCAACCGCGGTAACTTTCTTGCCGAGATCGGCCGAGAGTTTGGCAGCGAAGCCGTCGCGGCTTTTCGGGCGGCGCGAATGAACGCGGATCTCGTCGAAGTCGAAGAGATGGTCGAGCAGGCGGACATTCCAATAGGCGGTGCCACGTGCGCCGATATGGGCCAGCACCTTGGAGTTCTTGCGCGCCAGATGTTTGGCGCCGATAGCGGTGACGGCGCCGGTGCGCATGTCGGTGATGACGGTGGCGTCGAGAATGGCGCGCGGCGTGCCGGTGCGCGGATCGAACAGGTTTAGAATGCCAAATTCTGAAGGGAGCCCGTGCAGATAATTGTCGACATAGTCGCCGACGATTTTCACGCCCGCCGTATCGAGCGGCTCAACGTAGCCGCGCAGAACGTTGAAATGGCCATGGAAGGAAGGGTCGGGTTCAAGATGGACGCGCGGCTCGATCACCGTCTGGCCATTGCCTTGCGCGATAAGCCCGGCTTCGACAGCGGCAATGATTTCGCCGTCGGTCATCTCCAGGGCTTCGATATCGAGGCCATTGAGGTAGTCGATATAGATAGGCTTCATGCAATGTCCTTGGCCGCCCGCCCATCCATAACAGGCTGCGAGCCGACACGGAAGTTTGTTGGATAAGCTCTGGACGGGGCCAGCCATATGCTGTTCAACGCGGTTCGCCATGACTGCCGTTCCCGACACCGAGGCCTCCGCCGTAACCGCCAGCAATGCGCGGCGCGTGGCGTTGATCGTTGCCATCGCCTTTTTCATGCAGCTGCTGGATTCGACGATCATCTCGACCTCGCTGCCGCAGATGGGACAATCCTTCGGCGTGCCGGCGGTGGCGATGAGCATCGGCATCACCGCCTATATGCTGACCATGGCAGTGTTCGTGCCGCTGTCGGGCTGGCTTGCCGACCGCTTCGGCGCGCGCAACATCTTCCTGCTGGCGATCGTACTGTTCACGCTGGCCTCGCTGGCCTGCGGCTTCTCGCAAAGTCTGCCTCAGTTCGTTGCCGCTCGCGTCGTGCAAGGCCTTGGCAGCGCGCTGATGACGCCGGTCGGGCGAATTCTGGTGCTGCGCAATGCGTCGAAATCGGAGCTGCTCAACGCCACGGCGCTGATCACCTGGCCGGCGTTGTTTGCGCCCGTGGTCGGGCCGGTGCTTGGCGGCTTCATCACAACCTATCTCTCCTGGCACTGGAATTTCTTCATCAACATCCCGCTTGGGCTGGTCGGGCTGGCGCTGGTCGCGCGCTTCATTCCGGGCGACCGCGCGGCCGATCCCAAGCCGCTGGATTGGCCGGGGTTTTTCCTCACGTCGCTGGGGCTCGCGCTGCTGCTCTACGGCCTTGAGCGCATCGCACATCCGGAAGACGGCGCTTTGCCCGCCGTGCTGCTGATTGCCGCCGGCATCGTCATCGGCTGGCTGGCGGTGCGGCATCTCCGGCGCGCGCCGCATCCGCTGCTCGATCTCAGCGCGTTCAGGGTGCAGACCTTCGCCATCTCGACGCTTGCCGCCGGCACCATTTTTCGCGTGGCGATCAACGCCACGCCGTTCCTTTTGCCGCTGCTGTTTCAGGTCGGCTTTGGCCTTTCGCCGGTCGATGCCGGCTTGATGATCCTGGCCTACTTCCTCGGCAATCTCGGCATGAAGACGGTGACGACGCCGACGCTGCGGCGCTTTGGTTTTCGCACGGTCATGGTCGTCAACGGCCTGATCGCCTCGGCCTCGATCATGGCCTGCGCGGCGATCTCGCCGGAGACGCCGCAGGCGCTGGTGGTAGCGCTGATGCTGATCGCCGGCCTGACGCGCTCGATGCAGTTCACAGCGCTGAATACTCTGGCCTTCGCCGATATCGATGCGGCGCAGCGCAGCTCGGCGGCAACTTTGTCGTCCATGCTGCAGCAGATGTCGATGCTGTTCGGCGTAGCGGTGGCGGCTGCCATTCTGAACCTGTCGCAGATCGTCAGGCACCGGCCGGCGCTCGACCTCGTCGATTTTCGCATCGCCTTCCTGGTCATCGGCGCCATCGGGCTGGCGGCGGCGTTGCGGTTCCTCGTGCTGCCGCCCGGTGCAGGCGCCGAAGTTTCAGGCCACACGTCCAGGACCTGAATTCGCAATTTTCGCCGCTCAGGCGGCAATTAATTCCGCCTTGTGCTTTCGCCTCAGAACGGCACCTTCGCGCATACGCGCAATGGTGCAACCAAATGCCAAAAGCGCAGCCTTTTCCTAGGATTGCGCCAGTTCTAGCAATCGGTGCGTCCACTGGAAGATTATCACTGCCAACGGGTGTTCCGAGCGCGGATTCATTTGACGAAGCGGCGCCGAGCCGATTAGCTTTCTTCGGAAGGGGTGGCAGAGCTGCCATCGGGGCGAATGCAGACATGAACACGATTGGCTGGCCAAATGTCAGGAGCCTGAATCAGGAAGGCATTGTCTTTGCCATCGCCGTGGTGCTGTTCGTCGCCGCTGCCATTGGGCTGCCTGGTTTCATCGCTGCCAACAATCTCGTTGCCATCGTCCGCTCGGTGTCGGTGCTGGGCATTTTGGCGCTCGGCATGGCGGTCGTCATAATCGGCAGGGGCATCGACCTGTCGGCGGTGGCGATCATGGCGATGTCGGTCGCCTGGTATCTACAATTGCTCAACGCCGGAACGCCTGATGGGCTCGCCTTCGCCTATGTGCTGGCAGGCGTGCTCGCCATCGGCCTGCTCAACGGTTTTCTCGTCGCTTATGCCGACGTGCCGGCGATCTTCGTGACGCTGGCGACCGGCTCCTTCGTCTTCGGCTATGTCCGCTCGCAACTGATCACACAGGATGCGGTGCCGGTGCCTCAGGGCCATTGGGTGGAGTTGCTCGGCGGCCTGCGTTTCCTCGACATTCCGATCGAAGTGTTCGTCTTCGCCGGGCTCGCCTTCCTGTTCTTCCTGTTCCTGCGCTACACCAAATGGGGCCGCTACATCTATTTCGCCGGCGACAATCCGGTCGCCGCGCGCAACATCGGCATTCCGGTGCGGCCAATGCTGGTGCTGCGTTATGTGGTTTCGGCCTTCGTCGCGCTGATCGCCGGCCTGCTGACGGCGTCGAGCCTGCACTCGATCAACACCCGCGTCGTCAACTCGACGCTGCTCTATGACATCGTGCTGGTGGCGGTGATCGGCGGCATCGGCCTGTCCGGCGGGCGGGGCGGAGTGCGCAATGTGCTGGTGGGCGCTGCACTTATCGGCATCCTGTCGAACGCGATGACCATCATCGACATTCCGCTGCTCTATCAAAACCTGATCAAGGCGGCGATCCTGCTCGGAGCCATCATCGTCGACGGCATCATCAATCCGCGCGACGAACAGACCGCGCAGCAGGGCGACATCTAAGGGGTACCCGACGGGTCATGCGGACCGGCCGGCAATAAGTGAAAAACAGAGGATGTGACATGAAACTGATCAGAACACTGATGGCGGCCGCCACGGCGCTTGCCGCTACCGCCTTCGTCGCGCCGACCTTCGCCGCCGACGATCCGGGCCCGGCCGCATACGCGCAGGCGCTCAAGGGCAAGCGCGTCATGCTGGTGCCGCTGGCGATGGGCTTCGACCTTGCGCAGGGCTGGTCGCACTATCTGAAGACGGAAGTCGAGGCCTGGGGCGGCACCTTCGAAACACGCGATCCGAACTGGGTCGTCGATGCCGGCGCACAGGCGATCACCGACGCGATCTCGTCCGACACAAGGCCGGACGTGCTGATCATCCATGCGCCGGATCTCAACTCCTATTCCAAGCTGATGAAGAAGGCGCAGGCTGCCGGAACCTACGTCATACTGGTCGACAATCCCGCCAACTTCCCGGCCGACGCCTTTGTCGGCAGTGACTGGGACCGGCTCGGCCAACTCGAGGCCGAAGCGGCGATCAAGGGCTGCGGCGAGAATTCGTCGAAGAAGATCGGCCTTGTGCAGGGTGATCAGGCCAACTCGTCCAGTCTCTACCAGTATGCCGGCATCATGAAGGTGCTGGAGAAGCACCCCGACTTCAAAGTCGTGGCCAAGCCCGACTCCAACTGGGATCCGACGACGTCGCGCAACGTGACGACGACAATGCTGCAGCAGAACCCGGACATCTGCTCTATCATCGACTTCTGGGATGGCGACGCCACCGGCGCATCCGCCGCCATCCGCGACGCTAAGCTCGACGGCAAGGTGTTTTTGGTCACCACCGGCGGCGGTGAAAAGGCGGCCGATTGCGACAAGCTGCAGGACGGCACCTATGGCGCCGTTGTCATGACAGACCTTGCCCGCCAGTCCGGCGACATGAACGCTATCATCAAGTTCCTGCTGCAGAGCGGCCAGCCGGCCGGCACGTCGCACACCTACATCTACACACTGGAGAAGGCTACGACCAAGGCCGACCTCAAGCCCGACAGCTGCTGGGACCTGAAGGCGCTGCAGGCCGAAGCGGCGGCGAAGTAAGCCGCGCTTTTTCGACTGAAATAAACGAGGTGGCTGGACAATCCGGTCACCTCGTTCCCTCATGGAATAGCAGCCGCCGATGTCCTTTCGCGAACGCCTCCAGTCCTGGCGCTACAATCTCGTGCCCGACCATCTGGTCGGCGAAATCCTGACAAAACGCTGGACCGACAACGCCATTCCGTTCCTGGCGCTGGTGGCGACGCTCAGCGTGTTCGGCTCGATCATTCCCGGCTTCTTCAAGCTGACCTCGCTACAGGAATCGACCCGCCAGCTCGGCGAGTTCTCGATGGTGGTCACCGGCATGACGGTGGTGATGCTGGGCGGCGGCATCGATCTGTCCGTCGGTTCGATCTTCGCGCTGTCCTGCTTCTCCGCCGTCTATGTCTTCTTCATTCTCGAACAGTCTATCTGGCTGGCGGTGGCGGCATCGCTCGCCACCGGCCTCATCTTCGGCGCCGTCAACGGCTACCTCGTCGGCTATCTCAGGCTGCGCGCCTTTCTGACTACGCTGGTCACCTTCATTTTTGGCCGGGCGCTGTTCGATATTCTCGTCACCACCTATGCCGCAGACGTGCAGCTTTCCCAGGCGACATCCGATGTGCTCGACTTCATCGGCGACAGCACCTTCTGGGGGCTTTCGGTCTCGGTGTGGCTGGCGATCATTCTTGCCATCGTCACCCATATCGCGCTGACGCGCTCACGGCCGGGCTGGCATGTGCTGGCGGTCGGCGGATCCAGGCGCTCGGCGCACAATGCCGGCATTCGCGTGCGCCGCACCGTGTTCATGACCTATGTCTTTTCCGGCTTCTGCGCCTCGATCGGCGGCTTCCTGATCGCTTGCCGCCTGAGTGGGGCAGGGCCGGGCACCGGCCTCAACCTTGAGATCATGGCGCTGACGGCGGCGGTGGTCGGCGGCGTCAGCCTGGGTGGTGGCCGCGGCTCGGTCATCAAGGGGCTGATGGGCGCCATCATCGTGCTGACCATGACCAACGGGCTGATCCGGCTGGGCTATGGCACCGGCACCAACCAGATGGTGCTGGGCATCATGCTGGCGGTGGCGGTGACGATCGACATTCGCTGGCTGAAGAACCGCCATAAGGTGCTCAACGAAGTCTATGTCGCGCCGGTCTATCTCAAGATGGGCGAGACACAGTCTGCGGTGCCGGGCTCAGGCACGCCCTACGCGCTCGACAACCGGCTGTCGGCGGCCGACCATATCGGGCTCGGCGAGTTGGAAGGGCCGGAAGACGTCATCCTCGACCGCGACGATCACCTCTATTGCGGCACGCGCCATGGCGAGATCGTCCGCTTCTTCGCGCCGGACTATGTGAAATCGGAGGTGTTTGCCCACATCGGCGGCTTTCCGCTGGGCCTGGCCTTCGACAAATCGGGCAATCTGATCAGCTGCGTCGGCGCCATGGGGCTCTATTCCGTCTCGCCGGATCGGGAAGTGAAGCGCCTGTCGGCCGAGACGTCGCGCTCCTGGACCTCGATCGTCGACGATGCGCGGCTGCGCGACCCCAATGATTGCGACATCGCGCCGGACGGGCGCATCTATTTCACTGACTCCACCAAGCGCTATGACGCCCACGATTGGGCACTGGACTCGATCGAGAACCGCGCCACCGGCCGGCTGCTGGTCTATGACCCGAAGGACGGTTCGACGAAGACACTGCTCGACGGCTACCGCTACACCAACGGTGTGTGCATGGCGCATGACGGCAAGTCGCTGTTCTTCGCTGAGAGCTGGGCCTGCCGCGTGCATCGCTACTGGCTGGAAGGGCCGAAGGCGGGCGCCGCCGAATGCGTCATCCGCGACATGCCGGGCTATCCCGACAACATCAACCGCGCCTCCGACGGCAATTACTGGATGGCATGGCTCGGCATGCGCACGCCGAGCTTCGACCTGTCGCTGCGCCATCCCGATATGCGCAAGCGCATGACGCGCCGGCTGCCGCAGGACGAGTGGCTGTTCCCCAACATCAACACCGGCGGCGTGGTGAAATTCAACGACAAGGGCGGCATTATCGAGGCGATGGGCGACCTCACCGGCGGCGCGCATCCGATGGTCACCTCGATGCGCGAGCACAAGGGTTTCCTGTTCGTCGGCGGCATCCTCAACAACCGCATCGGCCGCTACAAGATTGCGGGCGCGGACCCGACCTGGACCAGCTCCGCTTCTTATTGGGGAACGCAGCCATGATCCTCGATCCCATCTTGGACATGTTTCGCGGCAAGGCCGTCACCATCCCGCCGCTCGACGGCGCCTTCCGGCCCAACACGCGGCTCGATGATGCGCCGGTTTTTGCCGGACTGATCGAACCCGACAATCTGCTGGTTGCCGATGGCCGGCTGCTCGCTTCCAGCGGCAACGCCATCTATTCGCTTGCCGCAGAAGTGGAGCCGAAGGTTGTCGAGACCTTTCCTTCCCCCATCACTGCGCTGGCTCTATCACTGTCGGGAGAACTGACGGTCGGACTTGAGAGCGGCAAGCTGCTGGTCGCCGGCAAGGAGGTTTCGCTGCCGTCTGGCGTCAGCTGCATCACCGCGCTTGCCTATGCCGAGGACGACACGTTGTGGCTGGCCAATGGCTCGGCTGAGCATGCGCCGTCGCTATGGGCCGCCGACCTGATGAAGAAGGGCGCGTCCGGATCGCTTTGGAGGCGGGACGCAGCCGGCGGCGGGTTCCGCAAAGTGGCCGGCGAGATCGCCTTTCCCTATGGGCTCCATCCCACGGGGCGAGATGTGCTGGTCAGCGAAAGCTGGCGTCACCAGCTCGTTCGCTTCGATGGTGCAACCGGTAGCCGCTCGACCGTGCTGACGCATCTGCCCGGCTATCCCGCGCGCCTTGCGCCGGCCGGCGATGGCGGCGCGTGGCTGGCCCTGTTCGCGCCGCGCAACCGGCTGATCGAATTCGTGCTGCAGGAAACGCATTACCGGCGCGACATGATCGACCAAGTGCCTCCGGCCTATTGGATCGCGCCGGCGCTGGCCTCCAACCGCAGCTTCCTCGAACCGCTGCAATGTGGCGGCATCCGCACCATGGGCATCCACAAGCCCTGGTCGCCGAGCCGCTCCTACGGGCTGGTGGTGAAGCTCGACCGGACCATGCAGCCGCAATTCAGCCTGCACAGCCGCGCCGACGGCACGCGCCACGGCATTTGCAGCGTGGCGGAGAAGGACGGACTTCTATTCATCGCCTCCAGGGGCGGCGATTGCGTGCTCGACGCGGGAGGTTTCTGATGGAACCGATCGTGCGCCTGGAAAATGTCACCAAGAACTATCGCGGCGTGCCCGCGGTCAGACAAGTCAGCTTCGAACTGCGCAAGGGCGAAATCCACGCGCTGCTCGGCGAGAATGGCGCCGGAAAATCGACACTGACCAAGATCATTGCCGGCGTCGTCGACGCCACTTCCGGCAAGATGTTCCACAAAGGCCGCGAGATCGCCTACGCCTCGCCGCATGCGGCGCTCGAGGCCGGCATCGCCATGGTGTTCCAGGAGACCAGCCTGGTGCCGTCGATGACAGTGGCGCAGAACCTCTATCTCGGCACCGAAAAGTTTCTCAACCGGCTGCGCGGCACCTACATTTCGGCGCAACAGTTTTTGCAATCGCTGAACTTCCCGGTCGACCCGAACGCCATGGTGGCAACGCTCGGCGCGGCCAAGCGTCAGATGGTCGAGATCGCGCGCGCCGTTCACCACAATGCCGAGATTATCATCTTCGACGAGCCGACGGCGACGCTGACGCCGGAGGAGAAGCGGCACTTTTTCGCACTGATCCGGCGGCTGAAGGCGAACGGCGTCTCGATCGTCTTCATCAGCCATGCATTGGAAGAGGCGCTAATGATCGCCGACCGCATCACAATCCTGCGCGATGGCGAGTTGGTCATAACCGACGACACATCGGCCTTCGATCGCGACAAGATCGTCGCCGCCATGGTAGGGCGCACTTTGTCGGGACAGATCTACCGCCAGCGCGACGAGGCGAAGCTGCGCAAGGCCGGCAAGAAGGTGCTGTCGGTGCAGGACATTTCGATGAGCAATGTCGTGCGCAACACCTCCTTCTCGATCTTTCAGGGACAGATCACCGGCGTGTTCGGGCTGATCGGCTCGGGCCGCACCGAGACCTTCAAGATCGTGTCGGGCATCTACAAGCGCGATTTCCTGCGCGGCGGCGCCATCGAGCTGGACGACCGGCCGGTACGCTATCTCGTGCCGAGCGAAGCGGTCGCCGACGGCATCGTCTACGTCTCCGAGGACCGCAAAAGCGAGGGCATTTTCGAGACGATGGGCATTGCCGAGAATTTGTTCGGCGGGCTCCTGGCGGCGGGCCGCGAAAAGGCCTGGGTGATCAACCAGCAGGAGATGCGCACGCTTTCCGCAGAATGGACGAAGACGCTGAACATCAAGGCGATAAACGACAACGCCCGCGTGGTCGAGCTTTCCGGTGGCAACCAGCAGAAGGTGGTGATCGGCAAGGGGCTGGTGCAGCAGCCGCGCATCGTCATCTTCGACGAGCCGACGCGCGGCGTCGATGTCGGCGCCATCGCCGAGATCCACCAGATCATCAACCGGCTGGCCGATGAGGGGCTGGCGGTGGTGGTGATCTCGTCCTACCTGCCGGAAATCATGAACCTGTCGGATCGGATTCTGGTGTGCCGACAGGGGCGCATCGTGGAGGAGTTCTCGCCGGCGGAGGCGACGGAGGAGAAGATCATGTATGCGGCAGTGCACTAGGTTGCCGGTCGGTGTTTGACGGTGCGCATACGTCACCAATTGGCGAAGGCCTCAGCGCCTTCGTCATCCTCGGGTCTCCGCGACGGCGCTTCGCGCCTGCTTCGCCCGTGAATGACGAAGCTGAGATGCTTCGGCCAATCGCCATGGTTCTGTCAGCATCAAAAACTGAATCGGAATAGCCGGTTAGCCGCCCTTGCTCGAAACCTGATTCAACCACCTGATCCACCGATTCAACGAAAGGAAACGCCATGGCCGCCACAAAACTCCTCAGCGATGCCGAGGTCGAAAAAATCCCGGTTGCGAAGGCTGTGTTCGACGACATCCGCGCGACGCGCAAGTCGGACTTCGTCAACAATTTCTGGCGCGGGCTGGCCAACGATCCGGCCTTGCTGAAACGGACATGGGACCAGGTGAAAGTGGTGATGGCTACGGAAAGCGCCATCGATCCGCTGACCAAGGAGATGATCTACATCGCTGTGTCGACCGCCAATGGCTGTTCCTATTGCGTCCATTCGCATACGGCAGCTGCCCGCGCCAAAGGCTTGACCGATGCGCAGCATGGCGAGCTGGCGTCGATCATCGGGCTGGCCGGGCAGACCAACCATCTGGTGACTGCGATGCAGATTCCGGTCGATCCTGAGTTTGAAGTGAAGTGAGGGGCGGCTTTCGCTTCTCCCCTGTGGGAGAAGGGAAAGCGTGCGCTATGCCGGTCTGTAAACCTTCTCTGCTGTATTCCAAAAGATATCCGCTTCCGCCACCGGACCGTGCTTCGCCACGGCTGCACGATGCGCCTTGATCAGTTCGGCGTGGCTGGTCCAGAGCTTCTCTATCGGGAAGTTGGAGCCGAACATCAGGTGGTCAGCGCCCAGAATGTCGATCGCATTGTCGACGATGTAGGCAATCAACGCCGGATCGTTGCGGTGGGCGAAGGTGCCGAGGCCCGACAGCTTGGCGTAGAAGTTCGGCGCTGTTGATAGAGTACTCAGGCCGGCTTTCCAGGCCTCGGTGGTTTCCGGCTCCATGCCGGTCAGCATGCCGGCATGGGTGAGGATGAAGTTGATCTGCGGGTTCTCGCCGACCAGCGTCAGCCCGTCCTTCATCTGGGCAGGGAAAAGCTGCAGGTCGAAGGACAGGCCATAGTCTTTAAGCCGCGCGACATTGGCCCGCACCTTGGGGTCGATGACCTGATCGGCCGAGGCAGCGAAGCGGAAGGCCGGCGTCTCGTGCCAATGCAGCTGCATGCGCACGCCGCGCAGCAGCGGGTACTTTTTCAATCGATCGATCTGGGGCCGGACATCGTCGACAGTCATATCGGTATAGCCGACGATAGCGTGCGGCCAGCCGGTCTCGTCGGCAGTCTTCTGCAGGAAGGCGACTTCTTTTTCGAAATCCTCCTTGGCCCAGTTGGTCTGGACATAGACGGCCTTCTCGACACCTGCGCCTTGCTGATCGGCGAGAAATTCCTCGATCGGATAGTCGCGGCGAATCGGCTCGTAGGGGCCAAAAATGCGCGGCACCATCGGGCCGACCAGCCAGGGCTGATCCTGCTGGCGCCAGATGTGGAAATGCGCGTCGATGGCTTTCTGCATCACGATACCCTTTTCCAGATTGCCGACGCCGCCGGGGCAGGGCGGGCGAGCGACAGGATGAAATCGGTGAGGCTCCCGGGCGACGAGCCGTCGATGAGATCGTCGAGATCAGGCAGGATGGCGCGGAGTGCTGCCGTGGCGGGAAGGAAACGCGGGTCACCGGCCAGCGGTGTGGCCAGCGACAGGCGAAAGGCGCGGGCGCTCAGGCGGCGTATCGCGGTCTCGAGATCGGCATGGTCGCCGCGCTCCAGCGCGTCCGACAGGATGATCACAGCGGCACCGCGCGTGAAGGCCGAGAACCGCGGCACAGAGAGGAAGGCGAGCAGGGTCGGTCCCATGCGCGTGCCGCCGTCCCAGTCGTCTACGAGTGCCGCCGCTCGGGCGAGAGCCTGGTCGCGATCGCGGATACGCAGTGCGGACGTGATTCGGGTGAGCTGCGTGCCGAAGGTGAAGATTTCGGCACGGTCAGCACCTTGTACGGCGGCGTGCGCCAATTTGAGATAATCCGATGTGTGCAGCTTCATCGAGCCGGAGACGTCGATGAGGATCAGCAGTTTGCGCGGCACCGTCTGGCGGCGGCGGAGCTGCGGCGAGGGGATATCGCCATCGGCGCTGACGATTTCCCTGAGCGAGCGGCGCAGGTCGAGCTTGCCGCGCGAATGGGTGCGCACGGTGCGGAATGAGCGGCGCGCGGGGAGGGCAGCCGACAGCTTGCGGCGAAAGGCGGTCAGCCTGTCATCGTCGCGCTGAAAATCGCGCGTGCTCAGTTGCTCCAGGCCCGACGACAGCTCGCCGCCTTTCTCCTGGCGCGTCGTCTGTTTCTCCTCCTGGCGCGTGCCGTGATCGTCTTTGATGCGGGTTTCCTCGTCTTCCTCGCCTTCGATCGAGGGTTGGCCATCGCCATGGAAGTGATTGCGAAAATGCGCCTCGAATTCGCCGCGGCGATCGGGCGGGGGGGCAAGCGTTGCGAGCGCCGCCTCGCGGATGTCGGCCATGGAGCGCGGGCCGAGCAGGGTTATGGCCTGCATGAAGCTGCAGACCTGCTCGGGGGCGACGGCAAAGGCGTGGCGGCGCAGCAGCCGGGCGAAGTCGAGGAAGGGCGCGGAGGCGAGAGGAAGGGTTCCCTGACGCATCATTCCTTCGCGCCCCCCTCTGTCCTGCCGGACATCTCCCCCACAAGGGGGGAGATCAGCAGCTTTGGCGCTTCGGTTCTTTCTGCGCCGCTGGAGATTGGCGAAAGCCAGGATGACGGCTGATCTCCCCCCTTGTGGGGGAGATGTCCGGCAGGACAGAGGGGGGCGCTGTCCCGCCAGCGTTGCAGAGTGCCCAGGTGAGGCCACCTCGCTGTGAACGAGCTGTTGACCTCACACGTCACCCCAGCGCCTCCTCGACGATGGCACCAAGCTCCGGCGCGATCGCGGACAAATCCTCCTCGTCCTTGATCAGCACGCCGATGGCGCGGCGGAAGGCTTGCGGCCATGGGCTGCCGCCTTTCTCCAGTATGGTGGCGGCGTTGGCCCATTCGACGGCCTCGGAGATGCCGGGCGGCTTGGCCAGTGGCCGCGCGCGGATCGACTGCACGGCATTCGCCACGGCGCGCGCGGTGGTCTCGGCGACATCGCCGGCGCGCAGCATGATGATGGCGGCTTCGCGCTCGGCGTCGGGATAGCCGATCCAGTGATAGACGCAACGCCGACGCAGCGCCTCCGCCAGTTCGCGGGTTCGGTTCGAGGTCAGGATGACGATCGGCTGCGCCTCGGCGCGGATCGTGCCGCGCTCAGGGATGCTGATCTGGAAGTCGGAGAGGAATTCGAGAAGCAGCGCTTCGAATTCGTGGTCGGAGCGGTCGATCTCGTCGACCAGCAGCACGCGCTGCTCCGGCGCCCGCAGCACCTGCAGCAATGGCCGCGCGATCAGAAAGCGGTCGTCATAGATGTCGATCTCATGCTCGCCGGCATGGCGGATGGCGAGCAGCTGGCGCTGGTAGTTCCATTCGTAGAGCGCGTGTGCTGCGTCGATGCCTTCATAGCATTGCAGCCGCACCAGATCGCGGCCAAGCAGTTGCGCGATCGCCTTCGCAGCTTCGGTCTTGCCAACGCCGGGCGCGCCTTCCAGCAGCAGCGGCTTGCCGAGCCGTATGGCCAGGAAGATGGCGGTGGCCAGGCTGTCGTCGGCGAGGTAGCGCGATCCAGCGAGGTGGCATGCCACCGCCTCCGGCGAGGTCGCGACAGTCTCGGCATTCGGCTCCTGCATGTCGTCCTCAGTTCGCCGCTTGCGCCTTCAGCGCGCGCAATATGCGCTCCGGTGTGATCGGCAGCGTGTCGATGCGCACGCCGACGGCGTCGAAGACGGCATTGGCAACCGCGGGGATCTGCGGGTTCGCGCACATTTCGCCTGGTCCTTTGGCACCGTAAGGACCATCCGCCGACGGCCGCTCCAGCACGATGATCTCGGTTTGGGCGAGATCGCCCGGTCCCGGCATCAGATACTGGTTGAAGTCGGTGCCGCCATGGTCGCGGTTGGGATAATAGGGCTCGGTCGTTTCGTAGAGCGCGTGGCTGATGCCCATCCAGGAACCGCCGACCAGTTGCTGCTCGACCATTTTCGGGTTCAGCGCGCGGCCGATCTCAAAGACGTTCTTGACGGTCAGCACCGTAACCTCGCCCGTCTCGTCATCGACCTCGACCTCGGCCACCGTGCAGGCATGGGCGTAGCAGGTCGACGGCTTCATCGCGCCGGTCTCTTTCTCCGGATAGGAGCGCGGGATCAGGAACATGCCGCGGCCTGAGATCGAGCGGCCACGCTTGAAATGAGCCGACAGCGCGACATCGAAGATCGAGATCGACTTTTGCGGCGCGCCCTTGACCAGAATGTTGCCCTCGCCATCAGTTTCGAGATCGGAGGCGTTCACCTCCAGCTCTTCCGCCGCCACTTCCAGCATCACCTGGCGCGCTTCCTTGGCCGCCTGGATGACGGCGTTGCCGGCGCGGTGGGTGCCGCGCGAGGCGAAGGTGCCCATGCAGTGCGGACCGGTGTCGGTGTCGGCGGTGTCGATGGTAACCCGGTCCGTCGGCACGCCGATGGTCTCGGCGCAGATCTGCGCCATGATCTGCTTCAAGCCCTGACCGAGATCGACGCTGGAAAGCGTCACCATGAAATTGCCGGTCGGCGTCGAATGCACCAGCGCCTGCGTCGGGTCGCCGCCAAGGTTCATGCCCGTCGGATAGTTGATCGCGGCGACGCCGCGTCCGCGCCTTAGCGCCATCTCAAGCTCCCTTCTTGTAGGAGGACATCGCCATATACTTCTCCGCCACAGGCCAGTTGGCGGCGCGCGACGCCTCCTGCATACACTCGATCAGCGCCGCTCCTTCGGTCGGCTGGCGATGCGCCTTCATGTCGCCATCGCGATAGGCGTTGATGAAGCGGAATTCGAGCGGGTCCATGCCGATCAGCCGCGCCAGCTTGTCCATCTGCACCTCAAGCGCGAAGTCGCCGATGGTGACGCCGAAGCCGCGCATCGCGGAGGAGGGTGTGCGGTTGGTGTAGACGCAGTAGGTGTCGATCCAGACATTGGGGATGGTGTAGGGGCCGGGATAGTGCGCGGCACCCTTCTGCGCCCCATAAGGCGAGTGGCGCGAATAGGCGCCGGCATCGGTATAGCCGGTCACCTTGCGCGCAACGATGCGGCCATCGTTCATCACGCCGTCCTTGATGATTATCTTTTCGGCGGCGCGGGGTGAGGAGATCTGCATCTCCTCTTCGCGGCTGTAGATGAAGGAGACGGGACGTCCTGTCAGCCTGGCGCCAAGAATGGCGATCGGCTCGACGATGACGTCGACCTTGCCGCCAAAGCCGCCGCCGACAGTGCCGCCGACGAAATGCAGTTTGGAGCCGGGCATCTGCAGGATGATCGACGCGTTGTCGAGGGTGAAGAACATCGCCTGGGTGTTGGTGTAGCAGGTGAAGCGGTCATTGCCTTCGGGCACCACGACGCAGCCCGTGGTCTCGGTCGGCGCATGCTCGATCGGCGAGGACTGGTAGCTCTGTTCCAGGATGTGGTCGGCGCCAGCGAAGCCCGCCTCGACATCGCCGAAGCGCACCTTGCGGCATTCGCCGCTGTCATAGAGGTAATAATTCTGGCCGTGATATTCGTTGACCAAAGGCGCGCCGGGCTTCAGCGCTTCTTCCATGTCGAAGACGGCCGGCAGCACCTCATAATCGACCTTGACCTTGGCTGCCGCTTCCTGAGCCGCGCGCTCGGTCTCGGCCAGCACCGCCACCACGGCCTCGCCCTTCCAGCGCACCTTGCCGTCGGCCAGCACCGTTTCGTCTTCCGGTCCGACCTGGATCAGGATCAGGATGGTGTAGACATTGTGCGGCACATCCTTGGCGGTGAGGATTTTCACCACGCCGGGATGCTTCTCCGCTTCGGAAGTGTCGATCGAACGGATGCGGGCATGGTGGTGCGGACTGCGCACCATTTTCAGGTGAAGCATATTCGGGAAGTTGCGGTCGGCGAAATAGGCGGTCTTGCCCGTCACATGTCCCGGCGAATCCAGCCGAGGCCGCCCATGGCCGATCTCGTGCAGGCCGTCCTTGCGCTGATCGGCGAAATAGTTTTTGCGCAGTTCCATTCTTTTGGTCCTTAGGCCGCGTTCTGCGAATTGGCTCGGGCCGCGGTCAGCACCGCCTGGATGATCGGCTCGTAGCCGGTGCAGCGGCAGATATTGCCGGACAGCGCCTCGACCACATCCTCGCGGCTCGGATTGGGCGTGTGGTCAAGCAGCACCTTGGCGGCCATGATCATGCCCGGCGTGCAGAAGCCGCATTGTGTGGCGAAGGCGTCGAGGAAGGCACGCTGCAGCGGATGCAGGACGCCGGCCTCAGCGAGGCCCGATGTGGTGCGAATGTCGGCGCCGCCGCAGGTCTCGGCCAGCGTCAGGCAAGAGAGCCGGAGTTCGCCGTCGATGATGACCGAACAGGCGCCGCAGGTGCCCTGGTGGCAGCCGCCCTTGGGCGAGGTGTCGCCGATCTTGTCGCGCAGCGCGTGCAGCAGCGTCGTGCCGCTGTCGACAAATTCGGCCTTCTCCGAGCCGTTGAGCGTGAACTGAACCGGAACCTTTGCCATGTTTTCCTCCCAGCGCGCCTGCCCGGTTGATCGGACAGACGCGCGCCCCCCAAGCGGTGGTTAAGTAAGCAGCAGCCGGCCGAGATGGACCGGCAGAACCTCGGCGCGATACCAGGCGCTGGCGATCGGGTCGGTGATTGGCGAGGTGCCTTCACCGGCTGCAGCCAGCGCCGCTGCGACGCCGTCCTGCTCGAGCCTGCTGCCGATCAGTGCCTTTTCCGCAGCACGGGCGCGCATCGGCCGGTCTGCCATGCAGCCGAGCGCGATCCGCGCCGAGGAGACAGTGCCGTCGCCGGCCTGTTCGAGAACGGCGGCGATGCTGAGCACGGAGACGCCCTTCGGCTTGACCCGCGACACTTTCAGGAAGCGGAAATTCTCGGCCTTCGGCAACGCGAAGGCGACTGATGTGACGATGGCGCGGCTGTCGTCCCGCCTGGCCAGAAAATCCTCGATAGGCAATTCCCCATCATCGGTGCCGACCGTCGCATCCAACGCCAGCAGGGCGACAGCGAAATCACCGTAGGGCGCGGGTGCGAACAGATTGCCGCCGACAGTCGCCATATTGCGGATCGCCGGGCCGCCGACGGCGCGCGCAGCCCTGGACAGCGCCGCAAGCTCGGGATGGCGGGCGATGGCCGCCATTGTCACCGAAGCTCCGATGCGGACCTTGCCGCCGGCAACGGTGATCCCGGAGAGGGCCGGATCAGTCGAGCGGACGAGGCCGGTGACGGAGACATCGCCTTCATTGGCGGCGCGCACGACCAGCGTGCCGCCGCCGAGATAGCGGGTGCCGGGCGCCTTCAGCGCCGCGTTGGCATCCCTGACGGCCGAAAAGGTCTGGAGGGCAAGCGCCATGGCAGTCTCCCCTGACTCAGCTCTGGCCAGAAAAATGGCTCTTCAACGCATTGAAGCCACCCTGGAAGACATTGGCGGCCATGCCGGCGGCGATCTTGTCGGCCTCTTCGGGCGCCGCGTCGAAAGTTGCTGTCCATTCGGCATAGGTGCGGTCGCCGTCGGTAACGCGGCGCAATTGCAGCGTCGCTTTGTGATTGGTCAACGGCTGCGGCGTCTCCAGGATGGAGTAGCTGACGCGGAAATTCGCGTCGGAGAAGTCGAGCAGTTTTTCGCGGATACGCGCGCCGCTGGCGAGCTCGAAATTACGCACGCAGCCGATGGTTTCGGCGCTCTTGCCGTCTTCGATATGGCTCTTGACCATGCGCGGATGCCAGCCCGGCAGGCCGTTGAAGTCGCGTATGCGCGCCCAGACCTTTTCGACCGGCGCGTCGATGACGCTGGAGACGGTGACTTCAGCCATATGATCATTCCCCTACGAATTCGATACGCAGCAGGGTAGGGCGGCGGCCGGTGCTGCGCTTATCAATGGGTCTTGCGGCCCTATCAAGGAGTCTGAAAAACGAGCGGCTTGGCTCAGGCCATAGCCCGCGCCGCCTCGCGGTAAAGCGTCGGCGGCACGCCGACATGGTCGCGGAAGAAGCGCGAGAAATTGCCCTGGGTGGTGAAGCCGAGATTGCAGGCGACCGAGATCAGCGGCTCCTGCGACCACTGCAACTGCCGCACGGCTTCCTCCATGCGCAGCGTGTTCCAGTAGACGTTGGGCGTCAGATTGGTCTGTTCCTTGAACAAAGCGAAGAAATGCGGCCGCGACAGGCCGACGCTGCGGGCGACGTCGTCGAACGAAATGCGCTCGCAGACATTGGCCTTCATCAGCTGGATCGCCTTGCGGACGCGGAAATCCTGCATGGTGTTGACGCGGATGCGCGTCTCCTGCGGCGCCGAGGCGTCGGCGGCGTCGAGCACGCTATCGATGAAGCGCTCGATCTCGTAATTGGCGACGTCGTCGATGCTTTCATTATCGCTCAAATGATCGAGCAGGTTGGCGGCGGCCTGGTGCAGCCATGGTTCGAGCGTGATCGCAGCCTGTGCAAACAACGGCGCCGACGAAGGCAGGTCGCGGCGCCGGCGCGCCCAATCCGGATCGATGTAGAAGGCGAGGAACAGGCCGGGCCTGCCGTTGTGCGACAGAATGTGGCTGTGTGGCTGGTAGGAATTGATGCCGGCGGCGGTGCCGGGACCCAGCGGCACCGTCTCGCGGCCGACGGTCATCTCGCCGGCCGTGCCCTCCAGCCAGATGATGATGTGGGCCTCGACATGCGCATGGGTGACGAAGTCGCTGGCGACATTCAGGACAGAAACATGTCCGAACCGGCCCCAATAGAGCCTGATCGCGTCCGTCATGGGTTATACCTCCCGCAGACGACTGGCCTCCCTTCGCCTGCAACGGGATTGTGCGGCTGAGTTCGGGCTCGCGTCAAGGCGCGGGGCGAAAGCCGCTGTGTGCTGCCGGCCGTAGTGGTGGATTTTCAGACTGAGCGATAGGGTTTCCCGTCAAACCGAAGCCGTCATGCCGCCGTCGACATAAAGCGTATGGCCGTTGACGAAGGATGAGGCGTCGGAGGCGAGGAACACGGCGGCGCCGATCAGTTCGTCGACATACCCCCAGCGGCCAGCCGGCGTGCGCTTTTCCAGCCAGGCGGAGAATTCCTGGTTGTCGACCAGCGCCTGGTTCATCTCGGTGCGGAAATAGCCGGGGGCGATGGCATTGATCTGCAAGCCGTATTTCGCCCAGTCGGTGCACATGCCACGGGTCAAATTGCGGATCGCGCCCTTGGTCGCCGTATAGGGCGCGATGTTGGGCCGGGCGAGTTCGCTCTGCACCGAGCCGATGTTTATGATCTTGCCTTTGCCGCGCGCGATCATGTTGCGGGCGACCGCCTTGCCGGCATGGAAGGCGCCGGAGACATTGGTCTTGAACAGCCGCTCCCACTGCTCCTCGGGAAAGTCCTCGAGCGGGGCGCGAAACTGCACGCCGGCATTGTTGATCAGGATGTCGATGGCGCCGATCTCGGCCTCGATGCGGGCGACATCGGCATCGACCGCGCGAAAATCAGTCACGTCGAAGGTCGAGGGGTGCGCTTTGAAGCCGGCGTCGCGCAAGCCGGCGACAGCACCGGCAACCTTGCCGGCATCGCGGCCGTTGAGCACGACACTTGCGCCATGCTCGGCAAGGCCGCGCGCCAGCGCCAGGCCGATGCCTTGGCCGGAGCCGGTGATCAGCGCCAGCCGCCCGTTGAGGTCGAACAGGGATTTCGATGTCAAGGCAACGGTTTCCAGCCGGAAGATTCAGTCCAAAAACATTCAGTCATTGCGCCTGAAGTTGCGGATCCGGTCGAACAGCACCGCGAGCAGGATGGCGCCGCCGATGAACACGCCTTGCCAGAAAGCATTGATGCCGAGCAGACCAAGGCTGTTGCGGATCACTTCGATGAGCGCGGCACCGACAATGGCGCCGAAGGCGGTGCCGACGCCGCCGGCGAGATTGGCGCCGCCGATGACGGTGGCGGCGATGACCTGCAGTTCCATGCCGGTTCCGAGATTGGTGGTGACGGCGCCAAGCCATCCGGTCTGGATGATGCCGGCAATGCCCGCCGCCAGCGCCGAGATCATATAGACGGCGACCTTGATCTGCTTGACGGGAACGCCGGTCAGCGTCGCGGCGTGCTCATTGCCGCCAATGGCGAAGATGTGGCGGCCAAACTTGGTCCAGCGCAGCGTGAAGCCGGTGATCAGCGCCAAAAGGATCATGTAGAGCACCGGATTGGCGATGCCGAACACCCAGGCGCCGCCGCCCAGCGCCAGAAGCTTGTCGTGATCGGGGCCGAACTGGAAGACGACGGTGTTGTTGGAGGCGACCATGGCGAGGCTGCGCGCAATCGACAGCATGCCGAGCGTCACCACGAAGGGTGGAAAGCCGAGATAGGCGATCATGATGCCGTTGAAGGCGCCTATGGCGAGCGCGGTGGCGATCGAGGCGAGGATGCCGACCTCGATGGAGTAGCCGGCATGCATGGTGACGGCCAGCACCATTGACGACAGGCAGAGCACCGAACCGACCGACAGGTCGATGCCACCGGTGATGATGACGAAGGTCATGCCGAGCGCGATGATGGCGACGAAGGTGATGTTGCGGGTGATGTTGTAAAGGTTCTTCGACGTTGCGAAGGCGTCGGTGGCAAAAGACAGGAACAGGCAGGCCAGGATGACCGCGATCACCACCCAGAAGGTCTGGCTGGCAAACAGTCTTGCCGGCAAGGATTGCTGCTTTTGTTCGATCGGCTGGTCAATTGTCAGTGCCATCGTCGACCTTCATCTGCTGTGCGTGGTGAAATTCGCTGAGATCAAACCTGTTCGATGGCGCCGGTGATCAGCCCGGTGACTTCCTCGGGCGAACTTGACGCAATCGTCTTGTCGGCGACCTTGCGGCCGCGCCGCATGACGATGACGCGGTCGGCGACGGTGAACACGTCAGGCATGCGGTGGCTGATCAGCACCACTGCGATGCCCTGGTCGCGCAAATGGCGGATCAGGTTCAGCACTTCGGCGACCTGGCGCACCGAGATCGCGGCCGTCGGTTCGTCCATCAACACGATCTTGGCCTGCGACAGCATGGTGCGCGCGATCGCCACCGCCTGACGCTGGCCGCCCGACATCTGCTTGACGAGGTCGCGCGGACGGGTCTCGGACTTCAACTCGGCGAATAGCTGGCCGGCGCGCTTGTACATGGCGGCATAGTCGAGGATGCGTAAAGGGCCGAGGCCGCGGCGCAATTCACGGCCGAGATAGACATTGGCGGCAGCGGTCAGATTGTTGCACAGCGCCAGGTCCTGGTGGACGATCTCGATGCCGTGCTGGCGAGCTTCCGCCGGCTTGTGCAGGATCAACTCCTTGCCGTCCATCCGCATGACGCCATGGCTGGGGCGGAAATTGCCGGCGATCATCTTGACCAGCGTCGACTTGCCGGCGCCGTTGTCGCCCATCAGGCCGACCACCTGTCCGGGCTCGATCGACAGCGATACGTCGTTGACCGCCTGGATTGCGCCGAAATGCCTCGAGATATTGGTGAGTTCGAGAACCGCCACCAGTCTTTGCCTCCCCGTGTTTTGCGACCCGCTGCTGTTCCCGGCGTGAATGCCGGCGCTGCTTTGGCCCCGCTCTCCCCATCTCCTCCCGGAAACAGCGTCAGCGTTGTTTTACGCAAAAGCCGGCGCTCGTCAATCAATTGTCGGACGAATTGAAGCGTTGGTTATCCAAAAATCCGTTTTGTAGGACAAATAGCATTGACGTTGGCCGCAAGCCGATATTAGCTAAGCGTCGGAGGAGATTGTGCCGATGTCGCTGGCGGTTAGCCGGGCGGAATCGGCGGAGGTTTATCGGTCGAGGTTGCGGCGCCACCCATGTGTTGAGCCGGGCCAATGCCGCATCTGGAAATGCTTATCGATCTGTCTTGGCGACACGAGTGCTCGTGAAACGAACCTCGGTCATTAAGCATCCGGTCGATCTGTGTGGCGGGCACGCCGTGTCCGTCTGTTTCAAGGGAGGACTGACATGAGGAAAACACTTTTGCTCGCCGCCGTCGCCGCCATGGCGCTGGGCGCCGGGCCGGCTTTGGCCAAGAAACAGCTCGTCATCGTGGTGAAGGGTCTCGACAATCCATTCTTCGAAGCCATCCACCAGGGCTGCGAGAAATGGAACAAGGAAAATGCAAGCTCGGAATATGAATGCTTCTACACCGGCCCGGCATCGACCTCCGACGAGGCCGGCGAAGCGCAGATCGTTCAGGACATGCTGAGCAAGGCCGACACGGTGGCAATGGCGATTTCGCCATCCAACGCGCCGCTGATCGCTCAGACGATCAAGACCGCCAATCCGACGATCCCGATCATGACGCTCGACGCCGATCTCAGCAAGGAAGATGCCGCGCTGCGCAAGACCTATCTCGGCACCGACAACTATTTGATGGGTCACAAGATCGGCGAGTACATCAAGAAGGGCAAGCCGAACGGCGGCACGATCTGTACCATCGAAGGCAATCCCGCGGCCGACAACATCCTGCGCCGCGCGCAGGGCATGCGTGACGCGCTGTCGGGCAAGGAAGGCCTGGCGGCACTTGCCGGCGAAGGCGGCTGGACCGAAGTCGCCGGTTGCCCGGTGTTCACCAATGACGACGGCGCCAAGGGCGTGCAGGCGATGACCGACATCCTCGCCGCCAATCCCAAGCTCGACGCCTTCGGCATCATGGGCGGCTGGCCGCTGTTTGGCGCACCGCAGCCCTATCGCGACCTGTTCGGGCCGCTCAAGGACCGCATCGCCAGCAACGACTTCGTCATCGGCGCCGCCGATACGATCGGCGATGAAGTAGCGATCGCCCGTGACGGCCTTGTGACTGCTCTGGTCGGTCAGCGGCCGTTCGAAATGGGCTACAAGGCACCGTCGGTGATGATCGATCTGGTCGAAGGCAAGGCCGTCGCCGATCCGGTGTTCACCGGCCTCGACGAATGCACCAAGGACACGGTCGACACCTGCATCCAGAAGTAGGTTCTCGATTTCGGGGCGCCCTTTGACGGGCGCCCCGTCTCTTCCCGGACGGACGCAACGGTTGGGGCAGCAGGCTCCGGCTTTGACGCGTCTGTAGTTTGGATTTTCGGCAACGAGATCGGCGCGCCGTGCAGGTTCGGACCAGTCCGGACGCAGACGGCCGACGCATTGGAACGTGAATGCCGGACGAGAAATCAAAGAAGCGAACCGAGCGGGCCAAGGCACAAGCCAGCCGCGGTCCGGCTGTCATGCGCAGGGCCGGTGCCGCGCATTTTCCGGGAGCGAGCGTCCATGTCTC
Source organism: Mesorhizobium sp. M0626 (assembly GCF_040320665.1). Classification (NCBI taxonomy): domain Bacteria; kingdom Pseudomonadati; phylum Pseudomonadota; class Alphaproteobacteria; order Hyphomicrobiales; family Phyllobacteriaceae; genus Mesorhizobium; species Mesorhizobium sp. M0626. The sequence continues at coordinate 32,399 of NZ_JAMYQD010000028.1, read as the reverse complement.
GCTGGCCGGCGAGATCGGCCTCAGAATCGTGCGCGGCGATTATCCGCCCGGCACCATTCTGCCCAACGAGGCCAAATGGGCCGAGATCTTCGATGTCAGTCGTTCGGCGGTGCGCGAAGCCATCAAGATGCTGATGGCCAAAAGCCTGCTGGCTTCACGGCCCAAGATCGGCAGCTGGGTCGAGCCCAGGGAACGCTGGAACCTGCTCGACCGCGATGTGCTGGCCTGGTACGCGACCGGGCCGGACCGGGAAGCCTTCCTGCGCACGGTGCAGGAGTTCCGTCACATCATCGAGCCGGAAGCGTCGGCCTTTGCCGCTACGCGGCGCAACGACGAGCAGATGGACGAGATCAGCCAGGCCTGTCGTGAGATGGGCGAGGCTCTGAACCTGCAGGAGCGTATCCGCGCCGATACGCGTTTTCACCTCGCCATACTGCGCGCCTCGGGCAACGATCTGCTGGTGCCGCTTGGCGTTCTGATCGAGTCGGCGCTCGATCATCTCTTTGTCTTCGTCACACGCGAGACCAGCGATCAGCGGCGGGCGCAGGCGCTGCATGAGGCGATCGAGAAGAACATCCGCCTGCAGCGTCCTGCGGCCGCGCGCAATGCGGTGCACAAACTGCTCGCCAACACCGACGATGTTATCGGCCGGTCGAGGCGCTGACACAGGCTTTTCGCCACCTCAAATCGTCTGCTTCTTGCCATCCTTGCTGGGCATCAGGTCGACGCCGTTGACCTTGCCGATATATGTCGCCAGCATCGGCACGAATTGCTCGGCCGGGCCAGTGGCATGGGCACCGGCGAAGGAGTTCTTGGTGGCGTTGCCGAGCGGGTTGGCGATGCCGGCCGCGCCCGCCATCGATTCCAGATAGGTCAGGTCCTTGAAGGCGTTGGCGATGGTGAATTTATGTGCGTCGCGGTCGCCCTCCAGCGTCCAGCGCATGAAGGTCTGGTAGAAGCCGCAATCCATGCGGCCGTTGCGGATGACGCTGTCGAAACGCGGTGGCGAGATGCCGACCTTTTCGGCCAGCGCCAGCGCCTCGGAATAGATCGCGGCATAGCCCAGCGAGATGAAGTTGTTGAGCAGCTTCATGCGGTGGCCGTCACCTGTATCGCCAATATGAACGATGCGGCCGGCCCAGGTTTCGATGACCGGCTTCACACGGGCAAACAGCGCGTCGGGCGCGCCGACCATGGCGTCGAGCGTGCCTTCCCAGGCTTCCTTCGGGGTGCGGCTGAGCGGTGCATCGACGAAGTCGACGCCGATCTCCTTCAGTTCCGCCGCCAGCGCCACCGTCGAGACCGGATCGGCGGTCGAGCAGTCGACGACGACCGAACCCTTCTTCAAGCCCTCCTTGAGGCCGCCGGGGCCGCGGATGATGGCTTCCACTTCGCGCGAGCCGGTGACGCAGATGAAGACGATGTCGGACGCCGCCGCCACGTCGCGCGAAGTCGCCGCCTCCTTGGCGCCCCGGCCAATCAGGTCCTCCGCCGGCTTGCGGTTCTTGCGGCCGAGGAAGGTCAGGCCATAGCCCTTGTCGACGATGTTCTTGGCAATGCCGTGCCCCATCAGGCCAAGGCCGATAAAGCCGATCTTTTCGCTCGCGGCGGTCGTGGTCATGTCTTGAAGTCCTGTTGCGATGATTGATAGTGGGCGCCGCCGTGTGGCGGGCGAGGGTGGTTGCGGAATGCCATATTGTCTGACAATACACGGAAATCCTAGGCATTGGAGACGAAAATGACGAAGCGGATCATGTTCACCGGCGGCAGCGGCAAGGCCGGTCGCCATGTCGTGCAATATCTGGTCGAACAGGGCTGCCAGGTGCTCAACATCGACACCAGGCCGCTCGACAATCCCAAGGTGCGCACGCTGATCACCGACATCACCGACAGCGGCCAGGTGTTCAACGCGCTGTCGAGCTATATGGGCCTGCATGAATTCGATCCGTCGCTGCGCCCGCAGCCGGTCGATGCCGTGGTGCATTTCGCCGCCATACCGCGCATCATGATCACGACCGACAATGAGGCGTTCCGCATCAATGCGATGGGCACCTACAACGTCATCGAGGCGGCGGTGAAGCTCGGCATCCCGAAGGTGGTGATCGCGTCCAGCGAGACCACCTACGGCGTGGTGTTCGCCAACGAGCCGCGCGATCCCAAATATTTCCCACTCGACGAAGAATACGACGTCGATCCGATGGACAGCTATGCTCTGTCCAAGGTCGTCAACGAGCACACGGCGCGCGCCTTTGCGCAGCGCAACGGCACCGATATCTATGCCTTGCGCATCGGCAACGTCATCGAACCGCACGAATATTCGCTGTTTCCGAAGTGGTTTGCCGATCCGGGCTTTCGCAAGCGCATCGCCTGGAGCTATGTCGACGCGCGCGATCTCGGCCAGATCACGCTGCGCGCCGTTGAAACGGACGGGCTCGGCTTCCAGGTGTTCAACGCCGCCAATGACGACACCTCGTCCGACCTGCCGACGGCCGAACTTTTGAAGCGGTTTTACCCCGACGTGCCGGTCAAGGCGGATCTCGGCGAATATGAAACGCTGCTCTCGAACCGCAAGGCCAGGGACATGCTCGGCTTCCGTCCCGAGCACAGCTGGCGCAAATACGTCAAATAGGACGGCCGGGGGCAAGGTTGCGACCTGATCTGTGCACAGCCGCAGGCTTTGCCGTCAACGTCCCGTCCTTTGCTTGACAGCTTTCGAAATCCGGACTTTGTGGACGCATGAGGGACGGAAAGCCGAATAAGGGAAAGAAGCCTGAAAAGGCGGCATCCGGCGAGCGCCCGGCGACCCTTCGCCGGGCTGACGCCACCCGGATGCCCGGCACCAGCGTGCATGCCTCGCTGGCCAGCGAAATCGGGCTTCGGATCGTGCGCGGCGACTATCCGCCAGGCACCATCCTGCCCAATGAAGCCAAATGGTCCGAAACCTTCAACGTCAGTCGCTCTGCGGTGCGCGAAGCGATCAAGATGCTGATGGCCAAAAGCCTTTTGGCGTCGCGCCCCAAGATCGGCAGTTGGGTGGAGCCCAGGGAGCGCTGGAACCTGCTCGATCGCGATGTGCTCGCCTGGTACGCGACCGCGCCCGACCGTGAGGTGTTCCTGAAGACGGTGCAGGAATTCCGCCACATCATCGAGCCGGAAGCGACTGCCTTCGCAGCCATGCGACGCACCGAGGAGCAGATGGCCGAGATCAGCCAGGCCTGCCGCGAGATGGGCGAGGCGCCGAGCCTGCAGGAGCGCACGCGCGCCGATACGCGTTTCCATCTGGCCATCCTGCGCGCCTCCGGCAACGATCTGCTGGTGCCGCTCGGCGTGCTGATCGAATCCGCCTTCGATCATCTGTTCACCTATACGACGCGCGAACTCGACGATCTGCAGCATGCACAGCAACTGCACGAGGCGATCGAGAAGGCCATCCGCCTGCAGCGGCCGGAGGCGGCCCGCAACGCGGTGCGCAAGCTGCTCGCCAATACCGACGGCGTCATCAACACCCGGTAGGATATGCTGATATTCAGGTGAGGCCGGCCTGCAAACGCCGGCTTTCGCGCTTCACGTACTTAAGTACGCTCCGCTCCGGTTCTCGAAATCCAACGTTTTCGGCGCGGCCTGACCTGAATCTCAACACATCCTGCGAGCGCTCAGCCGGCCTGCGAAGTGGCCAGGTGCTGCCTGGTCAGCGCGACCAGCAGCGCCTGGTCGCGGGCGGCGTGCTCGGGGCGGTTGACCACCTCGTCGCCATTGACGATCGCACCCCAGAAGCCGCGCAGTTCCTCGACGAAGGCTTCGCCGTAGCCGGCACGCAGATCCTTCGTCGACAGTGTGTGGCCGTCCGAGGTCTTCACAGTCAGCCGGGTCGGATGATGGTTGAGCCAGGGCGAGGGGAATTCGAGCTCAAGGCTGGCATCGTCGAAGAACAGCGTGATGCGTTCCTTGTAGTCGGCGAGCTTCGGCACGGTGAGATGCGTCATCGTCCACAGCGCCTGGCCGTCGAGCAGTTTTACCGCGCCCTGGCCGCCATCGCCATTGGCGAAGATCTGCGCGCCGACAACCTCGCCCTCCGGCACGCTGAGCGCGTCGAGCAGGCCGTGCACGGCATTCACATCGTGAATCAAGGCGGAGCTGTAAGCGCCGGTAAACCCACGGAAAGCCAGATCGGTCATGGGCTGGCCGATGGCGCGCTCGACCTGTTGTTTCTGCTTGCTTTGCGCGGCGGCAATCAGCTCCTCGGGAATGTCGTTGCCTCGCTTGTAGCGCTGGTGGGCGATGAACGGCCAGGCATCGGGATCGTTGACCTCGACCGAGACGGACCGCAACGTCTTTGCCGTGCCGGGCAGCGAGGCCAGCGCCAGCCGGTAGCTCGGATCGAAGCGTTTCATATAGCCGACCTGCATGACCTTGCCGGCCTTGTCGCGCGCGGCGATGATCTCGGCGATTTCCGCCGGGGAATAGCAGAGCGGCTTTTCGCAGAAGACATGCAGGCCGCACCCAAGGGCGGCCAGTACCTGCTCGTGATGAAGCGGGTCGGGCGAGCCGATGACGACGGCGTCGAGCTTCTGGCCGAACAGTTGCTCCGGCGTTTCGAAATTGGCGATGCCGTGAATTTCGCTGACATATTCCCGCGAAATCCTTGACGGGTCGGCAACGCCGACCAGTTCGAACAGGTCGCCGAGCCGCAACAGGTTTGGAATATGCTCGACCTGCGAAATCATGCCGGCGCCGATGACGCCGACGCGTATCCTGCTCATGCTGTTAATACTCTCTGCAAAAGTGTTCCAGGCTCAGGGTGCGGCGGCCGGCCGGTTGCCGATCTGCGCCAACAGCCCGGCAATCTCAGCTTCCACCGCCTTCAAATCCTCGCCGCCCGACATGATGGAAATCACCTCGTCGCGCGAGATCTCGGACTTGGCGTATGTACCGCGATTGCGGCCGCGGTTGAGCAGCGTGAAAGTGTCACCTACAGGGTAGGCGTGGTGGATGTTGTGGCTGATGAAGATCACGGCCAGGCCGCGCATGCGCGCCTCGATGATGAATTTCAGCACCATCGCCGCCTGATGCACGCCGAGCGCCGAGGTCGGTTCGTCCAAAATCAGCACCTTGGCGCCGAAATGCACGGCGCGTGCGATCGCCACCGACTGGCGCTCGCCGCCCGACAGCGTGCCGACGGCCTGCGTCGGGTCGCGCACGTCGATGCCGATATCGGCCATCGCCTGGCGGGCAATTGTGTTGGCGCGCTCCTTGTCGAAGCGCGAGAAGGGCAGGCGGCTTCTGGTCGGCTCGCGGCCGAGGAAGAAGTTGCGCGTGATCGACATCAGCGAGATCATGCCGAGGTCCTGGAAGACCGTCGCGACGCCGAGGTCCTGCGCGTCGCGCGGGCTGCGGAACGTGACGGGCTTGCCGTCGACGAAAATCTCGCCCTTGGTCGGCCGGTGCACGCCCGACAGAACCTTGATCAGCGTCGACTTGCCGGCGCCGTTGTCGCCCAGCAAGCAGTGCACCTCGCCGGGATAGACCTTGATGTCGATATCCTGCAGCGCGCGCACCGAGCCGAAATTGACCGATACACCACGCAATTCCATGGCTGGCTGGATGGCCGGGGATGGGTTTGGATAGGTCATTTGCCACCTCCGCGTCCGAGCGCCTTGAGGCGGATGTAGTTGTTGACGAGCACGGCCATCAAGATGACGATGCCGAGGAAGACCTTGAACCAGTCGGTGTCGATGCCGGTGTAGAAGATGCCCATCTGCACCAGGCCGAAGATCAGCGCGCCGAACAGCACGCCATAGACGGTGCCGTAGCCGCCGGTGAGCAGCACGCCGCCGATGACCGCGGCGATGATCGCCTCGAATTCCTTGAGCAGGCCGCGCGTGGTGTCGGCGGAGCCGGCCTCCATCACCTGGATGGTGGCAAGCAAGGTCGCGGCACAGGCGGTGTAGATGAACAGCGCGATCTTAACCCGGTCGACCGGCACGCCGACATTGCGGGCGGCATTGAGGTCGCCGCCGGTGGCGAAGATCCAGTTGCCGTATTTGGTCTGGGTCAAGACATAGCCGGCAAGCGCTGTCAGTCCGAGCCACCAGACGATCGACATCGGAATGCCGACGACGAAGGGAATGCCGTCGGTGCGGGTGGCGATCCAACCTTGCGTGCCCATCCATTGGAAGAAGCCAGTCAGGAGATGGCCGTTGAACAGGCCCGCGGTTGCCGGGTCCGGCGCGCCGTCGAGGATGTAGGGGATCTGCGTGCGGCCGGTGACGGCGCGGGTGATGCCGATCGACAGGCCGCGCAGGATGTAGAGCGACGCCAGCGTCACGATGAAGGAGGGCAGGCGGGTCTTCACAACGATCAGGCCGTTGACGTAGCCGGTGAGGATGGCGACAGCGAAGGCGCAGGCGATGCCGCCCCACAGCGGCAAGCCCCAATATTTCACCGTCAGTCCGATGACGACGCCGGCGAAGCCGACCATCGAGCCGACGGAGAGATCGAACTCGCCGGCGATGATGAGAAGGGCTGCGGCCGTGGCGATGATGCCGAGTTCGGCTGCCAGCGTCAGGAAGGTCATCGACCCCTGCAGCGAATAGAGGTTCGACGCACCCGGCAGCAGGGCGAAGATGATGATGGTGGCGATGAGGCCGCCGGCGGCACCGGCTTCGGGCCGGCGCAGCCATTGCGTCAGCCGGCCGGTGCTGGCCAGCCGCTCGTCAGTGCCGGCAGCCCGTTTCGACGTCATGCCGAAACGGTCCTTGCCCAGTACCCCGGGGGCCGGCGCTTCTGGAGGTATCGCCTTGTCTTCCACAACAGCCATTAGGCTCCCCAATCGCTCACTTCGCAATCTCGACCAGAGACGGGGAGCGCATGGCGGCTCCCCGATCCGTTTTGGTCTTGCCTTAGCGGATGCCGTCCTTGGCGAGCGCCAGGATCGCCTTGGCCTTGTCGGGCGAGTCGATGAACAGCGGCCCGGTGTAGGCGTTGTTCTGCGGCCAGAAGCCATGTGTGGCATGCTCGACCAGATAGATCACCGGCAGGTATCCCATCAGATATTGCTGGGCGTCCATGCCGAAGCCCATTTCGCCGGCGACGACGGAATCCAGGACTTCGGGGCTGATGTCGAAGGTGTAGAGCTTGATCTTGCCGAACAGTTCCTTCTGCCGGAAGAACGGGATCAGCGGATTGGCGGCGGTGGCGCCGAGCGCAAACACCGCCTGGGTGTCGGGATGCGCCGACAGATAGGCTTCGGTGCGGCGCTGGATGTCGGCCGGATCGGGCGACACGGTAAGCACCTCGGTGCCGCCGCCTGACGGCTTCAGCCCGTCATTCAACCCCTGGCAGCGCTGGTCGAGACTGACATTGCCGACCTCGTGGTTGATGCAGACGACCTTGAGTGTGCCTTCCTTGGCCAGCCGCTCGCCGGCCTTCTTGCCGGAATCATATTCGGAGACGGTGCCGACATAGAGAGAGGTGCCGAGTTCGGCGCCTTCCTTCTCGCCGGAATCCAGGACGACCATCGGAATGTTGGCGGCAAGTCCGGCCTTGACCGATTTACCAAGTGCATTGGCGTCGGCAATGGAGACGGCGATGCCGTCTGGATTGGTGGCGATGGCCGCGTCGAGCAGGCGGGCCTGCTCGACCACGTCGAACACTTGCGGCGCATAATATTCGACCTTGGCGCCGGTGAGCGCCGCCGCATCGTCGACGCCGCGCTTGACCACCGACCAGTAGGGATCGGAGGCCGAGCCATGCACCACGAAGGTGATGCGGACATCCTTCGGGTCCTTCAGGCCCGCGGCCTGCACGACACCCGCCAGCATACTCATCGAGACAAGCGCGCCGAGCGCCAGTTTCAGAACAGTCTTCATGTCATTCTCCCATTGTCGTTGCAGTTCCAATTCCCTCTTTGCGCCTCGGCCGACGGATCGGCTTACGGCGCTGACCGGGTGGCCGCTTTGCGGGCCTTTGCCGGTGTCGATGCCCCGAGCCGTGCACGAAGCTCCTCGCGCAGCGGCTTCATGCCGATGATGTCGATGTCCTGCGCGCCGAGCCAGTCGCGGAAAGCCTGGTCGCGGAAGAGTTCGTATTCCTCGGTGCGGATATAGGCGGAGCGCGGCTCGATGAGTTCCAACTCGCCCGGCGCGTTGAAGTGCAGGCAAAAGAAGGTCAGGCCTTCGCGCACCCCTTCGACCAATGCCCTGTAGGCGGGCCCTATCGGCTTGGAGCGTGGACGGCCCCAGGTCGTCTGAATGGCGGCGTCGAAGATGACAAAGCCCTTGGCCCGGGCTTCAGTGACGCCGCGCTGGAACGCCGCTTCGGTGACGCCAACCAGATTGTCGTTGGGCGAATAGGCCGACAGCGTTTTGGTCAACAGCACCGGCAAGCGATATTCCAGGCCGAGCTTGATGTAGACGTCGCAAAATTCGGGCGACAGCGCTGCCCCCATATGGGCGTCAAGATGAGTGACGTCGATGCCGGCGCGGTAGGCGGTGTCGATCTGGGCGCGAAGCTCGGTTTCCACCGCTTGCGGTGCTGCCTTGCGGCGGGTGGTCGCGACATCGGGCCAGAAATAGCCGAACTCGTCCGTCAGGCCGGCCGCGCGCGACGGCGACGTCAGCGGCCGCCATTTGTAGTGCTGCTTTTCGCTGTTCAGCGTCAGGTGGACGCCGAGATCGAGCCGGGGATCGGCGGCTGCCGCTTCGGCCATCTCAGGGAACCATGGGCACGGCACCATCACGGCGCCGGAGCTGCAGGCGCCGTGTGCGGTCAGTTCGAGGAAGGCGCTGTTGGCGCCATGGCACATGCCGACATCGTCTTCATGCAGGACGAGCTGTCGCGTCATGGACGGCCACCGTCTTGCCGGCCACCATCTTGCCGGCACCCCGGTTTCGAGGGTCTTCCAAAGTGTGTCCCGTGCTGCATGGAACCGACCGTTTGCCCAACTGGACGCGATGGAACGCCCAAAGCCGGCCTTCCGACAGGGCCACTTCAGCGAATTCGGATGGGTACGATTTTTCCGTGAGCCTGCGTTCTGGAATGTCGATTTCATTCGATATGCCCACATTCGGCGTCAAACCCGGCCATCAAGCAACCGGGATGGCTTGGTCAGATCGCAGCGGAGTGGTTCTTTCAAACAGCGGCCGCAGGCGTACTGCTTTCATACCATCAGCGATGTGGGGGACTTGCCATGTACACTGCCGGCGAAGAAGAGATCGAAGCCATTGCCAGGGTGATCCGCTCGGGTGCGCTGTTTCGCTATGGCGAGAACAGCGAGTGCAACCGCTTCGAGGCGCGCTATGCAAGGCATCTCGGCGTCGAGCATTTCGCGCTTGCCGCCAGCGGCACCTATGGGCTCGCCGCCGGCCTGATCGGCCTCGGCATCGGCCCGGGCGATGAGGTGCTGGTGCCGGCGCACACCTATATGGCGACCGCCACAGCAGTGCTGTCGGTCGGCGCCATTCCGGTCATTGTCGATATCGACGAGAGCCTGACCATCGACCCGGCCGCTCTGCGCGACGCCATCGGCCCGCGCACCAAGGCGGTCATCCCGGTACATATGTGGGGTGCGGCCTGCAACATGAACGCCATCATGGACATCGCTAAAAAACGCGGTCTGCTCGTGCTGGAAGATGTCTGCCAGGGCATTGGCGGCGGCTATGAGGGCAGGAAGCTCGGCTCCATCGGCCATGCCGGCGCCTACTCCTTCAACTACTTCAAGAACATCACGTCGGGCGAGGGCGGCGGCATCGCCACCAGCGATCCGAAAGTGGCCGAGCGCGCGCGCTGCGCCATCGACCCCTGCCACTTCTACTGGCAGGGCCGCAGCGACAGCATCAAGCCGTTCGCCGGCATCGGCGCGCGCGCCTCGGAATTGATGGGCGCGATGCTCAATGTCCAGCTCGACCGTCTGGACGGCATCATCGAGGCGATGCGGGCGGAGAAGAAGAAGGTGCTGGCCGGCACGCGCCATCTCGGCAATCTCGGCCTGACGCCGTCGCCGATGAACAGCCCCGACGACGATTGCGCGGCACAGGCAATGTATCTGCTGCCCAGCGAACAGGCGGCGCAGACTTTTTCGAAGACCATTCCGAGCGTCATTGCCGGCCAGACCGGCCGCCACAATTTCACCCAGTGGGACCAGGTGCTGATGCATGAGGGCGCGCATCATCCGGCGCTCAATCCGTACACGCTGCCGGAAAACAAGGGCCTGCGGCTGACCTATGCCGACGACCTCGGCAAGGGTTCTCTCGACATCCTCAACCGCACGGTGATGATCGCGATGAATCCGGCGCATGGCGACGCCGACATCGACGACATGATCCATAACATCGATGCGGCGGCCCGTGTGGCGCTGGAGAATGCCTCGCTGGACGATGTCGAGGTGCGCAAGGCAGCGCCCGTCGATCTGCAGAAATTCGATAGTGTGAATTGAAGCGCTCAGCGCTGGATCGGCCTATTGCCGGTCCAGCCGCATGAAGGCAGCGCGCAACGCCAGCACCGCGCGCAGGATCTGGCGTTCGTCCATCGCGGCGTAGCCAAGCAGCAGGCCGTGTTCCGGCTCGCTCGAATGGTAGTTGATCGAGATGCCCTGCACGTCGAGGCCCTCCTTGACGGCAGCGGCGACGACGTCACTGTCCTTGTAGGGTCGGACGAAACTGGCCAGCAGTTGCATGCCGGAATCGTTCTCGGTCACTGTCAGCCATTCGGCCAGATGCTCTTGGCACTGCTTGACGAAATTGGCTTGCCGGCGCGCATAAAGGCGGCGCATGCGTTTCAGATGTGTGGCGAAATAGCCTTGCGTGATGAAGTCGTTGACCGTCGCCTGCAGGATCAGCGGCGCGAACTGGCCGGTGATCGAGACGGCACGGTCGAAGGGCACGGACAGTTCGCGGGGTACGATGAGATAGCCGATGCGAAGCGCCGGGATCAGCGTCTTGCCGAAGGAACCAATATAGACGACGCGGTCGGCATGATCGAGGCCGCGCAGCGCCGGCACCGGCCGGCCACGGTACCGGTACTCGCCGTCATAATCGTCCTCGACGATCCAGGCGCCGTGGCGCTCGGCGATGTCGAGCAGCTGCAGCCGTTCCTCGATGCGCATGATGGTGCCGAACGGCCACTGGCAGGATGGCGTCACATAGATCAGGCGCGGCGGCGGCAGCTCTGGGTCTGCGAGATGCCATCCAAGGCGATCGACCTTCAAGGGCGCAAGCTGCGCGCCGCTGGCGAGAAAGGCGCTCTTGGCGCCGAGATAGCCGGGCTCCTCCATCCAGACATGGTCGCCTTCGTCCATCAGCACGCGCGAAGCGAGGTCGAGTGCCGCCTGCGCGCCGGTGACGATGATGACCTGGTCGGCGGTGCAGTTGATGCCGCGCGACAGGCTGATGGTCGACGCAATGGCCTGGCGCAGACCGGGATGGCCGGCAAAGGAGATATAGCCGAGCAAGTTCTCGTCGCGGCTGCGCGCATTGCGCACCAGAAGGCTGGACCAGATGGTGAAGGGGAAGGAGGCGGTTTCCGGCACGCCGGGATGGAAGTTGATGACGCCGGCATTGCGTGGCGGCTGCGGGCCGTTGACGATGGTCTGACCGCGCCGCGAGAGTTTTTGCGGGGCGGCGAGGCCGGCACGCAGCGCGGTCGGCGGGCGTTTCTGCTGGATCGGCGCCACCCAGGTGCCGGACCCGGCGCGCGCCTCGATAAAACCTTCGGCGAGCAGCTGGTCGTAGGCGGCGATCACCGTGTTTCGGCCGACCTTGAGATCCTCGGCCAGCGAGCGTGTCGATGGCAGCAGCGTGTTCTGCTGGATCTGGCCGTCGAGGATGAAGCGCCGCAGGGCGCCATAGATCTGTCGGTGCATGGGTTCGTCCGAGCCGCGGTCGACCGACATGATGTCGAGGGAAAGGCGCATGTGGTCGGCCAAGCTAGTCTCCGACGAGCCTGGCTGCGCGCGCGATCTTTGCTTCGTTAAGCAGGCAAACGGTCTCGAGCACCAGCCGTCTGGTTGCGGGACGGACCTCACGGCTGTTCTTCAGCGCGCGGTGAACGGTTGCCGCGCCGAGTTCCGCCTTCTCGGCGATCTCACGGATGGTGCAAAGCCGTTCCATGCCGAGTGCCGCCTCGAATGCCATGTCGCTCCTCCATCCGCATCAAGGCATGCCTCGTCGCCAGCCTCAAGCTTGAAACGCCGGGCCGGCAACTCGGGGGCAAAAATTTCGATGCCAAGAACTGTGCGATCCGCGCCGCCAAGGGAGGGCGGCGGCGCGGATCGCCGGGCGCTTTCGCGTCGCTACCCCTACCGAGGCGCGCGCCCAACCGGCCCAACCACCAGCCCCCCGGCGGTGGTTAGGCCAAGTCTCGTATCGCGACGTCGAACCCGGCCGCGCAGGCCGATTTGAGAAGCGAAGCGTAACCTTTCGTCGCATAGGTCAAGGGGTGTGCCTTGGCCGGATCCTGCTCGGCCTCGACGACGATCCAGCCTTCGAAGCCGCGCTTGGCCAGCGGCTTCAACAGCGACAGGAAATCGACGGAACCGTCGCCGGGCACAGTGAAGATTCCTTCCATCACTGCCGCCATGAAACTCATGTCCTCGCGCCGTGCCTTCTCCAGCACGGCCGCGCGGACGTCCTTGCAATGGAAATGCACGATGCGGTCGAGATGCCGGTTCAGGAGGGAGGCCGGGTCGCCGCCTGAGAACAGACAATGGCCGGTATCGAACAGCAGGCCGACGCTCTTGCCGGTTGCGGCTATCAGCCTGTCGACCTCGTCATCGCTCTCGACGATGGTGCCCATATGGTGATGGAAAGCCATGCCGACGCCGAAGGCAGCCATGCGGTCGGCGAGTTCGGTCAGCTTCTCGCCATAGGCGGTCCATTCGCCGTCAGCGAGGCGCGGACGCTGTGAGATCGGCGCGAAAATGCCGTCATGACGGCCGCGCGAGGTGTCGGCATAGACGACGACCTTGGCGCCGAGGTCGCGCAGCAGGGTCAGATGCGAGGTGAGGGCGGCGAATTCCTCGTCGACCGTGCGGTCCAGAATGCGGCCGTCATACCAGCCGGAGACGAGCTCCAGTCCGTAAGAAGACAGGATCGGTCCAAGCTCGTCGCTTCGCCTGGGGAATTTGCCGCCGAGTTCGGTGCCGCGATAGCCGGCCTGCCTGGTTTCCGACAGGCATGTCGCGAGCGGCGTATCGCCGCCGAGTGCGGGAACATCGTCATTGCTCCAGGTGATGGGATTGATGCCGATCTTGACCGTCATGCCGCTACTTCAAAGGGCTCGGGGAAACACAAAGCCGAGGCCGGCAAACTGAGGGGAAAGAGGACCTGTCACTAGGTCCAGTTGAGGTGAATTTGGTAGAGCCAATCGGGAGCGCTAAAGCGCGTCCCGTTTGAACGGACTAAGTCGACGCGCTTAGGTCTTTGCATGTCGTTGTCTCAAAACCGGCGCCACTTTTGAGCGACATGCATTAATCCTGCTGCGGCCTTCCGAAGGCCGCGCGCAGTTCGTCCTTGGCGTCCTCGAGCACTTTCCGGCGCGCCTGCGGCAGGTTCTTGCCGGCGCGGTTGATGTAGAAATTCAGCATCGACATGGCCGACTGAAACGGCTCGGCCTTGCGGCGGTCGCTGTGCTCGGCCGAGCGCTTGAGCGAGGCCGCGATCTTCCTGGCGTCGTCGGCTTCGAAGATGTGGTCCTCGAGGTCCATCGCATCGCTGTGCTCGGTCACCTCGGCCGACCATTTCTTTTTCGCGGTCATGACAAACTCCTTCCTGTCGCAAAAACTCGGGCAGGCCGCCGCCGGTTCCCGAGAAAGTCGCCGGGCCGCTGGAGCCACGGATCATGGCCCTGTGGCGCTGCCCGTCGCGGTGAATGCGCCGATAGTGGCGACACAACGGTCGACTTCCCAGGACCGTAGACAGGAAACGCCTTGACCCCGATCGTCGCCAATCAGGCGGATAGCCCCGGCATCGACAGCAGCTACGCCTGGATGCGGCTTGCCATCTCCATGCTGCTGGCGACGATCGGTGCAGTCGGCATGTGGGCCGTCGTCGTCGTGCTGCCGGCCGTGCAGGCCGAGTTCGGCGTTGACCGCGCCGCGGCATCGATGCCCTACACCGCAACCATGGTCGGCTTCGCCGCCGGCAATGTGCTGGTTGGCCGCGCGGTCGATCGCATGGGGTATTGGATCCCGGCACTGCTATCCTCGGTGGCTCTCGCCGCCGGCCTGCTGCTCGCCGCGCTGTCGACCTCTATCCTGCAATTCACCCTTGCCCAGGGCGTGCTGATTGGTGTCGGCACATCGGTGATCTTCGGGCCGCTGATCGCCGACATCTCGCACTGGTTCAACCATCGGCGCGGCGTCGCCGTCACGGCGGCGGCTGCTGGCAACTATCTCGCCGGAGCGCTCTGGCCAACCATCATGCCGACACTGATCAAGGCGGAAGGCTGGCGCTTCACCTATGCCGGCATCGGTGTCTTCTGCCTGGTCACCATGGTGCCACTGGTGCTGTTGTTGCGGCGCGCTGCTCCGACGGCGGCTGCCGCCGGTTCGCCCGGAAGCCGGCCAGTGCAGTCGATTTCGCTGTCGCCGGCGGCGTTACAGGTGCTGCTGATCGTTGCCGGTCTCGGCTGCTGCGTGGCGATGTCGATGCCGCAGGTGCACATCGTCGCCTATTGCATGGATCTTGGCTACGGCATTGCGCATGGCGCCGACATGCTGTCGATCATGATGGCGGCGGGCGTCGTCAGCCGGCTTGCCTCCGGCTTTGTCGCCGACCGCATCGGCGGCGTGAAAACCCTGCTTATCGGTTCCGTGCTGCAATGCCTGTCGCTTTTGTTTTACATCCCGTTCGACGGGCTTGCCTCGCTCTATGTGGTGTCGCTGGTGTTCGGCCTGTCGCAAGGCGGCATCGTGCCTTGCTATGCCATCATCGTGCGCGAATACCTGCCCGCCAAGGAGGCCGGCCAGCGTATCGGCATCGTCATGATGGCGACCATCTTCGGCATGGCGATCGGTGGCTGGATGTCGGGCTGGATCTACGACCTGACTGGCTCTTACGCCGCCGCGTTCCTCAACGGGATCGCGTGGAACTTGCTGAACATAGTGGCCATCGGGCTGCTGCTGTGGAAAGCAAAACGCAGTGCTGCCCTGATGGCTTAGGAAGGCAGGATTGCCCTGTTGCTTGACAAGGGCGATTGGCTGCGCGACGCCAGCAGGCGAGTGGGTGCGGCAGCAGCCGGTTGGCATGGTGGCAGTGGAAAAGCTGGACATGGTTTCGCAAGGGCGCAGCGGCCGGGGCCCGGCACGTGGAGGATGTCCATGACCAAGCCGCGCTCGCGTCGTGGGGGCGGCCGCCCGACCCTATCAGATGTGGCGCGCAAGGCCGGCGTCGGCGCCATCACCGTGTCGCGGGCGCTGCGCGAACCGGAACGCGTCAGCCAAGATCTGCGGCGCCAGATCCAGGCCGCCGTCGACGAACTCGGTTATGTCCCGGATCCCAATGCACGGGCGCTGGCCTCGGCGCGCGCCGATGTGTTCGGCGTGCTGGTGCCGTCGCTGACCAACAACGTCTTCGCAGAAGTGGTGCGCGGCATCTATGACAGCCTGTCGGACGGCCCGTTCCGCGTCCAGCTCGGCAACACCCATTATTCCGGCCTCGAGGAGGAGCGCCTGCTGCAGGTGTTCGCACCGCAGCGCCCGGCGGCGCTGATCGTGGCCGGCATCGACCAGACGCCGACCTCGCGAAAGCTGCTGGAGAGCGCGGGCTGCCCGGTGGTGCAGGTGATGGAGACCGGGCCCGATCCGGTCGACATGCTGGTCGGCTTCTCGCATTTCGACGGCGGCCGCACCGCGACCGAGCATCTGATCGAGGCGGGCTACCGGCGGATCGGCTTCATCGGCGCACGCATGGACCCGCGCTCGCAGCGGCGGCTTGCCGGCTATCGCGCGGCAATGGAGAAGGCCGGCCTGTTCGACCCGCGGCTGGTCACCACCACGCCGCTACTGTCCAGCGTGACGCTCGGCCGCGAGCTGCTTCGCGATGCGCTGGCCAAGATGCCGGCGCTCGACGGCGTCTTCTGCAACAATGACGACATCGCGCTCGGCGTTTTGTTCGAATGCCATAGCGCCGCGCTCAACGTGCCGAAAACAATCGGCATTGTCGGCTTCAACGACCTCGAAATGATGCAGGCGGCGTTCCCGCCGCTCACCAGTATCCGCACCCCTCGCTATGAAATCGGCCGTCGGTCTGTCGCCATGGCGCTGGCGGCGATCGCAGGACGAAGGCCTGAGCAGCGGGTCGTCGATCTTGGTTTCGAACTCAAGCCCCGCGAGAGCACCGCACGCTGAACACGCTTTGGCCGGCCTCAGCAAATGGTGCTTTACACAACGTCATGGTAGCGCTACCATTTTCGTCGGGCAGACGTTTTGATGAAAGGCCGCCCCTGTTTATTATACATAAGCAACAGCTCATGCTTGTTTATTATGTATAATATGCTAGTTTCGTTTCTCGCCTGTGAAGCGGCGAGGGGGAGGGGATCGGGCCGGCTTCGGCCCTT
Organism: Mesorhizobium sp. M0626; assembly: GCF_040320665.1. NCBI lineage: Bacteria > Pseudomonadati > Pseudomonadota > Alphaproteobacteria > Hyphomicrobiales > Phyllobacteriaceae > Mesorhizobium > Mesorhizobium sp. M0626. The sequence goes on along the minus strand of NZ_JAMYQD010000028.1, from coordinate 15,848 downwards.
GAGACGTGGCGCCGGCCAGGCTGGAGGGCCTTCGGCAGGCGTGGAAACACACCACGACAAACAGCATCAAATAAACAAGCAGCAGCAAACAAAACTACAACTGGGAGGAATATCGATGATCAAGTCACTTGTTGGTGGCATCGTTGCCGCCACTGCATTCGTCATGCTGAGTTCGTCGGCCATGGCCGACCCGGAAGTTGTCAAGGGCCCGTCGGCTGAGCCGGATTGCTTTGCGCCCTGGGCGGCCGATACGCAGTTCTTCAAGTTCCCCAAGAAAGACGGCCCATACCGCATCGCGCTCGCCAATGGCTATATCGCCAACACCTGGCGCATCCAGATGGTGCAGACCGCCAAGGCCTATGCGGCCCAGCCGGAGGTCGCCGCTAAACTGAAGGAATTCAAGGTCGTCTCGACCGGCGAGGACGTGCCGGCTCAGATTTCGGCGATCAACAACTTCATCGATTCCGGCTATGACGCGATCGTCGTCAACGCCCAGAACCCGACCGCTTTCGGGCCGGTCATCAAGCGCGCCAAGGAAGCTGGCGTCATCCTCGTCGCCTTCGACAATATTCTCGATACCAAGGACGCCATCAACGTCAATGTCGACCAGAAGGGCCTTGGCGAATTGTGGGGCAAATGGCTGGTCGGCCATGTGCCGAATGGCGGCAAGGTGCTCGAAGTGCGCGGCGTTGCCGGAACTTCCGTGGACACCGACCGTCACAACGGCATCCATGAAGCGCTCGATGCCTCCGGCAAGAAATGGGACGTCACCGAGGTGGTCGGCAAATGGGACGACGGCGTGGCGCAGAAAGCCACGGCCGACGCCATTGCCACCAACGGCCCGTTCGACGGCATCACCGGGCAAGGCGGCGACACCGGCATCGTGCAGGCGATGATCGATGCCAAGCATGCTTTCGTGCCGTTCGGCGGCGAGACCGAGAACGGTTTCCGCAAGTTCTGCGCGGCACATGCCGGCGACGGGCTGAAATGCTCATCGGCCGGCACCGGTCCGGCGCAGGTCGCGGTCGCCATCAAGACGGCGATTGCCGCGCTCGAAGGCAACGTTGTGCCGCAAGCGGTGAAGCTGCCGCTGGCGATCGTCGAGGACCCGAACTTCAAGGCCGGTCAGGATTTCTTCCCCGACCAGTCCGACAATTTCTTCGTCGGCAATTCCTTCCCGACCTGCGGCATCAATTTCACCGCGCAGGAAATTATGGGCCAGACCAAAGCTGACCAATAGGGCTGACCAATAGGCGGCATATCCGGCGCCGCGGGATCTCCGCGGCGCCGGCCACTCGATATCCCTTGAAGTCAAACTGCCTCGGGAGGGCCGATGGACGGTGCGGTTCCGCTCTTCCGGATGGAAGGCATATCCAAGCGCTATGGTGGTGTGCGGGCGCTGGAAAAGGCCGAGCTTTCGGTCTCGTCCGGTAGCATCCACGCCATTCTCGGCGAAAACGGCGCCGGCAAATCGACGCTGATCAAGGTCATGGCGGGCGTCGTCGCGCCCGACGAAGGCCGCATGATGCTGAACGGCAGCGAGGTGACGTTCGCTTCGCCTGCTGCTGCAAACAAGTCCGGCATCGTCTGCATCTTCCAGGAGCTGTCGCTGGTTCCCGAACTCAGCGTTGCCGACAACATCGTCATCTCCGATCCGCCGAAGCGTTTCGGCATGATCGACCGCAAGGCGCAGCGCCGCATTGCCGAGGATGCGCTGGCACGCGCAGGTGCGGCCGACATCCATCCATTGGCGCTGGTCAAGGATCTTCCGCTTTCAAGAAGACAGATGGTCGAGATCGCCAAGGCATTGGCCAGGAAGCCGCGCATCCTGATCCTCGACGAGGCGACCTCGGCCCTGACCGCGACGGACGTCGCCAGGATATTCAGCGTGCTCAAGCGATTGCGCTCGGAAGGGCTGGCGCTGCTTTACATTTCGCACCGCATGAACGAGATCGCCGAGCTTGCCGACCACTGCACGGTGTTTCGCAACGGCCGCAATGTCGCCAGCTACAAGGCAGGCACAAAGAGCGACAACGAAGTCGTCGAACTGATGATCGGGCGCGAATACAGCCATATTTTCCCGCCGAAACCCGCGCGCGCTGCCGCCGCCGCCGTTCCTGTGCTGGAGGCGCGCAAGCTGTCCTGGACGGACCGGCTGGACAATGTCTCGCTGACCGTCGGGGCAGGCGAGGTCGTCGGCCTTGGCGGCCTGGACGGCCAGGGCCAGCGCGAATTGCTGCTTGCCTTTTTCGGTGTGCTGCGCGGCCTCGGCGGCCAGATCCTTATCGACGGCAAGCCTGTTTCGATCGCCAGCCCCCAAGCGGCGCGCGACGACCGCATCGGCATGGCGCTGATCCCGGAGGACCGCAAGACCGAAGGCCTGATGCTGCCGATGACGGTGCGCGAGAACCTCTCCTTTGCCGCCCTAGACCGGCTGTCCAAGGCCGGCATCATCGACCGCGCCGCCGAACAGCGGCTGATCGACGACATGGTCGGGCTGCTGGCGATCAAGACGGCCGGCCTCGACATTCCGGTCGGTGCGCTGTCGGGGGGCAACCAGCAGAAGGTGGTCATCGCCAAATGGCTGATGCGCCAGCCGCGGATCATCCTGCTCAACGATCCGACGCGCGGCATCGACGTCGGCACCAAGCAGGAACTCTATCAACTGATGCGCAAGCTGGCGGATGCGGGGGCGGCGATCCTGTTCTATTCGACCGACTATGACGAACTGATCGGCTGCTGCGACCGCGTGCTGGTGCTCTATGACGGCGCGGTCAAGCGCGAGCTGGTCGGGGCCGAGATCACCGAGCGGGCGCTCATTGCAAGCGCGCTCAACATCCACGGCGATGACGGCGGCGCGAGAGACGATGCCGGCGCAAGACAGGGAGCGGACGCGTGAAAGAGTGGCGCTACTGGCTGGCCGAGCAGCGCGGAACACTGATGGCACTCGGCATATTCATTGTCATGTTCGTCATCTACACCTCGAACCATCCGGCGGGCTTCACCGCCAATGTCGTGCAGACGGCGTCCAACAAGGGCGTGCTGCTCGCCTTCGTCGCCATGGCGCAGACACTGGTCGTGATCACCGCCGGCATCGACCTCTCCGTCGGCATGATCTTCACGCTGACCAATTGCCTCGCCTCCTGGCTGGTCATCGGCACCGGCCTCGAGACCGCTTTCGGCGTCATCGCCGTGCTCGGCACCGGGCTCCTTTGCGGGGCGATCAACGGCGCCATCGTCATCTACGGCCGCCTGCAGCCGATCGTCGCCACGATCGCCACGGGTGCGGTCTATTTCGGCATCGCGCTGCTGCTCAGGCCGTTTCCCGGCGGTTCGGTCAACGAAGGTCTCGCCGACGCGCTGACCGGACGCCTGTTCGGCGTGATGCCGGCGAGCCTGGTCGTGCTGCTCGCCGTCGTGCTCGTGGTCTGGGTACCGTTCAGCCGCTCGGTGCTCGGGCGGGCGGCCTATGCGGCCGGCTCGTCGGAGACGGCGGCCTACATGTCCGGTGTGCCGATAAGGCGCGGCAAGTTCGCTGCCTACGCGCTCGCAGGCCTGTTGGCCGCGATCGGCGGACTGTTCCTGACCTTCTTCACCTATACCGGCGATGCAGCCTATGCCAGCGGCAACGCCTATACGCTGTTTTCGATTGCCGCCGTGGTGCTGGGCGGCGTCTCGCTGTTTGGCGGCAAGGGCAGCGCCATCGGCGCCATCTTCGGCGCGCTGGCCTTCCGCACCATCGGCGACCTGTTGTTCGTTTTCGATTTCGATCCGCTATGGCAGCCGCTGTTCCAGGGCGTTATCCTGCTGGTCGCGGTCAGCCTTGGCGCCTTTGCGCTGTTTCGGGTCCGCAACCGGCTGGAGTGGTTCCTGTGAGCGAAACGACATTGGGCGGTATCGCCGGCCGCATGCCGAAATTCATCCGCCGCGCCGATCCGGCGGTGCTGACGGCCTTCGCCTGCATCGTGCTGTTGCTGTTCCTAGGCAGCCTCTATTCCAGGAGCTTTCTGTCGCCTGAATATCTCTTGCAGCAGCTCAAGGTGGCCTCGTTCCTCGGCGTCATCGCCACAGGCATGATGCTGGTCATCCTGCTAGGCCAGATCGACCTGTCGGTGCCGTGGGCGGTGGCGGCGGGCGCGATGATGGCGTGTGCGGCCGCGGCCTATGGCCCGATCGGTGTGGCGCTGGCCATCCCGTTCGGCATCTTCTGCGGGGTGCTGATCGGCATCGTCAACGGCTTTGGCGTCGCCTATTTGCGCATACCCTCGATGATCATCACGCTCGCCACCAACGCTGTCGCGCAAGGGCTCATGGTCGTTTATACCGGCGGCTACTCGCCACAGGATTCGGCCACCGGCGCCATGCGCTATCTTGCGACAGGTTTTACCATTCCTGGCGTGCCTAACGCCGTCATCATCTGGGCGCTGATTGGTGCCGCGATGGTGTTCGTGCTGTCCCGCACCAGCTTCGGCCGCACCGTCTACGGCATCGGCAACCGCGAGCGTGCCGCCTATCTCTCCGGCATCGATACAAGGCGCGTGGTGATGATCGCCTTCGCTATCTCAGGCGGGCTGTCCGCCTTTGGCGGGGTGCTTCTCGCCGGCTATGCCTCCAAGGCGGCGCAATCGATGGGCGATGCCTATCTCTTGCCGTCGATCGCCGCCGTGGTTCTGGGCGGCACCTCGATCCTGGGTGGCCGCGGCTCCTATCTCGGCACCGTCGCCGGTGTCATCCTGATTACGCTCCTGCAGTCCATCCTCTCGGTCATGCAGATGCCGGAGGCGGGGCGGCAGATCGTCTATGGCCTGGTCATCGTTGCCATGCTCCTGCTCTACGGCCGCGCGCCGGCAAGCCGCTGACCGTGGACGAAAAGACGGCACAGGCGCCAATGGGCGCTACCGGCTCAGTGCCTCGGGCCATTGTGGTGATGGGCGTCGCCGGCTGCGGAAAGTCGGCTGTCGGCAAAGCATTGGCAGCAGAGGAAGGGGCCGTCTTTGTCGAAGGCGACAGGCTGCACCCGCCCGAAAACGTCGCCCGCATGGCGAGCGGTGAGCCGCTCACAGATCAACTGCGTGAGGGCTGGCTCGATGCCATTGGCGAGCGGATCGCGGACCTGACCGGCAGCGGCCAAAGCGTGGTTGCCGCCTGCTCGGCGCTGAAGCGCAGCTACCGCGATCGTCTGAGCGGCTTCCGCCGGGACATCGTTTTCATCTATCTGAAGATCGATCCCGCTACCGCCAAGCAGCGTGTCGCCAGCCGCAAGGGGCATTTCATGCCGGCAAGCCTGGTCGAAAGCCAGTTCGCCATCCTTGAACCGCCTGGCGCCGACGAGCGGGCGCTGACGGCCGACGCCACACTTCCAGTGGCTGAAATCGTCACCGCCGTTGCCAGCCTGCTGGCCGGCGCAAAATCATGAACCACCCTCGTCGGGCAAGGCGGTTTCCGGCCGTTCGGTGAACCGGTCATGGCCTGACCAGACCATCATTTGCTCGGGATAGAGTTTCAGCGCCTCCAGCAAGCGGTCGCGCTTGAGCAATATGTACTCGGCCTGAAGCGCCATGTTCTTGGCGCCGCCGGCTCTGGTCGCGGGCTCGCCGGCCTCTGCCGGGGCCGGCACCAGTTCGGGACTTAGGACGGCGCGGTATTGGCGGAACGGATCGGTCTCGAAGGTCGACATGGAAAACAGCGCCGCCTTGCCTCTGGCAGCGAAATTCGTCGGCGCCGAAGCCAGGTGGGTCCAGCCGCTCTCGCCAAGGCCGACTTCGGTGAATGTCGAGCCGGCATGCACCGTGTTGGTCACCAACACCACGCCGTTGCTGCCAAGGATCTTCTGGATCCGGCCGGTGACCTGGTAGGCGTCACTGCGGTCGAACACGATCCGGCTTTTCAGGAAACGGTTCTCGACCCGAACCATCGGCGGGTTCAGGAAGCGCAAGCCGAAGGTCGAATCGGATATGCCGTGAGCCCTGACGCTGAGCTGGTGTGTCTCGATGCCGGCTTCATGGAGAGCGCGTTTGCCGATGATGGTCTGGGTCGTGAACTGATCGCACCAGATGATAGCGCCGTGGCCGCGCTTCAGCGCCGCTTGCAGGCCTTCCAGGCCCTCCAGCCGGATATCAGGTGACCAGCGGCGGCCGATGAGATGCGCGGCAAGTAGCAAACGCCGGCGGTGGTTGGCGCAGAGCAAGGCCCTGAACTGCCTTTGCGCATCGATGCCATTGCCGAGCACGGCGCGCGTCGCGGCAGCGTAGCGCACGAAATCCTTGCGGATATGGCGCTTGAGGCGCAGCCCCGATACGCGGCTGCAGATCGCGGCCCACCAATTGACCGGTAGCAATGCCGCGACCCCGAGATAAAAGGCGGCCAGCAGCAGCTCGCGGAGATCCCTGTTGTTGAAGGTGCGCAACTTGCCGGCGCGGACCTGCTTGCGGCTGAAGAAGCGAACATTCTCGGCGCGTTCGGGCACCAGGATGTCGGCGATGATTTCCGTATGATAAATGACGGCGGAAGATGGTGTCCGGTCGGCTTTCCGGGATTTTCCCAACCACGGCAGCCTCATCCGATCGGTGTCCACCTGTTCTTGCGTGCGTCCGGAAATCGCTTTACTGCGTCTGCCACGGGCGCGCAATCGGCGCCGACAAGGCCATGGTGAACGCCATTCAGGGTTCGAACTTGAAACAGGCCCTATCGGTAGCACTTCCCCAACTGGCGCCCTGGCGGCCGGCTGCGGTGGCGCTGATGGCGCCGGACCGGCCATCCCTGAGCTTTGCCGGCCTCGCCAATCTTGTCGACAAGCTCTGCGGCGATCTCGCCAGGCGTGGCGTTGCCCGCGGCACGGCCGTCGGCATCGTCTTGCCCAACGGCCCGGAAATGGCGGCCTGTTTCCTGGCGGTCTCGGCGTTGGCGACGGCGGCGCCGCTCAATCCGGCTTACGGCGAAGACGAATTCCGCTTCTATCTCGGCGATCTCGATGTGAAGCTGCTGCTGTGCGGACAAGGCATGGGCGATGCGGCGCGCAACGCCGCAAAGGGGCTCGGCATTGCGGTGCTCGACGTCGTCGTGACTGACGGCGCCAAGGCCGGCGAGTTTCTGCTGGCGGGCGACGCCGAGGTGGAGGCTGCCAGCGAGGCTCGCCTCGACGATATGCAGCTCAACGGGCCGGACGATTTCGCGCTTGTCCTGCACACATCGGGAACCACGGCGCGGCCGAAGATCGTCGGCTTGCGGCAGCGCAATCTGCTGGCATCAATGGCCAACATCGCCCGCACCTTGGCGCTTTCGGCAGACGATATCTGTCTCAACGTGATGCCGCTGTTCCACATTCACGGGCTGATGGCGGCGCTCAGCGCACAGCTGGCAGTCGGCGGCGCTGTTGTCTGCACGCCGGGCTTCAACCCGCTAAAATTCTACGGCTGGCTGGGCGACTTCAGGCCGAGCTGGTACAGCGCGGTGCCGACCATGCATCAGGCGATCCTGGCGCGCGCCGCCCGCAATGGCGAAACCATCGCGGCTGCGCGGCTGCGCTTCATCCGCTCGTCTTCGGCAGCGCTTCCCGACACCGTGTTCCGCGACCTCGAGCGCGTCTTCGGCTGTCCGGTGGTCGAGGCCTATGGCATGACCGAGGCGGCGCACCAGATGACATCCAATGGCCTGCCGCCTGCGCGCCGCAAGCCAGGCTCGGTCGGCCTGCCTGCGGGTCCGCAGGTGACGATCCTGGACGACAAGGGGACGATCCTTCCGGCGGGTGAAAAGGGCGAGATCGCGGTGCGCGGCGCCAACATCCATGATGGCTATCTCAACAATCCGGTGGCCAATGAAGCTGCCTTCAGCGATGGCTGGTTCCGCACCGGCGACCAGGGCCTGATCGACGAGGATGGCGATCTGAAGATCACCGGGCGGCTGAAGGAGATCATCAATCGCGGCGGCGAAAAGATCTCGCCGCTCGAAGTCGACAATGTCCTGCTCGATCATCCGCTGGTGGCGCAGGCGGTGACCTTTGCCGTGCCGCACGCCATGCTCGGCGAAGAGGTGGGTGCGGCCATCGTGCTGGCCGAGGGCGCCACCGCCGATGCCGAGCAGATACGCGATTTCGCGCGCAGCCGGATCGTCGAGTTCAAGGTGCCGCGCCACATCCTGTTTCTTCAGGAGATACCCAAGGGTCCCACAGGCAAGATCCAGCGCGTCGGCCTGGCCGGCAAGCTCGGCCTGGTCTGAGGACTCTCATTTGAGCATGATCTTGTCCGAAAACCGGTTCCCACTTTTCGGGACTATGCTCTAATTTAGATCTGCGATGTCAGCTCGACCGGAAAATCATCATTGTCGGCGTCGCGCATGGCGGCGAGGCTGCGATTGTCCAGCACTTCGGCGATCGCCTGGCGCACTTCCAGCATCATGTGCCGGACCTGACAGGTCGCCTCGTCGCAATCCTCGCAGCGCTGGTATTGCGTGCGGCTGGCGCAGGGTATGGGAGCGAGCGGGCCGTCCAGCACGCGCACGACGTGGCCGATCTTGATTTCGGAAGCCGGCCGGGCGAGGCGATAACCGCCTTCCTTGCCCTTGCGGCTGAGGACGAAGCCGGCATTGCGCAGCTCGCCCAGAATGGCATCCAGGAATTTCTTCGGGATGTTGTTGGCGATCGCGATGTCGTTGACGAATGCAAGCTGGCCGACCGGCAGGCCGGAAAGATGCACGAGGGCCTTGAGGCCGTATTTGCCTTTTTTGGTAAGCATGCCCGCTTCAGTTCATGAAAACCCCAACCACCCGCATCTGGCGGTTGTTTGTGTGCAAATCATGACGTTTCGCCTGAACAACCCGGTTTCGCGTAGAACAAGCCGCCCGGTTGAGACGTTAGGCACAAAGGCGTTGATTCTTTGTAACGTTTTTCGCCGATCGCGACAGATTCCGCATGAAAGCCGTTTGTCGGCGCGCGAAATCAAAAAAGCCGGCAAAGCGCCGGCTTTCTTGTGAGGTGAGGTCGAACGCTGCTGATATCAGCGGCTGCCATAGGTCTGGTCGAGCAGACCGCCGGCGGCGAAGTGCTCCTTCTGTACCTTGTCCCAGCCGCCGAAGACGTCTTCCACAGTCAGCAGGCGGACATCGGGGAAGTCGGCCTTGTATTTTGCCGCGACTTCAGCGTTGCGGGCGCGCAGGCCATTTTCAGCCGCGATGGTCTGGCCCTCGGGCGTGTAGAGGAAATCGAGATAGGTCTTGGCGAGGTCACGGCTGCCGTGCTCGTCGGCGACCTTGTCGACGATCGCCACCGGGAATTCGGCGAGCAGGCTGACCGTTGGCGTGACCTGTTCGAACTTGTCGTTGCCATACTCCTTGCGGATGCCGCGCGTTTCCGACTCGAAGGTGATCAGCACGTCGCCGATCTCGCGCTGCACGAAGGTGGTGGTGGCGGCGCGCCCGCCGGTGTCGAAGATCGGCACGTTGTTGAACAGCTTGGTGACGAACTCCTTCACCTTGGCGTCGTCGCCCTTGAAGGCTTCCTTGGCGTAGGCGGTTGCGGCCAGATAGGTGTAGCGCGCATTGCCCGAGGTCTTGGGGTTGGGGAAGATCACCTGCACGTCGTCGCGCACGAGGTCGTTCCAGTCCTTGATGTGCTTGGGGTTGCCCGCGCGGACGAGAAACGAAGGGAGCGAATAGAAGGGCGAGGCGTTGTCGGGGAAATCCTTCTGCCAGTCGGCGGAGACGAGGCCTTTCTTGACCAGAAAGTCGATGTCGGTGACCTGGTTGAAGGTGACGACATCGGCGCCCAAGCCTTCGGCAATGGCGCGCGCCTGCGCCGAAGTGCCGGCATGCGACTGGTCGACCGTGACGCCGGGATGGCCGGCGGTGAAAGCCTTGTTGATCTGGACGAACAGTTCGCGGCCGACATCATAGGAAGCGTTGAGCAATTTGTCGGCCGACCAGGCCTGCGAACAGGCGAGGATCAGGCCGGCGACAGTGGCGACGCTGAGGAAAAATCGCTTCATGAAAACAGGCTCCGATGTGCAATGCGTTGCCAGAACATAGCCGGGCCGGAGGGTGTACTGCGAGGCACACGGGGCAGACGTATGGCGTTACAGCGAAAAAGAAATCGCTGAAGCAGGTTATCGGCGAAATTTCATTCCAGTCGAAATGCCGATGCGTTGGGGTTTTCTGTGGTTTGCAACTCGAGGCCGAGTGGCATATACAAATGGCATATACAAGTGGAACAGACAGGGGAGGCTGCCATGCCGCAGCACCGTCACTCAATACCACCGCCCAGGGAGGCGAAGTTGTTTCGCAACAACCGCAGTCAGGCGGTTCGCATCCCTGTCGAATTCGAGCTGCCTGGCGAGAAGGTCCTGATCAGCCGCGATGGCGACCGGCTGATCATCGAGCCGGTCCGTCAACCAGGCCTCACCGCCTTGCTCACCCAATGGGCGAAAGAGCCGCCGCTTGGTCCTGAAGACGACTTTCCCGAGATCCATGATGCGCCCGTGGGGCCTGAGGATATCTTTTGATGCGGTTCATGCTGGACACCAACATTCTCAGCGACATGATCCGAAACCCTGCCGGCAAGGCTGCCAGTGCGGCGGTTCGCGCGGGAGACGGTGCCCTGTGCACCAGCATCGTTGTCGCCTCGGAGCTGCGCTATGGCTGCGCCCGCAAGGGATCGGCCAAGCTGCTCGCCAAGGTGGAGGAATTGCTCGCCGAGTTACCTGTGCTGCCGCTCGACGTGCCGGTGGATGCCGAATACGGCGCACTTCGTGCCGAACTGGAAGCAAGGGGCCAGGTCATCGGCCACAATGATCTTTTCATTGCTGCCCATGCCTGTGTGTTGGGGACGACACTGGTGACGGCCAACACCGCTGAGTTCCGTCGGATCAAGGGCCTGACGGTCGAGAACTGGCTGGAGTAGCGCCGGATCGATGTCTATGCCGCCGGGAAAAGCTTCCAGCGCCTTGGCCTGAACGCCACCCGGCTCTTCTGCGCCGCAGGATGGTCCACAGGCAGTTCGATCTCGACGCGCTGGCGCTCGCCGCCGATTTCCAGTTCGACGCGTCTTGTGCCGGCGACGCGGCGGCTGGCGGCGACCGTGCCGGCGATGCAGCCGCTGCAGCCGTCGAGCAGTTCGATATCGTGCGGGCGGAAATACAGCGTCGCATCGCCCTCGGGTGCGTGCGGCGCCGACACGCCGATCGGACGGTCGGCGAGCCAGATTTCGCCATTCTCAACCTTGACCGGCAGCATGCTCGATTCGCCGATGAAGGAGTAGACGAAGGGCGAGTTCGGCGTGTCGTAGATCTCGTCGGCGGAGCCGACCTGCTCGATGCGGCCCTGGCTCATCACCACGACGCGGTCGGCAAGCTCGAGCGCCTCTTCCTGGTCGTGGGTGACGAAGACGGTGGTGTGGCCGGTACGGTCATGGATCTCGCGCAGCCAGCGGCGGAGTTCCCGGCGCACCTGCGCATCGAGCGCGCCGAACGGCTCGTCGAGCAACAGCACCTTGGGCTCGATGGCCATGGCCCGGGCGAGCGCCACGCGCTGGCGCTGGCCACCGGAAAGTTGCGCCGGATAGCGCTTTTCCAGGCCGGAAAGCTGAACGAGATCGAGCAGTTCGGAGGCGCGTCGGCGGATTTCGGCCGCCGGTGGTCGCGACGGTCCATGCCGCACCTTGAGGCCGAAGCCGATATTGTCGGCGACCGTCATGTGCCGGAAGAGCGCATAGTGCTGGAAGACGAAGCCGACATTGCGCTCCTGGATCGAGCGGTGCGAGGCGTCCTCGTCGCCGAAGAAGATCTTTCCGCGCGTCGGCCGCTCCAGGCCGGCGATAAGCCTCAGCAGCGTCGTCTTGCCGGAGCCGGATGGCCCAAGCAGCGCGATCAGCTCACCCGACTTGATGTCAAGCGATACGTCATGGAGGGCCGGAAACCGGTCAAACTCCTTGCGTACGTTGGCAACGCGAACTTCCATCAAATGTCCCTTTTTAGTGGATGCATGTCGTTATCCCAAAACCGCTTCACACTTTTGGGCGACATGCATCTAATGTCCGCGCGTCGCGGCGATCTCGGCGCCGTAGCGCATCTCGAGAAGTGTTTTCAAGACCAGCGTGACCAGCGCCAGGCCGGCAAGCAGCGAAGCGACGGCAAAAGCGCCGACGGCGTTGTACTCGTTGTAGAGGATTTCGACATGCAACGGCATGGTGTTGGTCAGCCCGCGTATGTGGCCCGACACGACCGAGACCGCGCCGAATTCGCCCATCGAGCGGGCGTTGCACAGAAGCACGCCGTAGAGCAATCCCCATTTGACGTTGGGCAGCGTCACGTACCAGAAGGTCTGCCAGCCATTGGCGCCCAGAGAGAGCGCGGCTTCCTCGTCGCCGTTGCCCTGTTCCTGCATCAGCGGGATCAGTTCGCGGGCAACGAAGGGGAAGGTGACGAAGATGGTCGCGAGCACGATGCCGGGCACGGCGAACAAGATCTGGATGCCGTGCGCCTTCAGCCACTCACCGAACAGTCCCTGAGCGCCAAACAAAAGCACATAGACCAGGCCGGAAATGACCGGCGAGACCGAGAAGGGCAGGTCGATCAGCGTGGTTAGAAAAGCCTTGCCCTTGAACTCGAACTTGGCGATCGCCCAGGCAGCCGAAATGCCGAAGACGACGTTGAGCGGAACGGCGATCACCGCCACCAGCAGCGTCAGCCGGATCGCCGAGCGCGTATCGGGATTGGAGAGCGATTCCGTGTAGGCGCCAATGCCTTTCGCCAGCGCCTCGTGGAAGACGATGATCAGCGGCAGCAGCAGGAAGATGGCGAGGAAGGCGAAGGCCACCGCCATCAGCAGCAGCCGCACCGGCCGGCTTTCGGTCACCGCCGCCGACCGGCTCTCGTGATGCGGTTCGTAGGATTTGATCTCGGGGTCAGCCATAGCGCTTGCGACTCCATGACTGCGCCAGGTTGATGACCAGCAGCATCACGAACGACAGCAAAAGCATGATCGCCGCGATCGCGGTGGCCGCCGGATAATTGTACTCCTCGAGCCGGATGACGATCAGAAGCGGTGCGATCTCCGACTTGTAGGGAAGGTTGCCGGCGATGAAGATGACCGAGCCGTATTCGCCGACGCCGCGCGCGAAGGCGAGTGAGAAGCCGGTGATGATGGCCGGCGCCAGACCGGGAAACAGGATGCGGGTGATGATCTGGAAGCGGTTGGCGCCGAGCGTCGCGGCGGCCTCCTCCACTTCCTTGTCGATCTCCTCCATGATCGGCTGCACCGTGCGCACGACAAACGGCAGGCCGATGAAGACAAGCGCCACGACAATGCCGAGCGGCGTGTAGGCGACCTTGATGCCGAGCGGCGCCAGGAGATGGCCGATCCAGCCATTGGGCGCATAAAGAGTGGTCAGCGCGATACCGGCCACTGCCGTCGGCAGCGCGAAGGGCAGGTCGACCATGGCGTCGACGACGCGGCGGCCGGGGAAGCGGTAGCGCACCAGCACCCAGGCGACGAGCGTGCCGAAGACGACGTTGACGGCGGCTGCGATGAAGGCTGTGCCGAAGCTGATTTCGAGTGCGTTGATGGTCCGGCGGTCGGTGGCGATCGCCCAGAAATCGGTCCAGCCGAGGGCTGCCGAGCGCCAGATCAGGCCCGACAGGGGGATGAGGATGATGAGCGTGAGGTAGGCAAGCGAGAAGCCGAGCGTCAATCCGAAACCCGGAATGACACTCGGCTGTCTGAATCGCCACCTCGCCTTGGCGGGTGCTATGGTCATGTCGTCCTGATCTAAATCCTACTGGGCCGGCTTGTAGATCTGGTCGAATATACCACCGTCGCCGAAATGATAAGGCTGTGCCTTCTTCCAGCCGCCAAAAAGCGGATCGTCGATGGAGATCAGCTTGATTTCGGGCGTCTTCGGAATGTCAGCCGCATCCACCAGCTCGGGCTTGGCCGGACGATAGTGGTTCTTGGCGATGATCGTCTGGGCTTCCTTGGAATAGAGCCAGCCGAGATAGGCTTCGGCGACCTTGCGGGTGCCCTTGGCATCGACATTGGCGTCGACGATCGCCACCGGCGGCTCGGCCAGGATCGAGGTCGGGGGATAGACGATCTCGAAATTGTCGGCTCCGAATTCATTGAGCGCCAGATAGGCGTCGTTTTCCCAGCCGATCAGCACGTCGCCGATGCCCTTTTGCGCGAAGGTGACCGTCGAGCCGCGTGCACCGGTGTCGAGCACCGGAGCATTGGCGTAGAGCTTGCCGACGAATTCCTTGTTCTTGGCTTCGTCGCCGCCATCATTGGCGTTGGCATAAGCCCAGGCGGCAAGGTAGTTCCAGCGCGCACCGCCGGAGGTCTTGGGGTTCGGCGTGATCACCTGGACGCCGTCCTTGACCAGATCGCTCCAGTCGTGGATGCCCTTCGGGTTGCCCTTGCGGACCAGGAAGATGATGGTCGAGGTGTAAGGCGCCGAATTGTTTTCGAATTTCTTGCGCCAGTCCGGATTGATCTTCTTCGACTTGGTGACGATGGCGTTGATGTCGCCTTCGAGCGCCAGCGTGACCACATCGGCATCGAGGCCGTCGATCACGGCGCGGGCCTGGGCGCCGGAGCCGCCATGCGATTGCTGGATGGTGACCGTCTCGCCGGTCTCGGCCTTCCAGTGTGCGACGAAGGCTTCGTCATAGGCCTTGTAGAGTTCGCGTGTCGGGTCGTAGGACACGTTCAGAATGGTCGTATCGGCAAACGCGAAACCGAGCGTGCCGAACTGGATCGATGTGGCGACCAGTGCGCCGAGCAGTTTCTTGAAATGAGGTTTGGTCATTCCCGCCTCCGTTGATGACGGCTGAACTCTATCGAATTGATAGAAATTAGATGCATTCAACGTTGCCTTTTTTGTCCGCTCGAAGGAAATTTTCGCCGATATTGGGTCTCGGAAGGAAATATTTTCCTCATATTGGTCTAACCCAAATCCGGCCGGTTTGACGCTATCTAGGAGCTGACACCGCAGAAGCAAGGCCGAGCGAGGGAAGGCTCGGTGTAGCACCGGGCGGTTCAGCCCGCAGTGATAGGAAAATCGAAGCGCAGCTTTGGAAACGGCTCATCCCGAAGCGTGTAGTGCCACCACTCGCGCGCATAATTCTTGAAGCCGCCGGCGCGCATGGCGTCGAGCAGCCTTTTGCGGTTTGCCGCCGCTTCTGCCGCCAATGGGCGATGGGCGGTTTCGCTTGCCGGGTCGAAACAGTCGAAGCTGGTGCCGAAACCGAGCGTGCCGGCGCCGGCCGCGCCGCAAGCGGCGGATGACTTGTTCTTGCCGTCGCTGCGGGCGATGGCTACATCGACGGTCGAGCCGCGCGAATGGGTGGACAATTCGCCGATATAGCCCTTGGCGATGAGGTCGCCGCGCTGCACCTGAGGGTACCATTGCGGATCGGGCGGGCCGCCCTCTCTGGTCCATTTGCCCATGTCGGCAACGGCGCGGGCCGGGCGGTAGCAGTCGAAGACGACCAGCGTCAGGCCATCGGCGGCGAGCGCTTTCTGCACACCGGACAGCGCTTGCGCAGCTTGCTTCGTGAGTATGCAGACCGGCGCGTCATAGCCGTCGGCCTTGCGATGCAGGAAGTTTTCCAGGCCGGCATAGCGGATATCCTGGCGGATCGAGGGATCGACATCGGCCAGGCGGACGAAGCCGGCGGGCAGGGGATCGGCGGCGGCGGGGGAGCAAGTCGAAACGAACATGGATACGGCTAAGGCCAATCCTCGATGCAAGCGCTTCGGCACACCCCCCTGGGGGGGGGGGGGGGGGGGGGGGGGGGGGGGGGGAGGCGGGGGGCGGGCGGGGCGGGGGGGGGGGGCGGCTCGGGGGCGGCGCCGGGGGATGGGCG
>NZ_JAMYQD010000027.1:0-76079 GCF_040320665.1 Mesorhizobium sp. M0626 | reverse complement strand
GCGGCGCTCACCCCCACCCCGGCGCGCCATCTCCGCTTCGCTCCGTTGGGCCGCCGACCCTCCCCACAAGGGGGAGGGTGAAGTAGCTCAGCTTGCCAGCCGGCTTACCATCTCGTGCTGCGCATAAGCGCGCCCAAAACGGTTGGCGAGAAACGCATCCAGCGCGATGTTTTCCTGCTTGACGAAGCCGGTCGCCGGCAAGGTGCCGTCGGCCAGCATGTCGAGCACGGCGCAGATGCCGGAGGCGGTGGTGATCTGGATTGCGCTGCGCACCTGGTTGCCGATGCGCTGCGAATAGATCTTGTTGGCGTAGGTTTCCTGCAGCAGGCGGCCATTGCGGCGGCCCGAGACGGTGACGAAGACGATGACCACATCCTGCAGCGTTGCCGGCAGGGCGCTTTCGAAGATATCCTTCAGCACGTCGCGGCGGTGGCGCAGGCCGAGATCGTTGAGCAGCGCCTTCATGATCGCCGCGTGGCCGGGATAGCGGATGGTGCGGTAGTTCAGCGTGCGCACCTTGCCCTTCAGCGTCTCGGCCAGCGTGCCGAGACCGCCGGAGGTGTTGAAGGCCTCATAGGTGACGCCGTCGAGCGAGAACTCTTCGCGCTCCTCCAGCGGCGGCACCTCGATCAGCTCGCCCTCGACGATCGCCTCGCAGGGTTCGCAATATTCGTTGATGACGCCGTCGGTGCTCCAGGTCAGATTGTAGTTCAGCGCATTGGACGGGTATTGCGGCAGCGCGCCGACGCGCATGCGAACGCTTTCCAGCGTGTCGAAGCGGCTGGCGAGATCATTGGCGACGATCGAGATGAAGCCCGGCGCCAGGCCGCATTGCGGAATGAAGGCGCTGTTGCCCGACTTGGCCAGCTCCTTGACGCGGCGGGTCGAGACGACATCCTCGGTCAAATCGAGATAGTGCACGCCGGTGGCGGCGGCCGCTTCGGCGATGCGCGTGGTCAAATGGAAGGGGGCGGCGCTCAGCACGGCGAAGGCGCCGGCAAGGGCGGCCTCGAGTGCGCCCGGCGCTGCGATATCGAGCTCCAGCCCCTCGACGCCGGCGGGAAGTTCGGCCGCGGCAAGCTGCGCCGCCGCACGGTCGATAACGGTGACGTGGTAGTCGCCGCTGTCGGCGAGCATGCCTGCAATGGTCGAGCCGATCTTGCCGGCGCCGACGACGATGATTTTCTTCATGACCTTGCCCCTCGTGAAAACTCTTTGGCCCAGACCGCCGCGCGGTGGACGCTATGCCTTCAAGAATCGCAGCTTGCCTGTCGAAAGGAAGCGTGGGATCGTTCGAAATGAACCCTGCAGTTGAACGATACGCCGACGAGGTTCGTCGAAATGCTCAGTGACGCCGAACAAAAACTGCTTTCCCTGCTGCGCGCCAATGCCCGCGCATCGACCACTGAGCTGGCGCGCCAGCTCGGCGTTTCGCGCACGACGGTGCAGAGCCGGATCGAGCGGCTGGAACAGCGCGGCATCATCACCGGCTATGGCGTGCGGATGGCGCCGGACTACGAGCAGGGGCTGGTGCGGGCGCATGTGCTGCTCACCGTCACGCCCAAGCTCGCCGACAAGGTGGTGCGGGCGCTGCAGGCGCTGCCGCCGGTGAGGACGCTGCATTCGGTGAGCGGCAATTTCGACATGATCGTCATCGTCGACGCGCCGTCGATCAGGGATCTGGATGCGTTGCTGGACGAGATCGGCGCGATGGACGGGGTCGAGCGGACGTCGTCGTCGATAATTTTGTCGACCCGGATTGATCGGTAGGTGGGACGCATGAGCTGCTAATCTCCCCCCTTGCGGGGGAGATGGCCGGCAGGCCAGAGGGGGTCGGTTCGACTGGGCTCGGCCTACCTGCCGCTGCAGAAGGAGGTTAGCGCTCCACGCGAGGCGACCCCCTCTGTCGCCTTCGGCGACATCTCCCCCTCAAGGGGGGAGATTAGCTGCTAAGCCCTGCGCCGTTCCGGCCCGCTATCCAGCCACGCCACATCCTCCGCCGACAGCTTGATATCCAGCGCCTTCAAACTGTCCTCCAACTCGTCCAGCGTGCGCGGGCCGATCAACGGCACCGACGGAAAAGGCTGCGCCAGCACATAGGCGAGCGCGATGTGGATCGGACTTTTGCCCAGGCGCTGCGCCAGCTCGATGGCGCGGTCGCGGCGGCCGAAATTTTTCTCGGAATACCAGACCCGCACCAGCTCCTCATTGTCCTGCTTGTCGCGGCCGGCGCGGTCGGTGAAGAAGCCGCGGCCCTGGCTCGACCAGGCGAAGTTGGGCATCTGCCTTTTCGTCAGCCAGGATTTCCAGTCGTCGGTGGACGAGGTGATGCAGCCGGCCCAGATCGGTTCCAGCATCTCGGCCAGCGAGAAATTGTTGGAGAGCACGCCGGGCTTCTGCTTGCCGGTGCGCTCGGCATAGGCAATCGCCTCGTCCATGCGCGCCATCGTCCAGTTCGAGCCGCCGAACGGGCCACGGATGCGGCCGGCCTTGACCTCGGCGTCCATCGCATCGACGAATTCGCCGACCGGCACATCCGGGTTGTCGCGGTGCATGAAATAGAGGTCGACATGGTCGGTCTGCAGCCGGTCCAACGACTGGGCGAGCTGCTTGCCGATGACATCGGGATAGCAGAGCGGCGAGTGGGCGCCCTTGGCGATGATCACCGACTGCTCGCGCACGCCGCGATTCCTGAGCCACTGGCCAAGCAGCGTTTCGGTGTAGCCGGCGCCGTAGACATAGCCGGTGTCGAACAGATTGCCGCCGGCCTCGAAGAAGGCGTCGAGCAGGATTGCGCCCGACGAGAAGGTGCGGAAATCCTCGAAGCCGAGCGCCACCACGGAGGCCGGCTTCGACAGGCCCGGAATCTTGCGCTTGCCAATGGCCGTGCCGCCGGTGCGCAGCGGCCGGCCCGAAATGGTGTTGGTTCGCTTAGCCGGCTTTTCGATCTCATATTCGAGCCCGACGGCGGCGCGCCATCTGTCGAGGACGCGCAGCGTGCCGAGGCTGTCGGCCCAGCTCATGCCCGGCCAGGCGAACTCCTGTTTGCCGGCCAGGATCGCCTCGCCGGCGGCGTCGACCTCGAAGGAATAGAGATGGCGGGTTTCGTTGACGCTGATGGTATCGCGCGTGTCGTCGGCGAGGATTACATCGATCCGGCCAGGGCCGCCATCGCGGTTGCCGCCGCCGGCGAACCAGAAATCCGGCACTTCGATGCGGCCCTTGGTGCCGAGGATGCGCAGCACATTGTCCTGTTTGAGCGAGATGCTGCAGGATACCTCGGCGACGATGCCACCGGGAAAATGCAGCAGCGCCGAGGCCCATTCGTCGACGCCGGACTTGCCGAGATGGGCGGTGCCGACAACCTTGTCCGGCTCGGCGAAGGGTTTTCCAGTCGCAGCCCCGGCAATCAGCCGCACCATCGAGACGGGATAGCCGCCGACATCGAGGATGCCGCCGCCGGCGAGATCGTTGGCGTAGAGCCGGTGCTCGGGCATGAAGCCCGGCATGGCGAAGCCGAAGCTCGACTTCATCAGCCTGACATCGCCGATGACGCCCGACTTGATGAGTTCCACCAGCTTCGCCGTCTGCGGGTGCAGCCGGTACATGAACGCTTCGCCGAGGAAGGTGCCGGCCTTGCGCGCAGCATGGATCATGGCGTCGGCCTCGAAGGCGGTCAGCGCCAGCGGCTTTTCGCACAGCACATGCTTGCCAGCTTCCGCCGCCTTGATTGCCCATTCGGCATGGCCGGGATGCGGGATGGCGATATAGACGGCATCGACCTCGGGGTCGGCGAGCAGCGCGTCGTAACCGTCGAGGATGCGGGCGCCGGGAAACGTCTCGGCCAAGCCTGCCTTGCCGGGATTGCGGGCGCCGAGCGCCACGATCGTGCCGGTGCGCGAGCCTGCCACGCCGCGGGCGAACGCTTTGGCGATGTCGCCGGGCCCGAGTATCCCCCAGCGGATGGGCGCGGTTGCAGTCATGGTCATTCTCCTTGCAAGGCTGGAAGCGCTCAGCGCAGCCGCTGGCCATTTTCATCGAACAGATAGGATTTGCGGATGGACACGGTGATCTCCTGGGTGTCGGGGACCTTTGCCGCGTCGCGCTGGATCACCAGGTCTTCGCCATGGGCGGTCCTGGCATAGATGAAGCTGGTGCCGCCGAGATGCTCGACCACGTCGATGCCGACTGTGAGGTCGGCGTCGCCTTCGCCGCCATTGCCGAAATGTTCGGGCCGCACGCCGACAATGACCTTGGCTCCTGTTTCTGGCACGGCGCCGGTCAACGGTTGCATAATGCGGGTCTTTTCCTCGCCCACCAGCTCGACGGTGACGCTGCTCGTGTTGCGCCCGACGACGCGGCCCTTGATGAAATTCATCTTCGGCGAGCCGACAAAGCCGGCGACGAACTGGTTGTCGGGATTGTCGTAGAGATCGAGCGGCCGGCCGATCTGCTCGACATGGCCACCGCGCAGCACGACGATCCGGTCGGCCAGCGTCATCGCTTCGGTCTGGTCGTGGGTGACATAGATCATCGTCGTACCGAGCTCCTTGTGCAGGCGCGAGATCTCGACCCGCATCTGGACGCGCAGCTCGGCGTCGAGATTGCTCAACGGCTCGTCGAACAGGAAGACTTGCGGTTCGCGCACGATGGCGCGGCCAATGGCGACGCGCTGGCGCTGGCCGCCGGACAATTGCCTCGGCCGCCGCGCCATCAACTCTGTGATGCGCAGGATTTCGGAGGCCCGCTTCACCCGCCGCTCGGTGTCCTCCTTGGGGTTGCCGGTCATCCTGAGGCCAAAGCTCAGATTCTGCTCGACACTCATGTGCGGGTAGAGCGCGTAGGACTGGAACACCATGGCGATGCCGCGCTCGGCCGGCTCGACATCGTTCATCACCTTGCCGCCAATGGCGATCTCGCCGCCGCTGATATCCTCCAGCCCGGCGATCATCCTGAGCAGCGTCGATTTTCCACAACCCGACGGGCCTACGAAGACGACGAACTCGCCATCGGCGATATCGATGTTGGCGTCATGGATAATCTCATAGACGCCGAAGCGTTTTACGACATTGGTGAGGGTGACTGCCGCCATATCGCTGTTGTCCCTACTTGACGGCGCCGGCGGCGATGCCGGCGATGAAATGGCGCTGCAGCAGCACGAAGACGACCAGCATCGGTACGGTCAGCATGACGGCGCCGGCCATGATGCCCCCCCATGAGACCTTGGTCAGGCCGATCAGCGTGCCGAGCGCCACAGGGGCCGTCATCGCGCCGGGCTGGCTGTTGATCAAAAGCGGCCAGAGATAATTGTTCCACGAGGCGAGGAACAGAATGATGGCGAGCGCCGCCAGCATCGGCCGCGCCAGCGGCAAAGCGACGAACAGGAAGATACGCCATTCCTTGACGCCTTCGACTCGCGCGGCGTCGAAAAGGTCGGCCGGCATCATCGAGAAAGCCTGGCGCATGAACAGCACGCCCAGCGAATTGAACAAGGGTGGCACGATCAACGCAATCCAGGTGTTGGCGAGCTGGAAGTCGCGCGCCACCATGATGAATTGCGGGATCAGCACCACCGCATAGGGCAGCGTGATGGTGCCGAGGATGATCGCCACCACCGCGCCCTTGCCGAAGAACTGATAGCGGGCGAGCGCCCAGCCGGCCATCGAGGTCAGCAGCACCGAGAAGAAGGTGTAGGTCACCGCCACCGCCACCGAAATACCGATAGCGCCGATGAAATTGGTGTCGCGCTGCAGGTTGTTGAAATTGTCGACGAAATTGCCGTGCGGCAGAAGCTCGATGCCGGGGCTGAAAATGCCGTTATCGGGCATGGTCGAAAACACCACCATCATCCATAGCGGAAACAGCCAGATCACCGCCAGCGGCGTCAGGACCAGATGCAGCAGGACGCTGCGGCCGAGCCGGCGTTGCGAGAGCGAACTCATTTCGGCGCCCCTCTCATTTCGGCTCTCGTGTCAGCCACAGCTGCACCAGCGTGATGGCGATTGCCAAGCCCGCCATGGTGTAGGCGACGGCCGAGGCATAGCCGAAATTGAGCGAACGGAAGCCCTGGCGGTAAAGCAAGAGGCCGAGCGTCTCGGTGCCGCCGCCGGGACCGCCGCGCTCGGTGATCAGGAACGGTTCGGTGAAAAGCTGCATGGTGCCGATGATCGACAGCACGGCGCAAAACACGATGACCGGCTTGAGCAGCGGCAGCGTTATGTAGAAGAACTGCTTGAGCTTGCTGACGCGGTCGAGCGTCGCCGCCTCATAGACATCCTCGGGGATCGACTGCAGGCCGGCGAGCAGGATGATGGCGTTGTAGCCGGCCCAGCGCCAGGTCACCGCGATCATGATCAGCGCCATGGCCGGTGTGACGTTGGAGAACCAGTCGATCTTGGACAGGCCGACGCCGGCGAGCAATTTGTTGATGATGCCGAAATCGAGATTGAACATCAGCCGGAACACGGCGGAATAGGCGACCTCGCCGACCACCACCGGAGCGAAGAAGGCGAAGCGGTAGAGGCCACGTGCTTTCAGCAGCGGCGAGTTCAGCAGCACCGCCATGACGATCGCCAGCGAGATCATCACCGGCACCTGGATCACGAGGATGAGCAGCGTGTTCTTCAGCGCGTTGAAGAAAGCGGGGTCGCCGATCAGGCGGCCCCAGTTGAACGTCGGCGCAAAGCGCCAGGGCACCGTGCGCGTCGCCTGGAAGGAAATCATGAACGAGGAGATGATCGGCCACACCCAGAAGATGGCGAAGATCAGGAGGTAGGGCGTGAGGAAGCGATAGGCCGTGGCGTTCTGGTAGCGCATAGTTCCTCCTCCTTCCTCTTTCCCGGCTGATATCCGGCGTGTTGTTAGCCGGCGTCAATTATTAAGGCTTGGCGCCGCCCCTCATCCCCCTGCCGGGACCTTCTCCCCGTATAGTGACGGGGAGAAGGGGCTTGTTGGGACGCCGCCGGCGATTGGCGAAGTGTTGGGCGAGAGCGTCCCCCTCTCCGTCACTATACGGGGAGAGGATGCCGGCAGGCAGGTGAGGGGCAGCGCCAACGGTCCGGCAAATTGCCCTATATCTGGCCCGCCATAATCACCGCCTTGGTCACTTGATCGGCAGTCCCGTCGCCGAAGCGATCTGGCTGGCGGCGTCGTCGAGGGCGGCCTTGGCATCGGGATAGCCGCCGCCGAGATATTTGGTCTGCACGGCGCGCATGATGATTTCGGCGTCGCTCTGGAACGGCGTGCCGCGGCTCGGCACCACCTTGGGCAGCGTGGCGAGAATGTCCTTCCACACTGCCTGGCCGCCCCAATAGGGCAGGCCCTGCGAGACGTAGGGGTCGTCGAGGGCCGAGATCAGTGACGGCACCAGGCCGAAATCCCTGAGCATGGTGATCTGGCCTTCATTGGTCTCGAGCGTGTATTTCAGATAGGCGTAGGCGGCCTCCTTGTTCTTCGAGGCTGAGGTGATGGCGAGCGACGAGCCTCCGAGATTGGCGGCGCGCGGGCCGTCGGCGGTCAGGCTCGGCATCAGATAGACACCCCATTTGCCGTTTTCGCCGGCGGATTCGGTGCGGATGGTGCCCTCATACCAGCCGCCATAGACCTGGGTGGCGACGGTGCCGGCGGTGTTGTTGGTGATCTTGGTGCCCCAGTCGGCCGACGAGATGATGCCGGCGTCCTTCATGTCCTTGATCTTGGCCAGCGTGTCGACGCATTTCGGCTGGTTGACGGTGATCGACTGCCCATCGGCGGCGAAATAGCCGCAGCCCTGTTCGTTGGAAATCATGCGGAAGAATTCGGTGTCGCCGTTGAAATCGGCATTGGTCATGGTGACGCCGGGATTGGCGGCCTGGACCTTCTTGCCGGCGGCGATGAAATCGTCCCAGGTCTTGATCGAGGCCGGATCGACGCCGGCCTTCTCGTAGAAGTCGCGGCGGTAGAAGGCGGCGACTGGGCCGGAATCCCACGGCATGGCATAGGCCTTGTCGCCGACCTCCAATTCGGTGCGCTTGAAATCCGGGAATTTCTTCTGGTCGTCGGCGGTGTAGCCCAGCGTGTGCAAATCGACGAAGCAATCGGGGAACTGGCTCCAGTAGTTCTCGGCCTCGCCGTTTTCGATCGAGACGATATCGGGCAGGCCGACGCCGCCGGCCGCACAGCCGGCGATCGACTTGTCATAGGTCGGCTGGTTGCCGAGATCCTGAACGGTGACCTTGACGTCGGGATGCTGTTTGTTGAAGCCGGCCACCGTCGCCTTCAGCGACGAAGCGGCGATATTCCAGCTCCAGATCGTGATTTCGCCGGACTGCGCCAAAGCCGGGGTTGAGCCCAGGCCAAGCGCCAGCGCGGCACAGATCAGTGTCGTGCGCATTGAAATCCTCCCATTTCATTTGCTCTCTCTTCGCGAGCATGGCTAGACTAGGCGGCGCGGAAGGCTTGTCCCTGACAACGGGAATAAAAGATGGGCGGAAAGTAAGATGCCGGAACGGCCGTTTTACCAGCCTGGCGCCAGCAGCGTCGAAGGCCTGCCGATGGCTTTGCAGATGTTTCACAACCATCCGCTGGTGATGCTGAAGCCGCACTGGCATGCCCAGGTCGAGGTCAATTTCATCGTCCGCGGCAGCGTGCATTACCGCATGAACGAGCACGAGATCTCGCTGTCGGCCGGCGACATGTGCCTGTTCTGGGGCGGGCTGCCGCACCAGATGGACGATCTCTCCGACGACGCCATCTATGCCGGCGCGCATCTGCCGCTGGTGCATTTCTTCCGCCTGCATCTGCCGACGGATGTCCGCCACAGGCTGATGACCGGCGCCACGCTGGTGACATCGGCGACCGACCAGGCCGACCATCACAATTTCGAGCGCTGGAACCGCTATTTCCGCTCGGGCGATGCGGCGATAACCGAGCACGCCGTGAACGAGCTGCTGCTGCGGTTGGAGCGGGTGCGCTTCGAGCCCTACCGGCTGGTGCCGGAAACCGCCATCGGCCAGGAACCCGGCGGCCCGTTCGACCAGCAATCGTTGCGCAATGTCGGTCGCATGTGCGACTTCATCGCCGAGAATTTCCTCTACGACATAGACTGCGTCGACATCGCGGCGGCGGCCGACATCCATCCCAAATACGCCATGAGCATTTTCAAGAAATCGACCGGCATGACGCTCAACGAATATATGAATCTGCTGCGGCTGAGCTACGCGCAGGCGCTGCTGATGCATGAAGACGCCAATGTGCTGCGCGTCGCCATGGATTCAGGCTTCGGCTCGCTCAGCGCCTTCAACAAATCCTTCCGCAAGCTGGCAGGGATGTCGCCCTCGGATTTTCGCCGGGGTGCGGTGGGCCGATAGGTTCAACGGTCATCTTGATCAACCCGCAGCCGTTCCGGGTGGAAACATGTGCAAGGCTAATCGCGACCGCCTTTGTCGGATGCGATCATCAACTTGGAGAAAGTTGTCAGCGACTTGGCGTTTCATGAGCGCCTTCCCCCACTCCGTCGCTGCTTCGCTCGACGGAGTGGGGTCGACCTGGCTCTGGCGTTGTCATTTCAAGCCGGGACCGGTGCCCTCCGCCCGAGGAAACCCGACAATTACCGCCAGCCCAGGCCGGCGATCCTCCAGCGCAATCGTTGCACCATGCAGGTCGGCGATGGCCCGCACAAGGCTGAGGCCCAGGCCGCTGCCGGGCGTGGTGCGGCTGGAGTCCAGCCGGTAGAGCCGCTGGAACACTTTTTCGCGCTCCTGCGCCGGGATGCCGGGGCCATTGTCGGCGACCTCAGCCAGAATGCGGTCGCCTTGCCGCCGCACCGATAGAAGGATTGCCGTGCCATCGGGGCAATGCCGCAGCGCGTTCTCAACCAGATTGGCAAACAATTGCGTCAGCAGGTCGCGGTCGCCGTGGACCAGGCATGGGGTGCCGTGGACGATCGTGGCCGACAGCGACTTGCCGTCATCCTCGGCGACACCGGCGTAGATTTCGGCAATGGCATCGATGACGCCGGTGAGGTCGAGATCGACAAAGCGCGACTTGCGGGCGCCGGCCTCGATCTGGGCAATACGCAACAGCGCATCGAAAGTATCGTTGATCTGCAGGCTTTCCCCACGTGCCTCCGCCAGCTCATCGGCAACGGCCTCACCCCGCGCGGTCCTGTCGGCCGCAGCTTCCAAAATCATCTGCAGCCGGTTGAGCGGCGTCTTCAGATCATGCGCGATGTCGGCGCTGACCTGGCGCATGCCGTCCACCAGCGCCGCCAGCCGCTCCAGCGCGGCGTTGACCTGGCGCGAGACGCCGTCAATGTCGTCGCCATTGCCGAGCAGTGGAATGCGGGCGTCGAGCCGGCCGTTGGAGACATCGTCCATGGTGGTGGCAATGCCGTCGAGGCGACGCTGCACACGCGACGCCAGCAAGGCGCCGCCAGCCACCGCCAGCCCTGAAATGATCAGGGTGGCCCAGCCGAAGCTCATCAAAACGATGCGTTCCAGCTCCTCGGTTTCGGAGAGCGAGAAGGCGATTGTCAGGCTGTTGGGCCCGACCGAACCGGTCCAGGCGCGGTACATAGTGTCCGGCGCAACGCCTGGCAGGGAAGCGGCAAAATCCGAAAAGCCATCGGGAAGGTCGGCGGCGGTGAAATTCCCGGCCAGGCGATTGCCGGCGGGATCGGTGAGCGAGAACAGCTGTTCCTTGCTCGGGCTGAGCGCGGCGTGGCTGTCGACTGCCGAAACCAGATCCTCCCGGTCGTTTCCGGCATAGGTCACCGCCACGACCGAATAGGTCTCCTTGACCGACTGGTCGAGCTGCTCGGCAAGATCCGCGCTCATCAGCTGGTAGACGATGGCGCCTGACAGGATGAAGGCGAGCACGAACAGCAAGGCGAAGGTCAGGGCCAGCCGAAACGGCGTGCTGCGCAGCAGGCGAGAGCCTGTCTCAGTCATAGTGCGTTTCAGTCATGGCAAGCTTCAGTCATGGCAAGTTTCTGTCATGCCGCGCCTTAGTCGTGAACACTGTAGCCAGTGTTGCGCACGGTGTGGATCAACGCGGTTTCGAACGGCCTGTCGATCTTGGCGCGCAGCCGGCTGATATGGGTTTCGACGACGCTGGTCTTGGGGTCGAAGTGAAAATCCCAGACCCGTTCCAGAAGCATGGTGCGGGTGATGACGCGGCCCTCGCCGCGCATCAGCACTTCGAGCAGGCTGAATTCGCGCGGCTGCAGGTCGATCGCCTGGCCCTGCCTGGTGACGCGGCGCTGGATCAGGTCCATTTCGAGGTCTGCGATGCGCAGCGTCGTCTTCAGCTCCTGCACCGCAGGGCGACGGCCGAGCGCGTTGATGCGGGCGAGCAGTTCGGAAAAGGCGAATGGCTTGACGAGATAGTCGTCGCCGCCGGCCTCGAGCCCTTCAACCCTGTCGTCGACGCCGCCGACCGAGGTCAGAAAGATCGCCGGCGTGCGCACGCCCGCCGCCCGCACCGCCTTGATCATCGACAGGCCGTCGAGGCCGGGCAGCATGCGGTCGACGACGATCACGTCATAGGCGTCGCGTGTCGCGGCAAACAGCGCGTCATGCCCGTCGCGCAGCAGATCGCAGACATGCCCGGCTTCGCTCAGGCCCTTGACGACATAGTCTGCGGTCCTGGGGTCATCCTCAACAAGGAGAAGTCGCATCTCTGTTCCGGTCTGTTGCCGAGGCTTTGCCAGAGCGGCATGCTAGCACCGGCGGCGGTCCGTTCCTAGAATATCCGCCGGCGCCTGGTCGCTCGTGGTCGTTGCACATGTCCATAAGTGTCATCCGACCGGATCGCGCGCAGGGACAAGCATCCTGCGCAGCACGGCGTCTTTCAGAATAAAATGATGGAAGAGTGCCGCACCGGCATGAATGCAGATCAGAACGATGAATACCGGCTTTGCCCAAGTATGGACATCGCCCAAGGCAATCGTGGTGGTTTGCAGACGGACGCCCAAATTGTCGACCAGATTGTCGGTGATCAAGGTGCCGACGACGCTGATCAGCACCACCGCCAGCCAATAGGCATGGCACATAACGCTTCTGCGCGAATTGCAGCGCCAGCGCGACGACAAGGATGCCGGTCATGATCAGCGAGGTGACCGTCAGTCCGAAGCCAAGATTGACGGCCAGATAGTCGGCCGCCGTCTCGCTAGTGGGTGGCGAGACACCGGCGCTATGAGCCCTGCCGGGGTGCAGGAACTATGATGAGCTACGCTCCCCCCAAGCCGGCAGCGAAGGCGTTCGACCAGCACAAGCGCCTGCTCGTCATACAAGTGGCGGCAGCCCTCGCCGTCATGCTGTTGCTGTTCACCAAGCCCTTTCTCGTCGAAGGCTCGGACGGGCACGAATACATCGAGGCGCTGGGCATCGGCTTCGTGCTGGTCTGCTTCCTTGGCCGTCTGTGGAGCATTCTCTATGTCGGCGGAAGGAAGAACGACGAGCTGGTCACCATCGGCCCGTTCTCGATGAGCCGGAACCCGCTCTACTTCTTTTCCACGGTCGGCGCGGCGGGCGTCGGGTTGATGTACGGCTCGGTGCTGGTGGCGGCGGCGCTGGCTCTGGTGAGCTACCTGGTGTTCCGGGTGACGGTGCGCAAGGAAGCCGAGTTCCTGTTTGGAAAGTTCGGCCCCGCCTACAGCGTCTATGCCGAACGCACGCCGCCTTTCTGGCCGAACCCGCTGCTGTTTCACGATCAAGCCGAACGCCGGTTCTCGACAAAGGCGTTGCGGCGGACATTCACGGACGGGCTCTATTTCCTGGCGCTGTTCCCGGCCATCGAGACGATTGAGCAGTTGCGGATCAGCGGCATGCTGCCGGTGTTTTTCACCCTCTACTGACCGGAGCGCCGTGCCGCGCGGCGCACGCTGTAGAGCAGGATGACGAGGCAGCCGGGCAGAAGCAGGACGCCGCCGGCAAGCGGCGGCAACGCCAGCAGCTTCACTGCCGCGGCAATCGCTACGATCAACAGCAGCGCCAGCGTCGCAAGGCTGCCGTCGTCGATGAACATGCCGACGAGCTCCTTTAGAATGAGGCGGACGACGTTCATCGAGCAACTCCTTGTGCAGCCTTGGGGTAGCTGGCGCGCAACCAGCGCACCATGGCGAAGCACGCGACGGCGATGATTGCGAAGATGGCCAGCAGCGCCAGATCGGCGCCCGGCCAGTCGGTGCCCAGGCCTTCGCCGGTCCAGAAAATGCCGAAGCTTGTCAACATCAGGCCGACGGCGAATTTGAGCGCGTTTTCCGGCACCCGCGCCAGCGGCCTGTGCACCGCAAGGCCGATGATCGTTACCAGGACGAAGGCTGCCAACGCGCCAAGGCTGGCATAGAAGGTCTGTGCATGCGCGGCGCCGACGGCAATGACGATGAACACCACCTCGACACCTTCGAGCAGCACCGCCTTGAAGGCCGCGAGCCCGGCCAGATAATCGGCGCGGCGGTCATTGGCCTGCTGCTGCAAAGCGGCGGTTTCCTTTGAAAAGGCCGCGTCCTCGTCATGCAGGGCGATGACGCCGACACTGCGCAAAATGGCCTTTCTCAACCAGCGCATGCCAAACAGGACTAGGAGCACGCCGACGACGAACTGCAGCACCGCAATGGGAATCAGCGCCAGCAGCGGTCCGAAGGCCAGCACCAGAGCCGCCAGCACCGCCAGCGCCAGCGCCGCGCCTGTCAGCGCTGGCCGCCAGCTGCGGGTGACGCCTACCGCCAGCACGATGGTGAAGGCCTCGACCACTTCGACGAAGGAGGCAAGGAACGAGGCGGTCACGGTGGAAAGTATGGGCGTCAGGCCGTTCATGAAGGTTTCCTGTCTGCGGGAATCACTAGCCTGAGAAGGATACAGCGCTCCGGCGGAAGGGAGAACGCGCCGGCATCGTCGCCATGGTCTATCTGTTGCGTCAACATCGGTGGCCCGGTCGCCGGCGTCGCTACGAGCTGCTCGGCGTCGGCGACAATTTCAAGCCGATCGTGCTAGGCCTTGTCATTGTGCTCGCCGTCATTCTGGATGCCCATCGGGAAAAGCTGTTGAGGGTGATCCGATAAAGCGCGTCGCGCTTTTTGGTTTTTGTTTTATGGATGTCATTTTCCCAGATTCGCCGGACACTCCGGGCGACATGCACTAGGGGACAAGAAATGACGACGATTGCCGATGTCGCGCGCCATGCCGGAGTGTCGGTCGCAACCGTCTCGCATGTGATGAACCGCACGCGCCATGTCGAGCCTGAGACGGCCGAGCGCGTGCATTCGGCCATCGCCGCCTTGCGCTACAGCCCGAACACGCTGGCGCGCAGCCTGAGGCGCGGCGAGACCAAGACCATCGGCCTGCTGCTGCCGGACAATTCCAATCCGTTCTTCGCCGGCGTGGCACGCCAGATCGAGGATGCCGGCTTCCTTGCCGGCTATACGGTGATCCTGTGCAACTCCGACGGCAGCGCCGAGAAGGAGGAGCGCTACCTCCAGGTGCTGATGGCCAAGCAGATCGACGGGCTGATCTTTGCCGGCTCGTCCGATCATGCGCGGGTGTTCTCCAGCCTTCTGCCCGGCGTCCCGGCGGTGCTGATCGACCGCGAGATCCATTCGGTCAATGTCGATTCCGTGCTGGTCGATCACGATTATGGCGGCTATCTCGCCGGCCGCTATCTGGCCGGGCTCGGTCACGAGAACATCGGCGTCATCGGCGGCCCGCGCGATTCCAGCTCCAGCCCCGCCCGCCTGCGCGGCTTCGCCAGGGCGCTGCAGGAAGCCGGCCTCGACCTGCCGCCGGCCTCGGTGGTGGATTCCGACTACCACTTCGCCGGCGGCCGCATGGCGATGGAGCGGCTGATGGCGCAGGCGCCGGGGATCACGGCGCTGTTTGCCTGTAACGATCTGATGGCCATGGGCGCGCTGACAGTGCTGCGCGGGCGCGGATTGCGGGTCCCCGGCGACATGTCGATGATCGGCTTCGACGACATACCCTATGCCGTCACCACCTGGCCGCCGCTGACGACGATCGCACAGCCGGTCGAGAAGATCGGCACGCGGGCGGTCAGCCTGCTGCTCGAGCGGGTTGCCGAGCCGGCGGCGCATTCGCGCCGCGAAGTGCTCACCCCGGTGCTCGTCGAACGGGAGAGCTGCGCGCCGTTGCGCGGCTGAAGCCCCTCAGGCGGCTGCCGGCTGCAGCGCTGCCCTGAGCAGCATGCCGAAGAGGTCGCGCGGCTCGTCGGGATCGGCGAGCAGGTCGAGCTCCTCGTAGAGGCCGGTGGCCTGAAGCTGGTCTCTGATATAGCGCAGTGCGGAAAAATCCTCGGTGGCGAAGCCGACGGAATCGAACAAGGTGATCTGTTCCGCCGTCTTGCGGCCTTCCGCCTTGCCGGTCATCACCTGCCACAACTCGGTCACCGGATGGTCGGCGTGGAGCTGCTGGATTTCGCCCTCGATGCGCGTCTGCGGCGAGAACTCGACGAAGATGTCGGAGCGCAAAAGGATGTCGCGGTGCAGTTCCGTCTTGCCGGGGCAGTCGCCGCCGACCGCGTTGATGTGCACGCCGGAACCGACCATGTTGTCGGTCAGAATGGTGGCGGACAGCTTGTCGGCGGTCACCGTGGTGATGATGTCGACTCCTTCCACAGCATCCTGGCCGGTGGCGCAGATGGTGATGTCAAAGCCTTTGCCGGCGAGGTTGCGGGCGCATTTTTCCGAAGCCGAGCGGTCGATGTCGTAGAGCCGCAGCCGGTCGATGCCGAGCAGCGCTTTGAAGGCGACAGCCTGGAATTCGGACTGGGCGCCATTTCCGATGATGGCCATCGAGCGCGCGCCTTTCGGCGCCAGATATTTGGCCGCGACAGCGGAGGTCGCCGCGGTGCGCAGCGCCGTCAGGATCGTCATTTCGGTGAGCAGCATCGGATAGCCGGAGCCGACATCGGCGAGCACGCCGAAGGCGGTGACGGTCTGGCGCCCCTCGCGCATGTTCTTGGGATGGCCGTTGACATATTTGAAGCCGTATAGCCGGCCGTCGCTGGTCGGCATCAGTTCGATGACGCCGTCATGGCTGTGCGAGGCGATGCGCGGCGTCTTGTCGAACAGCTCCCAGCGGCGAAAATCCTCCTCGATATAGGCGGCGAGTTCGGTGAGGAACCGCTCGACGCCGATGGTCAGGACCAGCTTCATCATGCGGTCGACGCTGACGAAGGGGACGATGGCAAGGCGGGAAGGCTGGGTCATGCAATGCTTCCGGAATGGCTGCGGGTCGGGCGGTCCATGATGCGCCGGCCCATCAGGCTGGCGGCGAGGTCGACAATCAGCGTGGCGGTGCGGCCGCGCTCGTCGAGGAACGGGTTGAGCTCGACCAGATCAAGGCTGGAGACCAGGCCGCTGTCGGACAGCATCTCCATCACCAGATGCGCCTCGCGAAAAGTGGCGCCGCCGGGCACGGTGGTGCCGACGGCCGGCGCGATGGAGGGGTCGAGGAAGTCGACGTCGAGGCTGACATGCAGCAGGCCGTTTTCCTTTTCGACGATGGCCAGGAAGGCGCGCAGCAAAGGTGCAACGCCGTGCTCGTCAATGGTGCGCATGTCGTGCACGGTAACCCCCGCTTCGCTCAGCGCCCGGCGCTCCGCCGGATCGACGCTGCGCAGGCCCATGACGCAGATGTGGGCAGGGTCGACGGCGACAGGCAGGTCCGGGAAATAACCGTTGAAGCCCGGCCGGCCGCTGGCATAGGCGAGCGGCACGCCGTGCAGATTGCCGCTGACGGTGGTATCGAGCGTGTGGAAATCGGGATGTGCGTCGAGCCACAGCACGAAGAGCGGCCGGCCGCGTTCGGCGGCGCGGCGGGCTATGCCCGACACCGTGCCGGCCGATATCGCGTGGTCGCCGCCAAGGAAGATCGGCATGGCGTCTCGCGAAGCCGCATAGGCGGTCTCGGCAATTGCCGCCGTCCAGGCGGAAATCTCCGGCAGGGCCTTCAGCGCGAGATTGCCGTGGACGATTGCGCGCACGGCGGCCGGTTGCACCGCGCCCCAGTCCTCGACCTCGTGGCCGAGTTCCGACAGCACCGAGGCAAGCCCGGCCGTGCGCAGCGCGCTCGGCCCCATCTCGCATCCCATCCTGCCGGCGCCGTCCTGCACCGGCGCGCCAACGATCCTGCAGCGCATGGTTTTTGGTGTCCTTGCAAATTGATTGGGCAATTGATGCGTGGAATGAACCATCCTGGACCGGCAGTTTGAACAGGCGAAATTGGCATTTCGAGAAGAATGATTTATCAATTCGATAAGTCAGTTTGGTCAAAGTGGATAGAATCATGGACTTGCTCGACGAAAGGCTGGTCACGCTGCTCAGGCATGATGCCCGGCGCAGCATCTCCGATCTCGCGGTCGATCTGGGGGTGTCGCGCGCCACGGTCAGGGCGCGCATGGAGCGGCTGGAAAAAACGGGCGAGATCATCGGCTACACGGTGGTGCTGCGCGCCGACGCGGTCGACCAGCGGATACGCGGCGTGATGATGATCGAGATCGAGGGCCATGCCGCCGACCGCGTGGTCCGGGCGCTCGGCGGCCTCGCCGAGGTTTCGACCATTCACACCACCAATGGCCGGTGGGACCTGGTGGTCGAACTCGGAACGGCGTCGCTCACCGATTTCGACGCGGTGCTTAGGCGGATACGGCTCATCCCGGGGATAACCGGCAGCGAGACAAGTCTGCTGCTGGCAACGCCGAGGACGACAAGGGCAAGGTTGGCGTAGCCGTCCTTCCGGCCGGCGTGTTCACGCAAAGCTTTGTGACGGATCTGGCGAATGGGTCGCCTGGCTGACGAATCTCATTGGGGCCGCAGCTATCCTCCACATGACGGAGGAAGCCGGCATGACGCGAGATTGCACCAGCTTCAACGGTGCAAGGACCGGACGCTTGCCACAGGCCAAGGCTGATGGCAGGATAAAAGGCC
Organism: Mesorhizobium sp. M0626; assembly: GCF_040320665.1. Taxonomy (NCBI): domain Bacteria; kingdom Pseudomonadati; phylum Pseudomonadota; class Alphaproteobacteria; order Hyphomicrobiales; family Phyllobacteriaceae; genus Mesorhizobium; species Mesorhizobium sp. M0626. Next base: position 58,159 of record NZ_JAMYQD010000027.1, on the reverse strand, counting down.
GCAACGTGCGGCCTCTGGCGGCCGTTGTGTTTCGATGGATTATGAAGCATTTTCCCAAGGTGCGGGTTCTCCTCACAATGTGCGGCAGCCTCGTTTCGCCTTGGTCGCCCTTGATTTTTCGCAATGTGCGCTTTGCCTGCCTCAGGCCGCAGGGCATTTAATTCCACGGGGTCAAGCCTCATGACAGAGATTTGTGCTCGGGCCGTCTATCGTCGGCGAAGACAAGGCATGGCGCCACAATCAGCGCCCCTGGCATTCGTGACCTGGTGAAGAATGCCGTTGCGTACCTCTCGCCCCCATGTTTCAAAACAGGTCGATAGACCCGCGAGAATGGTTTCGAAGCCTGCGGGGTTGCCCACGGTCCGGCGAGAATTCTAAAAGACGTTCACAATGACACAGCACGCAAAAGACGCACGAATTCTCATGTACAGCCACGACACGTTCGGGCTCGGCCATTTGCAGCGTTGCCGAACGATCGCGCATTCGCTGGTCGGGGATTTCCGCGGACTTCAGGTGCTAATCATTTCGGGCGCCACCATCGCCGGCGCCTTCGACTACCGCGCCCGCGTCGACTTCGTGAAGATCCCCAGCGTCATCAAGCTGCGAAACGGCGAATACACCTCGCTGGAAAAGGACATCGATCTGCACGAGACGCTAAGGATGCGGCAGTCGATTATCCGCCACACGGCCGAGAGCTTCCGGCCGGATATCTTCATCGTCGACAAGGAACCGCTGGGGCTGCGCGGAGAGATTGAGGATACGCTGTCCTACCTCAAGACGCGGGGCACCACGCTCGTGCTTGGCCTGCGCGAGGTGATGGACGCGCCGCATTTGCTCGAAGCGGAGTGGGCACGCAGGGATGTGATGCGCAAGATCGGCCTGTTCTACGACAAGGTCTGGGTCTATGGCCCGCCGGATTTCTACGATCCGCTGACCGGCCTGGAGGTGCCGCCGGCGGTCAGGGCAAAGATGAAGTTCGTCGGTTTCCTGCAACGGAGCCTGCAGCAGAACCAGTTGCCCGGCCACCGGCCCGAGGGCGACTATATCCTGGTTACCACCGGTGGCGGCGGTGACGGCGCCGACCTGATCCACAACGTCATCGAGGCCTATCAGCAGGATCCGCGATTGCAGCACCGGGCGCTGATCGTGCTTGGGCCCTACATGCCGGCGCGCAAGCGCAACAAGCTGGTCCGGAAGGGGGCCAAGATCCCCTATGTCAAGATCATCGAATTCGACAACCGGATGGAAGAGCTGATTGCCGGCGCCAAGGCGGTGGTGGCGATGGGCGGTTACAACACCTATTGCGAGATACTGTCTTTCGACAAGCCGGCGCTGATCGTGCCGCGCGTCACGCCGCGCGAGGAACAGCTGATCCGGGCACGGCGCGCAGCCGAACTCGGCCTCATCGAGATGCTTTTGCCCGAGGAGGCCGAGGATGCCCAGCGGTTTGCCGATGTGCTGCAGGTTTTGCCGGGCCGGCCCCGCCCATCGCAGAGCAATGCGCATCTGACTCTGGAAGGGCTGCCTCATATTTCCGAAATCGTCGCGGAACTGCTCGACCGGCGGGCCGGCCATCACCTTTCGGTCATTGAAGGCATGAACTGAGTTGCAACACCGCAAGATCGTCGTGGTTCTGAAGGGCTACCCGCGGCTGTCGGAAACCTTCATCGCGCAGGAGCTGCTCGGTCTGGAGCGTGCGGGGTTCGACCTGATACTTTTCGCGCTCAGGCGGCCGACCGACGCAAAACGTCATCCCGTGCATGACGAGATCAAGGCCCCCGTCCATTATCTGCCGGAATATCTGCACAGAGAGCCGCTGCGCGTGGTTCGATCGCTGTTTGCCTGTCTGCCGCGGCCTGGCTTCTGGCGCGCGCTCAAATCGCTCGCTGCCGATATCCGCCGCGACTTTACGCGCAATCGCGCGCGCCGCTTCGGGCAAGCGCTGGTGCTGGCGGCCGAATGGCCGCAAGATGCCGGATGGCTGCATGCCCATTTCGCGCACACGCCGGCATCGGTGACGCGCTATGCCAGCCAGCTTCGTGGCTTGCCCTGGAGCTGCTCAGCCCATGCCAAGGACATCTGGACGTCGGCGGACTGGGATCTGGCCGGCAAGCTTTCCTCGGCGCGCTGGACGGTCACGTGCACGAAAACCGGCTTCGACCATCTGAAAAAACTCGCCAACGGCAGTTCGTCCGTGCATCTGAGCTATCATGGGCTCGACCTTGACCGCTTCGGCAGTTTCGGCGAGGCGCGAAAACAGCGTGACGGCTCGGCGCCGGCCGAACCAGTCATGATCTTGAGTGTCGGACGCGCCGTTGAAAAGAAAGGCTATGATACGTTGCTGGAGGCTCTTGCCCTCTTGCCTGGCGATCTGGCGTGGTGTTTCGAGCATATCGGTGGCGGCGAGGAACTGAACCGGCTGAAGGCGCTGGCGCAAAGGCTCGGGCTGGAGGGGCGCGTCTCCTGGAAAGGCGCGCTGGCGCAGGAGGAGGTGCTTGAGCACTACCGCAGCGCCGACATCTTCGCTTTGGCCTGCAGGATCACCGCGGACGGCGACCGGGACGGCCTGCCGAATGTTCTGGTGGAGGCGGCCAGCCAGCGGCTTGCCTGCGTGTCGACCGATATTTCCGGCGTGCCGGAGCTTTTATCGTCGGATGAAACCGGGCTGCTGATTCCCTCGGAAAACCCGACTGCCCTGGCACAGGCGCTGGAGCGCCTGATCCGCGATCCCGTCCTGCGCGCCCGCCTCGGCGACGCCGCGGAGCGGCGCGTGCGAAGCAATTTCGACCATGTGGCAGGCATTGGACAGCTCAAGGAACTGTTCGAGCGGGAGTGGCGGGTCGCCGAATGAAGCGGCTGCGCGCTTTCTTCTATGTTCAGCACCTGCTCGGCATCGGCCATCTCGCGCGCGCCAGCCGCATTGCGGCGGCTCTGGTCGATGACGGGTTCGACGTCACCGTCGTGACCGGCGGAGCGCCGATCGCGGGATTTCCGGGATCGGGCGTAAAATCCGTGACCCTGCCGCCTGTCACCTCCGGTGACGAAGGATTTTCCGGACTTGTCGACCTGCAGGGCAAAGCCATCGACGATGATTTCAAGACGCGGCGCTCGGAGATGCTGCTGCAGGCTTTCCGGGATTACAGGCCCGACATCGTCATTATCGAGGCGTTTCCCTTTGGACGCCGGCAGATGCGTTTCGAACTCTTGCCACTGATCGAGGCCATCGAAGCGACATCGCCCAGACCGCTGCTGGCGGCGTCCGTCCGCGACATCCTTCAGGAGCGCGTGAAGCCGAGCCGAAACGAAGAAACGGTCGATATCGTCAACAGGCATTTCGATCTTGTCATGGTCCATGGCGATCCGGCTTTCGCAACCATCGACAAGACATTTCCGCTGGCTGGGGCGATCAGGGCCGAGGTCGCCTATACAGGGCTCGTTGCCGCGCCGCCGGCGCAAGCGGCCTCAGAGCGCTTCGACGTTCTGGTGTCGGTTGGCGGCGGGGCGGCCGGAAAGAGCCTTGTCAGATCCACCGTCGCGGCGGCGCGAAGTGCCGATAACGCCTGGACATGGTGTTTGATCACCGGCCCAAACCTGCCGAAGGACGAGTTCGACGCGATTGCACGCGATGCCTCCCCACGCCTGTCCATCTTCCGGTTCCGCGAGGATTTCGCCAGCCTGCTGACCGGCGCCCGCCTGTCGGTCTCGCAGGCGGGTTACAACACGGTCTGCGATGTCATGCGCGCGGGGTGTCGCTCGCTGCTCGTTCCATTTGCAGCCGGCGGGGAAACCGAGCAGACGCGTCGCGCCCTGATGCTTGAAGAGCTCGGTCTTGCAACGGTGCTGACGGAACAGGACCTGACGCCTGAAGGTCTGGCGCAAGCGATCGAGCAGGCGCTTGCGGGACCGCCGCCAGCCGCGCATCGCCTCGATCTGGAAGGGGCGCGGCGCTCGGCGCAAATCCTGCGCGAGCGCTTCAAACAGTTCCGATCAGCATGAAGCGTGTATAATTTTTTGTCGGCAATTCGCCGGAGAACCTGATCTGCCGCAGCGCCGCCATGGCTTCGAAGGCTGCAAGTGACGCCACGCAGTTGATGTGCGTCGGCTCGCTGAAATAATCGTTCGATTGCAGCAGGACATTCGTGCCCTGCGGAAGCAGGGCAAGCCAGGCGCTTAGGTCGGCTATGTGTTCGCAGCTCGTATTGACGACCAGGTCGGGCCGCGCGGCGGCATAGTCGAGCTTGTACATATCTGCCGTCAGCGCTTGAAACCGGTCGCCGGCTTGCCGGTTGAGTGTCCGGGCGACCGCGCCGACTTCGGGATCGATGTCGATGCTGTCGATCGCCGCGATGTCGAAGCGGGCGTCGTTGAAAAGCATCGCCGGCAATACGCCGTACCATCCACCCAGAACCCATATGCGCTCGAACCGGCCGCCGCAGCTTTCGAACAGCCTGTCGAGCGCCCACATCTTGCAGGCGACCTGCTTGTGGTTGAAGGCGTTCGCGATATTGGCCTGCGGATGCTTGGCGATGACGCGCGCCAGCCCGGCCACGAGAGGGTGGTCGACATAGGCGGCAATTCCCCGCGTGAGGTCCAGGGCTTGCTCATGCCCATCCATGCCGGCATTGCGTGGTTGCGTGACATCCATCATATTCGTCTTCTATGTTGGGATTTCGGGCGACACAACGCAATCTTGCCTCTTGCAAGGCTGTTCGACTTGCGGACGCGACTGTGCCGCAAGCCGTTTCGCCATTGCCCGGAGGAGGCCGATTGAATTTGTCCGGACCATCGGCGCCCATCCGCCTGGCGCGCAGCTGCCGCTTCGAGGTCTTCGGTGGCGGCGAAGACATGGCCGATACACCATTCGCCAGCAGGTGCCTTTACATTCCGCATCCTTCAAACTGACAATCGCATATGGAAACCAGCCTAGCCCGCTATATCTGGACGCACACCAGGAAGCAGCAGCTCTGGATATTGATGATCGTCGTGCTTTCGATGGTCCCGTATTTCATGTCGTTCGACCTGCCGAAGCTGATCGTCAACGGCCCGATCCAGGGCAAGGGGTTCGAGCAACCGGGCGCGACCCTGCCATTCATGAGGTTGCACTATAACCTGCCGTTCATCGGCGAGGTTCAGTTCTTCTCCGGTTTTCAACTGGACCGCACGTCGACGCTGCTTGCGCTCAGCCTTGTTTTCCTCTTGCTGGTCGTCATCAACGGCTTGTTCAAGCTCTACATCAACACTTACAAGGGCCGGCTCGGCGAACGCATGCTGCGGCGTATCCGCTTCGACCTGGTCGATCGTGTGCTGCGGTTTCCGCCGATTTACTTCAAGCGGGTGAAATCCGCCGAAGTGGCGACCATGGTGAAGGACGAGGTGGAGCCGCTGGGCGGCTTCATCGGCGATGCCTTCCTGCAGCCGGTGCTGCTCGGCGGCCAGGCGCTGACGGCCATGCTGTTCATCATGGTCCAGAACGTCTGGCTCGGAATGATAGCGGTCGTGATCGTGGCGATCCAAATCGTGCTTATCCCGCGAATGCGGCGGCGGCTGCTCGTGCTCGGGCGCCAGCGGCAGTTGACGGCGCGCGCGCTTTCAGGCCGGGTTGGCGAAATCGTCGACGGCATCGGCGCGGTTCACGTCCACGATACGTCGAACTACGAGCGCGCCGACATAGCAGCCCGGCTCGGGCTCATCTTCAAAATCCGCTTCGATCTTTACCAATGGAAATTCATGGTAAAGTTCCTCAACAATTTTCTCGCGCAGCTCACGCCCTTTCTGTTTTACATGATCGGTGGCTATCTCGTCATCCAGGGGCGGTTGGATGTCGGCCAGCTCGTGGCCGTGATCGGCGCTTACAAGGACTTGCCCGGACCGATGAAGGAACTGATCGACTGGGATCAGGACCGGCAGGATGTCCAGGTCAAATATCAGCAGGTCGTCGAACAGTTCACCGTCGAGAATATCATCGCGCCGGAAATCGGAGCACTGACGATCGACGATCCCGATCCGATGACCAAGCCGCTGTCGGCGATCAGCCTGTCCATAGCAGACGATGGCGGCGCAATGCTCCTCAATCGCATCTCGCTCGAGGTCAAGCCGGGTGAGACGGTGGCGCTGGTCAGCACCGCAACAGGGGGAGCGGAGGCGCTTGCGGAAGCCTTTGCGCGGCTGACCTGGCCGGATAGCGGAAGGATCGTTTCGGGCTCCGATGACTTGCTTGATCTCCCCGAAGCCGTGACCGGCCGGCGCATGTCCTACGCTTCGTCGGATGTTTTCCTGTTCCAGGCAAGCCTGCGCGACAATTTGCTCTACGGTTTGAAGCATGCGCCGCTGACATCGGTGACATATGACGGCGCAGCGGCGGACCAGCACCGTTGGAATATCGACGAGGCGCGCCGGTCGGGCAATCCGGATCTCGATATCCGCAGCGACTGGATCAACTATGCCTCCGCCGGCGCCACCGGCCCGCACGACCTCTTTGAAGCCGTGCGCCGGGTGCTCGACGCGGTTCTTCTGTCGCGCGACATTCTGGATCTAGGCTTGCGCTCTTCGGCCGACCTCAAGCGCCACACGAAGCTCGCCGGGCGGATCGTCGAACTGCGTGCGGCGCTGCGAACCCGGTTGGAGGAAGAAGGCCTGAGCGCGCTGGTGGTTCCTTTTGAACCGGGCGCCTACAACAAGGAAGCGACGATCGGCCAGAACCTGCTCTTCGGCGCTGCGGCCGGCCCCGAACTGGCTCACAAGGCACTGGCGTCCAATCCCTATTTTGCTTCCGTGCTGAAGCAAGCCGGCCTCGACCGCACGCTCTACGAAATGGGCATGGAGATCGCCGAACAGGCGATCGAGCTGTTTGCCGACCTGCCGCCCGAACACCAGTTCTTCCAGCAGCTCGCCTTCATGAGCGCCGAGGAGATACCCGCCTACGAAACCTTGCTGCAACGGCTCAAGAATCGCCCCTACGATGCGGTTTCGGAGAACGACCGCGCCATGATGGTCACGTTGAGCTTTGCCTATATCGAGCCCCGGCATCGCTTCGGCCTCTTGACCGACGAGCTGATGAGCAAGATCATCGCTGCACGCAACCAGTTCTATGGAAACCTGCCGGCCGAGCTGGAGAAAGCTGTCGAACGGTTTGACCCTGACAAATACATCGCCGCGGCCACCGTCATGGACAACGTCCTGTTCGGGCGTGTCGGCAACAACCATCCCGACGCGCCGGACCGCATTCGCTCCATCGTCTATGATATTCTTGACGAACTGGGGCTTTATGCCGAGCTTCTGGATGTCGGCCTGGACTTCAACGTCGGCGCCGCCGGCAGGCGGCTGACCGGCGGACAGCGACAGAAGCTCGATGTTGCCCGCGCCTTGCTCAAGCGTCCCGATTTCCTCATTCTCAATCGGCCGCTGTCGGCGCTCGACCAGCGCGTGCAGGACAAGGTGTTGCGGAATGTGCTCGACGAAGCCAGACGCGACGGCCATTCGCCGGCAATTGTGTGGGTGGTGACGAATCCGGCAATGGCGGCGATGTTCGATCGGGTTGTGGTCTTTGACTCAGGCCAATTGGTGGAAGACGGAACACACGAGACACTCTTGGCGGGAAACGGTATCTTCAAGGAACTTGTGTCATAGTCTGGCAAACGCGAATTCAGGAAGGTTTGCGACAATGCTGCTCAAGGATGAAGTTGGAATGCTGCAACGCGTTCCCTTGTTCTCTGGCATCGAGCCGACAAAGCTCAAGCTGCTCGCGTTCACGTCCGATCGCGTGAACTACAGTGCCGGCCAGATTCTTTTCCGGCAGGGCGACGAGGCAGACGCCGCCTATGTCATCCTTTCGGGCAGCGCGGATATTCTGGTCGATTCCGACAATGGGCCGATCAAAGTTGCTGAATTGCTGCCAAATTCGATCGTTGGCGAGATTGCCATATTGTGCAACAGCTCCCGTACTGCCACCGTCAAAGCGGCAAGTGAGCTGGAGGCCTTGAGAATCCGCAAGGACCATTTCCTGAGGCTTATGAAGGAGTTTCCCGAAATGACCATCGAGATATTGCGGGTTCTTGCCGATAGGCTAAGCAGTACGACCGCGGACCTGATCGACGCACGAACGGCCGAGAGCGATTCACAGTTGCACTGAAGCGGCGAGCCGCTCTGTTTCTTTGTTTTGATGCAGTTTCCGGAACCGTGTCACACCTTTCCTGGAACGACTCTGGCAGCAGTTGGTTGGCTACGATGGGCGAAAGGGTGCATGGACGACGATTTCTTCCTTGTCAGGTTTTGGGGCGTGCGCGGCAGCATTGCGGTGTCGGGGCCAGAATTTGCTCGCTATGGCGGCAACACGATCTGCATCGAGATGCAATGCGGCAAGCATACGCTTCTGTTCGACGCGGGCTCCGGCTTGCGGCCTGCCGGCAGGACGCTTCGGGCGGCGGGCGTCACCGATTTCGACCTGTTTTTCACCCATTGCCATTACGATCACATCATCGGGCTGCCGGCTTTCAAGCCTATTTATGAACGAGGCATCAAAGTTACGCTTTGGTCCGGGCATCTGGCTGGACGCATGACGACGCGGCAGATGGTCGATGAATTCATTCGGCCGCCATGGTTTCCGGTGACACTCGGTGTCTGCAAGGCGAGCCTCGACTGCCGCGATTTCGCATCCGGAGACCTGCTTCGGCCACGCGAAGGAGTTGTTGTACGAACCGGTAGTCTTACCCATCCGGGCGGCTGCATCGGCTACCGGGTCGAATGGGGGGGCCGCGTCGTGGCGGTCATCACAGACACCGAGCACGAGCCGGGCAAACTCGACCAGGCGGTGCTCGGCCTGATCAGAGATGCCGACCTCGTCATTTACGACTGCACCTACACCGAGGAGGAAATGGAGCGCTACCGCGGCAACGGGCACTCGACATGGCAACAGGGCGTCAAGCTCTGCGAGGCGGCCGGCGCGCGCGGGCTTGCGCTGTTTCACCACGATCCGGCACGCACCGACGATGAGCTGGACGAGATGGAGAAACTGGCCAAGGACAGGTTTGCCGGCGCTTTTGCGGCGCGGGATGGCCAGACGCTCACATTCCCAACTTCAGTGAACAAAAAGCGCTGAGCTATTTTCCGGCGCTGCGTTCGGTCAATGTGCTGATCGGAAGCCATGCGCAGGCTTCGGTCCGCGCGGTGATCGTGAACAGCCGTTCGAGGAAAAGCCATGCCGATTCATCATGGACGAGATGGTGGGTGAGCAGGCCGACCGGTTCGCCGCCGTCGAATGCACGCTGCAATTGCGCGACGATGGCCTGAACCAACAGACCATGATCGCGGCAGCCGCGCGTGCCATGCCAATCCATGATGTCGACATTGCTGTTGATGACCGCCAAGGAAGCCGGCCTTGGCGGCCCGAACACCGACAATGCCGCAAATCCTATCGATCCGAGGTCGGGTACCAGGCCGGCGTCGATCCGGTTCCAGGGCGGCACCAGCATCGGAACCGCACGTGCGCCGTGCAGGCCGGTTACACGCGACAGCCCGCCGGCCAGCTCATCCAGCACCACCTCGCGTGGCCGATGCGCGCCGAGCTCCTGCTTTTTTTGACCCTCGGGCGCATGATTTCGGTGCGCCCAGCCATGAATGGCGACCGTGGCATGCGGCGCGGCGTCAAGCCGGACGACAAGCTTCCCGTCGGTCTGGGCCGGAATGACGGCCAGAGTGACCGGAACCGCGAAGTCACCGGTGAGGTCGAGCAACCGATCGAGCGCCGGCGTCGGATCCACGGCGTCGTCGTCGCGCAGCCAGAACTCTGCCTTGCGGCCCCACCGTTGCCGATGCGCCAGCTCGTCCACCAGAGGCTGCCAAATCGGGTCGGACGTCATGACAACGGGATCATCTTGAGAAGTTCCGCCAGACGGGCCTTTGCAGCACCGAGAGAGCGTTCTTCGAGAACGAAACGTCTGGCCTCTGCAGCCATGATGGTTCTTTCGTCATTATTGGCCAGAAGCCTTGCGATGGCCGAAGCGAACGCCCCCACATCGCCCGGCGGGGTGAGAAACCCGGTCTGGCCATGCCGCACGACCTCCGGCACGCCGGCAATGTCCTGAGCCACCACCGGAAGGCCGGCGGCCTGTGCTTCAAGATAGGCAATGCCATAGGCCTCGCCGTAACCCGGCCAGACGTAGATTCCCCCGCGATAAAGGACATCCGGCACGGCGGCAGGCTCGATGGCGCCAAGCCATTCGATACGGTCGGCGGGCAAGCCGGCGAATTGCGCCTTTACCTCGTCACGGGCAGGTCCGTCCCCGACGACCGATAGCGTCCAGGGGAGATGGCCGATCAACCCGAGCGCCTGCGCCAGCATGCGATAGCTCAAGACCTTGTCGCCCGGGCGCATCATGGCGACGGTCACGAGGCGCGTCGGATAATCCAGTACCGGCATTTCGTGGAATGCCGATGTGTCGATGAAGGGTGAAAGCATACCGAGAGCGGCGTGGGGGACAGCATCCGCCAGCCCCTGGCGATCCCTTTGCGTGAAGCAGATGTTCAGCGCCGCCTGTTCGATGGCTCGCGCGACCAATGCTTGGCTATCGGCCCACGAACCGGCGTTGCGCCGTTCGGAATAGGAGGCTTCGGCCGTCACATAGGGGACGGCAAAGGCCAACGCCAGCTCGGGCCCGATCAGGTCGGGCGCCTTGTAGTAGGGATGATAGGAGAACCAGAGATCGGGCTTGCCGTCACGGTCCCAAAGCCTTGTCAGTCGCGCGGCTTCGTCCCGGGCCTCGATCATGAGCGCATCGAAACTTTTCGGTTCCGGCTGGCGTAGATAGAGGCGCAACTCCGATGCCAGTTCGACGCTATGCCCGCCATGCTGCAGCGCCTGGACCAGCATCCGTGCCATCTGGCGGTCGCCGGAGACAACGGGATGATTGGGCGACTTCAGCGGGGCGTAGAAGGCAATTCGCATCGCGCGATCCTATCATCGCAAAGCCTGCCCAAGTCAATTTCGAGGCATGATCGACTTCACCTTCAAGCGCTGGAATGTGCTATCTGATGCTTATGGAAACAGCTGTCGCGTCCGACCCGTTCGTCGCTTCTTTGCCGGTCTTCGCAAAGTTCGAAAGCGTTGCCGATATCGACAACTATCGGCCTCTCCCCGATGGCTGGGCGCTGGCCACCGCCGACATCGTCGGCTCGACCAAGGCGATCGAAGCCGGGCGCTACAAAACCGTCAATATGGCCGGCGCCAGCGTCATTTCGGCGCTGCTCAATGCACTGGGCCGGCAAGATCTTCCCTTCGTCTTCGGCGGCGACGGCGCGCTCGTGGCGTTTCCCGGCTCGGCGCTGGAGATCGCCCGTAACGCGCTGGCTTCTGTCCAGAGATGGGTGGCGGACGAACTGGACCTGACCTTGCGTGCCGCAATCGTGCCGATAAAGGACATAAGAGCGCAAGGCCTCGACGTTCGCGTGGCGAGGTTCCAGGCCTCCGAAGCAGCCTTCTATGCCATGTTCGCCGGCGGCGGCGGCAGTTGGGCGGAAGCCGAAATGAAAGCCGGGCGCTACCGCGTCGACCCCGCCCCGGCCGGCGCGCGGCCGGATCTGACCGGCCTCTCCTGCCGCTGGAACCCGATCGAAGCCCGGCATGGCGAAATTGTCTCGATCATAGCCGTGCCCGGGGCATCGCGCGACTTGCGTGGTTTCCAGTTTCTGGCTTCCGACATCATCGCCCTTGCCGGCAGGCAGGAGCGCGATGGCCACCCGGTGCCGGTGGACGGTCCGGCCTATAGTCTCTTGCCCGCCGGTCTCGATGTCGAGGCACGGGCCACGGCGCCGCCGGGGCGGCGGTGGCTGGCCAAGCTGTGGGTGATCTTCCTGATGACGCTTACGGCCGTCACCGACAAATTGGGCTGGACGATCGGCGGTTTCGACCCGAAGGTCTACAAGCGCGAGGTGGCCAGCAATTCGGATTTCCGCAAGTTCGACGACGGCTTGAAGATGACCATCGACGTCGACGCGGATGTGTTGCAGCGGATCGAGAACCGGCTGAAACAAGCGGAAGAGGCCGGCATCTGCAACTATGGCCTGCACCGCCAGAAGTCGGCCTTGATGACATGCCTCGTCATCTCGCCGCTGCAGCGCGAGCATGTTCACTTCATCGATGGCGCCGCCGGCGGCTATGCAATGGCTGCCGCAAGCCTGAAGGCGAAGGCGCCGGTCTGATGACGGCTTGGGGAATCGATTTTCCGCAATGCGCCGCGGCCATGGTTCTTGGGACCCGGCGAGCCCGACGGTGCCTGAGCCGACCAATTATTTGCGCGATGTCAGGATCGGGATTGCACTTCGCCGGCAGCCTCGCCACATAGTGTTGCAGGTGATTTGTGCGGTCGACGTCTGCTTGCTTCCTGCAAGGACAGTCATTCGGGATATTCTTCGCCGGCTTCTGCCCCCGAAGCCGGCTTCATTGACTTCGAGAATTTTGCGGATCAAAGGAGATGGCTCGTCTTCGACGGGTTTCGAGATAGCATGAGCACAGCGCAAACAGAAATTTCCAACATTCTCATGGATAAGGTTGCCGATTGGCTGACCCAATCGGCGCTGGCGGGCGACGACCTGGAAACATTGGTCAAGGGTTTTTGTGAACGGCTGGCTGCTGCCGGCCTGCCGCTGAAGCGGGTGCATTTGAGCTTTTCGATGCTGCATCCGCTTTATGACGCGCTCGGTTTCACCTGGATTCGCGGCCAAGGCCTGGAAGTGGAAGGCTTCCGGAGTGAGAACGGCGTCCATTCCGACAGATTCCTGACCAGCCCATACTACCATCTGCTCAGCAACAAGCTCGACCATCTGCGGCGCCGGCTCGACCCGTCGGTGCGGTCGGAGTTTCCTGTTTTCGATGAGCTCAGGCTTATGGGCGTCACCGATTACATGGCTTTCGTCCATCCCTTCAACGGCGATACAAGTCAGGGCATGTTGGGGTCCTGGTCCACCGACAGTGCTTCAGGCTTCAGCGACAGCATGATTTCGGCGCTGCTGCGGATCCAGAACCATCTCGCTATAGCAAGCAAGATGGCGGTGCTCACCAAGCTCGCCGACAACATGATGACCACGTATCTCGGCGGTGACGCCGGCAGGCGCGTGCTGGACGGCCAGATCAAGCGCGGCGAGGGCGACACAATCCGGGCCGCGCTGGTGATGGGCGATATGCGCGGGTCGACAAGGCTCGCCGAAACCTCCGGCCGCGAAGTCTATATCGATACGCTGAACCAGTTTTTCGATGCCATCGCAGCACCTTTCAATCGCAAAGGCGGGCAGATCATGAGTTTCCTGGGGGATGGATTCATTGCCGTCTACCCCTGCGAAAGGCACCGGGCGCAGTCAGAGATCGCCTGCCAGGCTGCTCTTGCGGCTGCGCACAAGGCCAGCATGCGCATGATGGAGCTCAATCTGCGCAGAAAAGAGCAAGGACTGGGCGACATAAAATTTGGTATCGGCCTTCATGTCGGCAATGTGATGTTCGGCAATGTCGGGCTTACCGACCGACTCACATTCTCCGTCTTCGGCTCGGCTGTAAACGAGGTCCAGCGTCTCCAGACCCTGACTAAGAAATATCCGCACAGCGTTCTCGCCAGCAAGGACTTCGCCGGCTATTGCGGGGCCAACAGCTGGCTGACGCTCGGCGAGGAGGAACTGGCGGGCAGCAAGCAGAAGCTGACGGTGCTTTCACCCGATCTGTCGGGTGCTCTCGCACTCGATGAAGACGCTGCGCTGCAGCCGTTTCACGATCGGATATCGGACGCCGAGCAGGTCATGCTGCTTCATCGCGATGCCGCGCGGCTGTCGGCGGGCGACCGGAGGAAGCTCCAGTAGTCACCACCATCCGATCTGGACGCCCTGGTATGCTGTCCGGCCGCCGGTCGCCGGGGAATTCGTTTCGAATCCAAGTTGCTCTGCGCTGACAATGCGCTAGTCTTGCTTTTTGGGGCCGGTCGGGAGGCGCCAGATTGGGGCTGGTGTGGGAATGGATGCAGGCGTTGATCTGCTGCGGATCGAGGATGTTGGCATCTCTTTTGCCATTGTCGGGGGACCGTTGCATGCCGTCAGGCGGGCAAATCTTCGCGTCCTGCCCGGCAAGGTCACCGCGCTTGTCGGTGAGTCCGGTTCCGGAAAATCGGTTCTCAGCCAGGCCGTGATGGGCATCTTGCCGAACACGGCCCATGTTCGCGGCCGTATCCTGTTTTCCGATCCCAAAAAGCCCGGCACGACGCAGGATATCCTGCAGATGCCGCGCGACGGACCCGAAATCCGGGCGTTGAGAGGCAGCCGCATCGGCAAGATCTTTCAGGAGCCGATGACATCGCTGTCGCCGCTGCACACGATCGGCAACCAGGTCAGCGAATCCCTGCAGATTCATACGCACATGGATCGGACGGAGCGCAAGGCACGGACCGAGGAAATGCTCGGCCTCGTCGGGTTTCCCAATCCCAAGCGCGCCTACGACATGTATCCGTTCGAACTTTCGGGAGGATTGCGGCAACGCGCTATGATCGCCATGGCGCTTATCTGCCGGCCCGCTCTGTTGATCGCCGATGAGCCGACGACGGCGTTGGACGTCACCATCCAGGCGCAAATCCTGCAATTGCTGCGTGGGCTCCAGACCAAGCTCAACATGGCAATGCTGCTGATCACGCACGACCTCGGCGTGGTCGCCAATGTCGCCGACGAGGTGGTCGTCATGTACCATGGCGAGATCATGGAAGCAGGCCCTGTGGAGGCAATATTCCGCCGGCCAGGCCACCCTTACCTGAAGGGCCTCATGGCAGCCGTTCCGCATTTCGACCTGAAGCCTGGCGAAAGACTGAAGGCGCTCCGCGAGGTGCCGGTGAATGTCGGGACCCTGCTGGGCAAGCAGACGGCGCCGGAAGCGAAGGGGCCGGACGACATTCTGCTGTCGGTCAGGGATCTGAAAAAGGTCTACACCATCCGCAACTCCGGATGGTTCAGCGGGAGCCATCAGACCTCTGTTCGCGCCGTGGACGGCGTCAGCTTCGACATCAGGCGAGGTGAGTGCCTGGGCCTGGTTGGCGAAAGCGGTTGCGGCAAAACCACCGTCAGCAAGATCCTGATGCGGGCCGTCACCCCTACCGGCGGCTCCGTGATCTTCAACGGCCGCGACGGACCGATCGACGTCCTGGAAGCCGAGGGAGACGCCCTGCGCTTGCTGCGGGCGAAACTCCAGATGGTTTTCCAGGATCCGGTCTCGTCGCTTTCGCCTCGCATGACCGTGGAAAACATCTTGAGCGAGCCGCTGGAAATCCATCAACGTGGCAATGCCGCGTCCCGGCTAGCCACGGTCAAGAGCCTGATGCAGGCAATCGGGCTCGATCCGCGCTTCATCCAGCGTTATCCCCACAGCTTCTCCGGCGGGCAGCGTCAGCGTATCGGCATTGCGCGCGCCTTGGCGCTGGGGCCTGAACTGCTGATCTGCGACGAGCCGGTTTCGGCGCTCGATGTCTCCGTGCAGGCGCAGATCCTGAACCTTCTGAAGGACCTGCAGAAGGAACTGGGCCTGACCTACCTGTTCATATCCCACAATCTGGCGGTGGTGGACTACATGGCGGACCGCATCGCCGTGATGTGCGGCGGGCGTATCGTCGAGCTTGCGCCGCGCGAAATTCTGCTCAGGAAACCGATCCACCCCTACACGCGCTCACTGCTCGCCGCAGTCCCTTTCCCCGATCTCGACCGGCCCATGGATTTCAAGACGCTGAAGCTCGGCGGCGCTTCCGACACCAGCGCATGGGGCCCGCAATTCCGCGACGAGGGCGAAGAGGATATGCTGTCGCCGCTCGATCTTGGCGGCGGCCACCTCGTCCTGGCCCGACGTTCGGCCGATGTCAGCGAGTTACGCCATTGATCAGCCGCCGCACTGTCCTTGGTCTCATGGCTTCGGCATTTCTGCCGGGCACGGCGCGCGCCGGCGATCTGGAGCCGGATTTTCTTCAGCCGCAGCTGAAAGCCAGGGCTCTGCCGCCACTCGCGGAGCGCCTGCCCAAGAGCCCGCGCGCGTTGAACCTCGCCGCGATGGGCCGGCAGCCCGGCCAGTATGGCGGCACGCTGCGTACGATCATCGGCAGCCAGAAAGATATCCGGATGATGACGATCTACGGGTATTCCCGGCTGGTCGGCTATGACGAGAAGCTTAACTTTCAGGCCGACATTCTCGAAAGTTTCGACGTGAAGGACGATCGCGTCTTCACGTTCAAGATTCGGGAAGGCCATAAATGGTCAGACGGCAGCCTGCTGACGCCGGAGGATTTTCGTTATTGCTGGGAAGATGTCTGGCTGAACGATGAGCTTTCGCAAGGGGGGCTCGCCCCTGCCCTGCTGGCGGACGGCAAGCCGCCACGTTTCGAGATCGTCGATCCGTTGACGGTCCGCTACAGTTGGGACGCGCCCAATCCCGACTTCCTGCCCAAACTTGCCGCTGCTTCGCCGACACCGCTTGTTTTGCCAGCCGCCTATCTCAAGCAGTTCCACAAGAAATATCAGGATCCATTCCGGCTCGCCGGCCTGATGAAGGAGAACCGGACCGCAAAATGGACGCTGCTGCACATCCGCATGTCGCGGCAGTATCGCCCGGAGAACCCGGATCTGCCGACACTCGACCCCTGGCAGAACCGGACCAAGCCGCCGGCCGAGCAGTTCATCTTCGAGCGCAACCCGTTCTTTCATCGAACAGACGAGAACGGCCGGCAACTGCCCTATGTCGACCGGATCATCATGAATGTCAGCTCGTCGGCGATCATCTCCGCCAAGACCGGTGCGGGCGAGAGCGACCTGCAATGCATGGGAATCGACTTCAGCGATTACTCCTTCCTGAAGGACGCGGAGAAGCGCTACCCGGTGAAGATGCATCTGTGGAAACGCACACAGGGTTCGCGGCTGGCGCTCATGCCCAATCTGAATTGTGCCGACCCGGTGTGGCGCGGCCTTTTGCGTGACGTGCGCGTGCGACGCGCCCTTTCGCTCGCTGTCGACCGTCGCGAGATCAACATGGCCGTCTTCTACGGATTGGCGCAGGAAAGCGCCGACACGGTCTTGCCGGAGAGCCCGCTCTACCGGCCGGAATTCGCGAAAGCCTGGATCGCCCACGATCCCGACCAGGCCAATGCGCTGCTTGACGAGGTCGGGCTTCAGGCCCGTGACGATGACGGCCTGCGGCTACTTCCCGATGGACGCCCGGCGCAGATCATCGTGGAAACAGCCGGCGAAAGCACGCTGGAAACCGATGCGCTCGAACTCATCACCGATCACTGGCGCAAGATCGGCATCGCTTTGTTCATCCGGACTTCGCAGCGCGACATCTTCCGCAGCCGCGCGCTTGGCGGCCAGATCCTGATGTCGATGTCGTCGGGCATCGACAATGGCGTGCCGACCGCCGACATGAATCCATACCAGCTGGCCCCAACCATCGACGACCAGCTGCAATGGCCGCTCTGGGGCGCTTACTATCTGTCGCATGGCAAGATGGGTGAGGCGCCCGATGTTCCTGAAGTGGTCGAGTTGATGGCTTTGCTCAAGCGCTGGAACGGGTCGACCGAATCCAGCGAGCGCGCCGAAATCTGGAATTCGATGCTGTCGATCTACACCGATCAGGTGTTCTCTATCGGTACGGTGAACGAAACACTTCAGCCGATTCTGGTATCCTCGCGGCTGCGCAACCTGCCTGACAAAGCACTCTACGGCTACGACCCGACCTCCTATTTCGGTGTCTATTTGCTGGACACATTCTGGCTTGGAGGCTCCTGAGCGTGCTTCGATATCTTGTCTGGCGCATCGCCGTGATGGTTCCAACGCTGCTGGTCATATCGGCGCTGGTGTTCACCATCATCGAACTTCCACCGGGCGACTATTTCGACAGCTATGTCGCTGAGCTTCGGGCCCAGGGCGAAGCGGTGGATTCCGACCGCATCCAGATGATGCGCAAGGAATATGGTTTCGACCAGCCGCCGGTCATTCGCTACTTCTACTGGGTGGGCGGGATGCTGCACGGCGATTTCGGCTATTCCTTCGAATATGAGCTGCCGGTTCGCGACGTCGTCGGCGACCGAATGTGGCTGACCGTGCTGGTTTCCTTCGTCACGATCATCTTCACCTGGCTCATCGCCTTTCCGATCGGCATGTACTCCGCCACGCATCAATACAGCTGGGGCGACTACGGCCTGACTTTCTTCGGCCTTCTCGGCCTTGCCATTCCGAATTTCATGCTGGCGCTGATCCTGATGTATTTCGCCAACATCTGGTTCGGCACGTCCATCGGCCACCTCATGGACCAGCAATATCTCGGCGAGCCGATGAGCTGGGCCAAGGCGAAGTCGATCCTCGCCCATCTCTGGATCCCGGTCCTGATCATCGGCACCGGCGGCACGGCGAGCATGATCCGGCGGCTGCGCGCCAATCTGCTCGACGAACTGCACAAGCAATATGTCGTTACGGCGCGCGCCAAGGGCCTGCATCCGTTCAAGGCGCTGGTCAAATATCCGCTGCGCATGGCGCTCAATTTCTTCATTTCCGACATCGGCTCGATCCTGCCTGCCATCATTTCCGGCGCCGAAATCACGGCTATCGTTCTGTCATTGGAAACGACCGGGCCGATGCTGATCAAGGCGCTGCAAAGCCAGGATATGTATCTGGCTGGGTCATTCCTGATGTTCCTCGCCTTCCTTACGGTCATCGGCGTGCTGATTTCCGACCTGGCGCTGGCGCTGCTTGATCCACGAATTCGTTTGCAGGGTGGCAGCACCAAATGAAGCAGGACTCGCCGCTGCCCGCTCCGGGTGCTCCACTGCAACACTACATTTCCGGCGCGCCCTTCGACCTGCAGTCGGTCGAGGCGATGACGCCGGAGCAATCGAAGGTCTTTCAGGCATCGCAGTTGCGGCTGATGTGGTGGAAATTCCGCAAACACCGGCTTGCGCTTATATCCGGCATATTCCTGGCAGTGCTGTATTCCGGGATACTTATCTGCGAGTTCCTGGCGCCCTACAATCTGCACTCGCGCAACATGGACTACATCTATGCGCCGCCGCAGCACGTGCACCTGTTCCACAATGGCGAGTTCGTCGGGCCGTTCGTCTATGGCCGCCAGATGACGCTGGATATGGACACGCTCAAGCGGAACTACATCGAGAACCACGACGACGTTCAGCGGCTCCGTTTCTTCTGCCAGGGCGACACTTATCGGTTCTGGGGCCTGATCGAAGGTGACAGGCATTTTGTCTGTCCTGCCGAAAACGGGCAGCTGTTTCTGGCCGGCACCGACAGGCTGGGGCGCGACGTGCTCTCGCGCATGATCTATGGCGCACGCATTTCACTGACTATCGGCCTCGTCGGCATCAGTTTCAGCTTCCTGCTCGGCATCGTCATCGGCGGACTGGCCGGCTATCACGGCGGTATCTTCGACTTGATCGTCCAACGGATAATCGAAGTCCTGCAATCGATTCCCAGCATTCCGCTATGGCTGGCCCTGGCGGCGATCATGCCGATAACGTGGAGTCCGATCCTGATCTATTTCGGCATCACCGTCATCCTCGGGCTGCTCGACTGGACCGGACTGGCGCGCGCCGTGCGTTCAAAGCTTCTGGCCTTGCGCGAGGAGGATTACGTTCTGGCGGCGCAATTGATGGGCGCCGGAAGCAGCCGCATCATCAGGCGGCATCTCATTCCCGGCTTCATGTCGCATCTGATCGCGACGGCGACGCTCTCCATCCCTGGCATGATCCTGGGCGAAACGGCGCTGAGCTTCCTCGGGCTCGGCCTGAGAGCGCCGATCACCAGCTGGGGCATCCTGCTCACAGAGGCGCGCAGCGTCAGCGTGATCGCGTTCTATCCATGGCTGCTTTTGCCGATGCTGCCGGTCATCCTCGTCATCATGGCGTTCAACTTCCTCGGCGACGGCTTGCGGGACGCCGCGGACCCCTACAAGTGAGATCGCCATTCCGCCACGCATAGTGCCGCCGACGCCACCCGGAATGTCGCTTGCCGGCCTCCTGTACGGTTGTTGCACTGTTTATTGTCCGCCCCTATATGTGCCGACTCGCAATCGAGCTTAGCGCGTCAGCTTCGGGATTCACCCGTGAACAATTCTTGTCGCGGGCGTTACCGATCTCTTGATCTGGTTCAGGACACACAATCGCATATGAGTCGCCTCGATAATTTCATCAGCAGGATGACCGCGCAGCGCGACATTCTCAATCGAATCTGCCCCGAGGTGGCGAAGATGGAGGGGCTTGTGCTTGAGCTCGGCCTCGGCAATGGCCGGACATTCCACCATCTGCGCGAGCTTCTGCCCGGGCGCCGGATCGTGGTGTTCGACCGCGAAGTTGGCGCGCACACTAGCTCAATTCCCGAAGCTGAAAACCTCGTGCTCGGCGAAATACGCGAGACGGGCCGCAAGTTCATTGGCATCGAAGCCGCCCTTGTTCATGCCGACATCGGCACCGGCTATGACGATCGCGATGCAGTGACCGCTACCTGGCTTCCCGATCTGATTGCGAGCCTGCTTCGCGTCGGCGGCTTCGCGGTCAGTGGCACGCCGCTCGATCACCCGCTGCTGCAACAGCTCCCGGCGCCCACTTCGGAGCCCGCCGACCGTTATTTCCTCTGCAAGCGCGTGTGAGCGGTAGAGAACTCTTCAGGGGATCGTATAAACCGCAATCTCCCGCTCGATGCCGCGCAGCGAGACCTCGTGCGGCACGGGCGTCAGCGCGTTCCTGTGCAACAAATCGGCAGTGAGATTGTCGTCGACCACCGCACGCGTGGCGAAGATCGCCTGTGCGTTGGCGAGGTTCTGGACCCGCGAAGCAATGTTGACCGTCTGGCCGAAATAATCCTGCCGCTCGTTCATGGACACGGCTATGCAGGGGCCGGCATGAACACCGATCTTGAGCAGAAGGTCCTCGCGCCCGCTTTTGTCATTGAGCGCCCGCATGGCGTCGCGCATCCGCAGCGCCGCGGCAATCGCACGGTCAGGCGTCGCGAAGGTCGCCATCACCGCATCGCCGATCGTCTTCACAACCGCGCCTGCCTCCGCCGCGACGATCTCGTGCAGAACCTGGAAATGCTCGCGCACGAGATCGAAGGCTGAAAGATCGCCCACCCGCTCGTAAAGCTCGGTCGATCCGCGCAGATCGGTGAACAGGAAGGTCAGGCTGGTGATCTTCAGGCGCTGGTTGATGTCGAGCGTATCCGTGCGATAGAGATCCCGGAACGTCTGGTTGGTGAGCAGGCGCTTGGCGGTCACGAAGGGCCGGCGCTTGCCCAGGAAATCATGCAATACCGGGCAGGCGATGAAGACCGTCGGCAGCACGCGCGTGTCGGTCCTGTTTTCCAGCGAAATGCGCAATGGGCCGGGCTGCATCTCCAGCGTCTGGCTCTGGACATGGTCGCGGTCGAAGGCCAGAGAGAGGTTTCGCCGCTCTTTTGCCGGTTCGCCCTTCGCGTCGATGAACTGGGCCGAATGTGTGACCGGCTCGAAGACGATGATGAATTGGGGCGGAAGCTGGATGTGCAGAACCGCCTTTTCACCGGGCGCAAGCTCGATATCTTCCAGCGAGAACGCTTCCATCTTTTCCGCCAGATCCTCGTCCGGCAGATCGGCCCCGGACGCCCAGTAGATCTGGCGGTAATATTCCACCAACGGCAGTTCGTGTGGATTGTGGGCGGCAATCCTGCGCACACGGGGACTGACGGTGAATGTCACCTCGACCATCTCGTCGAGTGTCGGCGAATAGCCCTGGGAGCACAGCGCGCAGGTGTATTCGTCCTTCTGCATGGTTTTCAGCGTGGCGTTGGTGTCGAGCACGCCGCCACAGCCGGGGCACAGAACATTCCAGGAAATGTCGAAGATGCCCACCCGCGCCGCATGGAGAAAGGCGCTTATGGTGCGTTCCTCGTCGAGGCCATGCTTGCTGGCGAAGGCGAGCGCATTGATGCGGCAAAGTTCGCGGTCCTTGCCCTCGGCGATGGTTTGCCGGATTGCGTCGATTGCCTGCGGATCGACATCGGTCGATTGCCGCAGAAGCGAGAACAGATCCTGAGCTTCGGTCATCGTGCAGGCTCCGGAAATTGCGCCGCTAGAGCATGATGCCGAAAAGTGTGAAGCGGTTTTCGGACGACATCATGCTCTTCCTGATTCAGAGGCGGATTCAGATTTCAGGTCGGACAGACCTGAAATCATCCGGCTCTAGGCGTGTTGGCCGGACCGATCTTCGACCCGAACGCTCCATCATACTGCTAAACGGACCGGACGGCCATTCGAATGGACAAGCCTGGTGACAGGTCAATTTCCATTTGTTGAATTCCAAACTATGATAGCCCATGGGGCGTTCATCTCTGGGGTTTCTCCATGCCGACACGCGACAACCCGCCATTTCCGGCGGCCCTGCGCCTTTTCTCGGCGGGGGTCATCATCGTCCTGATCGTCGGGGCCGGCCTGTTTTTCGCGCCTGCGCTGGTCAAGCCGCGCTGGCCCTGGGCCGTCACGCCGTTCAATGCCCGCTTCCTCGGCGGCTTCTACACCGCCGAAATGGCAGTGATGGCGGCGCTGCTGGTCTGGAATCGCTGGTCGCCCGGCAGGCTCGTGCTGGTCATGGCCTTCATCTTCACCGTCATCGTGTCGGCGGCTTCGTTCATCAATCTCGGTTATTTCAACTTCGAGCGCAAAGCCCCCTGGCTCTGGTTTCTGGTCTATCTTGCGTCAGCCGCGGTATCCGGGCTGTTCCTGTGGCGGGCAAGGGCCCGCCCTTCTGCAAAAGGCGTGATCTTGAACCCCGCATGGCGCGCCTACCTACCGGTGGAAATGACGATCCTCGGGGCCTACGGCGTCGGCCTGTTGCTGTTTCCCCTGACATTCGGTGGCTTCTGGCCATGGCCGATCGATGCCTTCCACGCCCAGGTCTACAGCGCCATCTTCCTCGCGGGTGCAGGCGGCACCTATCTCGTCTGGAGAAGTGCGCCGCGTGAGGAATTGCTGGTGCTCGGCCTGGCGCAGTTTCTGGTTGGCCTGCTTGCCGTCCTTGGCCTCGTCATCACCGACGCCGCCGTGCACCGGATCGACTGGACGGCGGCCGGGACATTGTGCTGGCTCGCCCTTTTCGGCTGGATCGGCGTCAGCGGTATCCTCAAACTCTACGCCGCCTCCCGGCATTTTGCCGCGCAATCGGCATAGGTCGCAGAGACGGCTGGATTTTCAGGTGACGTCCGGTGCATCGTGCCGGGCATATTGCCTCTGTCCTTTGTTCTGACGCAATTCCGGACGGAAAACCGCTCACACTTTTCCTGGAATTGCTGTAGCCGGAAAAGCCATGACCAGCACGACCTCCTTATCCGAGAAAATCCAGCCGCAGCTCCGGGCTGTCCGGCCAAGCGATGCCGAGGCGCTGTGCGCTATCTTCAATATGCCGGGCTTCCGCTGGGGCACGCTCAGGATGCCGTTCGAGATGGTGGAGCAGGTGGAGCGGCGCATCGCCAAGTCCGGCCCGGAAACCACCTGGATCGTTGCCGAGTTGGACGGCAAGGTTGTCGGCCACGGCAGCCTGGTCGCGCAGGGTTCGCCGCGCCGCTCGCATATCGGCGAGATCAATATCGGCCTTGACGATGGTTTTGTCGGCAGAGGCATCGGCTCTGCCATCCTAGGCGCGCTGCTTGACGTGGCCGACAATTGGCGCGCCCTTAAGCGGGTCGAATTGACTGTCTATGCCGACAACGAACCGGCCATCCGTCTCTACACAAGCCATGGCTTCGAGGTCGAAGGCCGGCATGTGAAGGCCGGTTTTACCGACGGGCAGTACCACGACCTCCTGAGCATGGCCCGGCTGCGGTTCTGATGACCGCCGTCCCTGCCCTTGCCCCTCCGGTGGACATTTTGGCCGTGCTGTCGCTGCTCTGCCCGGAGGTCGTGCGTGACATCGAGCAGAACTGGAATGCACCGGTTTCCGATTATGCCCGCCATCTGTGGCGGCCGGTGGCAAGGCCTGGATCGGCCCCGTCGATTGCTGCCCGCTCGATCCTGCGCGACGTCCTGCAGCAGCGCCTCGGTGCGATCGTGCAGCCTGAAGCGATCGGCAAGGCCCTCGACGAATTCGACCACAGACCGGTTATCCAGTCCGGCCTGCACTGCCTGCTTCTGATGGATCGCATCACCTTCGATGCCCTGCTGCTTGCCTGGCTCGGCGCGGTCGAAAACGGGCTGTCGGCTTTTTTCGGCTTCATGGGAACGACCATGACCATGGAGACAACCGGCCGGGAAGGGCCGGGATGGCTCGATGTCGGCGACGACAAGGTCAATTTGTTTGGCATGGGGCGCCACAAACTGTGCCGCAAAAGCGCCTGCGCGGCCGGTCCCGTCGCCCTCAACGGGCGCGCGCTCGAAACGGTGGGCAATGAGACGGATGCCAGAAGCTGGCTGGGCACGCTGCTTGCCAGCCAGGACAAGGTGTTTGCAACCGCCGCCGATGCGCTGACAGAACTCAACGAGGATCTGGTCGCCGATTGGGATCGTTCCGGCATGGCTCGGCCGGTTTTCATCGATGATAGGCTGGCCGCGACTGTCGTGTCGCGGCATCTGGAAGATGAAGGCAGCCTTCTTTCCAGGCTGCTCCTCGAGCCCGCAAGGCGCCGGCGTCTCGACCATGCCTTGCAAGAAGCCGCATCGGGCCCATTTGGCAGGTTCCTGCCCAATGCCACGGACTATTTCTGGGGCATCCGCGAGCAGCGCGTGCGCAAGCTCGTCCTCGAGAACGGGCGGCTGATCGAGCCTGACAGGCCGCATGGTCTTTCCATCCCGTTCGAGCGGCCGCATCTCCAGCAGGCACTGCTGGACGGCCTGCTTTTGCCGGACTTGTTCCTGATGTTCCTTGCCCTTGCCATATTGCCGCGCGTGCGGGTTGTGGGCGGCCTGAGACAGATTGGCTATGTCGCGCTTTTCCACTCGATCCTGCTGGCTGCGCTTGATGAAAACGCGCCAGAAGAGCGCGATCTGGCCGCCGAGCTGCAGGTTCGGGAAAATGCCTGGGGCATGCGGGTCATCGATGAAAAGATCTCGGTCCGCGAGCAGCTTGCCGGACTGCCGGAAGGGGCGCTGTTCCCGGACCTGCTGCGGCAATACCGGTTGCGGACATTTGCCGAGACGACCGATGACCTGAAACCGGTTCGCGAAAACGCCCGATGGCGCAAGATCGGCCGGGCCTCGGGCCTCTGATCCGGCCGGGCTTTAGCCCGTCATTGCACCACGCCGGCCTTGCGGAGCCCCTCTACCATCAGTTCGAAATCGGCAGGGTTCTTGTAAGGCAAGACCTTGCGACGGTGTTCCAGCGAATAGGCGGGATTGACGCGAAGCAGGTCCTGCCATGCCGTATGGGCCTCCTCCAAACGGCCCAGATGGCCGTAGCATGCGGCCAGAAGCGCACGCGAGACGTCGGTGACAGCGTTGCGAGCCAGCCGTTGCAGCAAGAGGTCGACGGCCTCTTCGTACCTTCCCAGTTGAAACGATGTCAAAGCCTGGAAGTGCAGAAGCACATCCGGAAAGTATGGATTCAAGGTCTTTCCCCGGGCGAAACTCTCTAGCGCCTCCGCGGGTCTACCCGAATAATACAGCGCCTCGCCGCGGGCGACGTGCGCTTCGGCGAAGTTCGGATTGAGGGCTATCGCGCGCTCGACCTCGCCGATGGCTTCATCGTGCCGCCGTGTGTAAAGCTTGGCCGATGCCAGCGCCCAGTGCGCCCAGGGATCGCTGTCATCCAGCGTTACCGCTCGCGTTGCTGCCTCTTCCGCTTGCGCCATCGAGTCCGACGCACCCCACCTGTTGAGGTAATCGAGCCCGTACGTGAGGGCTAGGAAAGCGTGGGCAGAGGCAAATTTCGGGTCCAGTTCGATGGCCCGCTGCAAGAGCTCGCGGGCCGCGACGTTCGTGTCCTTCGTCAGCCGGTGCCACAGCTCCCGGCCCCGCAGGAAACAGTCATACGCCTCCGGGTTGCGCTGGTGTTCGGGCGCCAGCCGCAGACGGTCATCCTCGGTCAGATTGAGCGCCAGCGCACCGACGATGTGCTGCGTCACGTCATCCTGCACGGCGAATATGTCAGTCAGATCGCGATCGAACCGCTCCGCCCAAAGATGGCCGCCTGAGATTGCATCGATGAGCTGCGCGGTGATGCGTACCTTGTTCCCCGACTTGCGTACGCTGCCTTCAAGGACATAGCGCACGCCGAGCTTCGTGCCGACATCCTGCACATGGACGTTCTGGCCCTTGAAGATGAACGACGAATTGCGAGCGATGACGAAGAGCTGTGACAGTTTGGACAGCGCCGTGATGATGTCTTCGGAGATGCCGTCGGCGAAGTAGTCCTGTTCGGCATCACCGCTCATATTGGCGAACGGCAGCACGGCGATCGACAGTTTCGGCGGCGCTGCCGCAGCCGGAGGGCTCGTCGGGGTTTGCGAGGTCACGGCCACCTTGGCCCCGGCGCCGACCTGCAGCGAATACACCCGGATCGGCTCGGCGATGTTCTTGAGCTGTGTGCTGCCGAGATCGCTGACCGAGAGGTCAAGCCTGGCCTTGACCTGGCGATAGGCATCCTCGGACAGGCAGATGGCGCCGGGCGCCGCAACGCCCTCCAGACGCGAGGCGATGTTGACGCCGTCACCCATCAGGTCGCCATCGCTCTCTTCGACCACGTCGCCCAGATGGATGCCTATCCTGAACTCGATGCGGCGCTCCTGCGGTACGCCGGCATTGCGCTCAACCATACCGTTTTGAATCTCAACGGCGCAGCGCACGGCATCGACCACACTGCGAAACTCAACCAGTGCCCCATCTCCGGTACGCTTGATAACCCGCCCGTGGTGCACTGCAATGATCGGATCGATCAGGTCGCTGCGCAGTGCCCGCAACCGCGCCAAGGTACGATCTTCGTCCGCGCTCGCGAGCCGGCTGTATCCGACCACATCTGCAGCCAGGATTGCGGCCAGCTTACGGTTCTCGCTCATGGGTCGCCTCCTCATCTCCATCATAGCAGGAAGACGGCGGGACGAGGAAATTTTCGCAAATCACGGCCACGCAGCCGCCCGTATCGGCAGTGCTCCACCGCCGAACCCAGACCGATGCCCATTTGCGCTGCCGCTTGCCGGTTGACGACTATCGGTTCATCCTTGTGAATACCCCGGCCGTGACGAGCGTGGCGAGATCACGCGTCATGGCCCAAGGTCAAAGAGATAGAGCATGATGTCGTCCGAAAACCGCTTCACACTCTTCGGCATCATGCTCTGGTGAGGTGTCCATGAACTGCTCGGGCTGCGGTTTCGAGATCGAGGGCGGTTACGCCTTCTGTCCGAAGTGTGGCCGCCGCCAGCCCGTGCCATGCGCCAGTTGCGGCTACGCCTGCGCACCTGATTTCGAGTTCTGTCCTAAATGTGGGGCAAGCGTCGGTGCGTCCGCAAAAGCTGCCGAACGGCCTGCTCCGACACCAAGCCGCACCATTGCGCAGCCCTCTCGAGCTCCATCGCCGAACATCGAAAGCGAAGAGGGGCCGCATTCCGTCTCCGACGCCGATCGACGAACGGTAACGGTGCTGTTCGCCGATCTCTGCGGCTTCACGACACTCAGCGAGCAGCTCGACCCCGAGGTCATGCAGGCGCTGCAGAACGAACTGTTCAAGGAATTGACGGCGGCCGTGCAAGGCTTTGGTGGTTTCGTCGACAAATTCATCGGCGACGCTCTGCTCGCCTTATTCGGTGCGCCGGTCGCGCATGAGGACGATCCGGAACGTGCGCTTCGAGCCGCTCTCGACATGATCGCCCGGACGGCGCGGCTCGGTGAAAGCACCCGCCACTCCGGCTCGCCGCTGCTGCTCCACATAGGCATAAACACGGGTCCGGTCGTTACTGGCGGATTGGGCATCGGCACCGCCAAATCCTATTCGGTGACCGGCGACACGGTGAATACGGCGCAACGCCTGCAATCGCTGGCTGCAC
Source organism: Mesorhizobium sp. M0626 (assembly GCF_040320665.1). Taxonomy (NCBI): domain Bacteria; kingdom Pseudomonadati; phylum Pseudomonadota; class Alphaproteobacteria; order Hyphomicrobiales; family Phyllobacteriaceae; genus Mesorhizobium; species Mesorhizobium sp. M0626. Next base: position 30,163 of record NZ_JAMYQD010000027.1, on the reverse strand, counting down.
CGGGTGAGGTGCTGGTGGGCGAACTCACGCACAGGCTGACCCGGCATGCCTTCTCGTACGAGTCGCTGGGCGATGTCGTCTTTCGCGGCAAGGCTGGCAGTGTGCTCGTCCACCGACTGGATGCACCGCTTGCGGCGCCGCGTGCAGCGCGCGGGCTCGAGGCGCTCGGCCTCAGTGCGCCCATAATAGGTCGTGATGCGGAGCTCAACAGAATGCTGGCGAGCCTTGACTTGGCGTGCGGCGGCTCGGCCCAGCTTGTCCGCCTCGTCGGCGAAGCCGGTATCGGGAAGTCGCGGTTGGTGAAGGAGTTCGTCGCCCGCGTCGGCGACGAGGATCGTTTTCGCAACGTCGCCGTGCGGCAGGCCACGTGCTCACCGCTGGGTGAACAATCATTTGGCGCCCTGGGTGCAGTGGTGCGCAGCGCTGCCGGGATGATGCAAAACGACAATGGGGACGAAATGCGGGGCAAGCTCGCAGCCTTGCTTGCCGATCTCGGCCTGCAGGGCGAGGAGGCGAAGCGGCTGATGCCTTTGCTCTACCATGTGCTTGGCCTCGGCGACCCCGATGCCACCTTGCAGCATGTCGAGCCCGAGCAGCTGCGGCGGCAAATTCTCTACGCGGTCCGCACAATCATGGAACGGCGGCTTGCGTTGTCGCCGCTGTTGATTGTCGTCGAAGACCTGCACTGGGCCGACTCCGTCTCGCTCGAGGCACTGCGTTTCGTGATGGACAGACTGGAACGCACGCGGCTGATGTTGCTGGTCACGCATCGTCCGGCGTCGGACAACGACCAACTCGACTCAAGTCGGGTCAGCCACACAGCGCTCAGGCTTTCGCCGCTCGACAGCGATGACGGACGCCGCCTGGTGGCGGCGCTTTTCGGCGAGAGCTGGGTAAACGCCGCAGGAGGGCTTCTCGACCAGATCCTCGAGCGCGCGGGCGGCAACCCGCTTTTCTTGGAGGAGATCGTTCGCGGCCTTATCGATCGCGGTGTATTGGTGCGCGAGGGCCAGCAATGGCGGACCGTGGCAGGCGAAGTCGCAACCGGCATCCCCGCCACGATCCAGGCAATGTTGCTTGCTCGCGTCGACCGGCTGCCGCAAGAGGTGCGCCGGTTGGCCCAGGAAGCCGCGGTAATCGGCCCGCGCTTCGATGCCACGCTTCTGAAAGCCGTGGCAGCCGACCCCGGCCGACTGGAAGCGGGCTGCGAACTGCTTTGCGATGCGGAAATCATCGAGGAAGTTGCCGGATCAGGCTCGGTCTCGTCGCAAAGCTACCGCTTTACGCAAACATTGCTGCAGGACGTGATCTACCAGAATCTGCTCCTGCAACGCCGGACCGACATCCACCGCCGGGTAGGTGCCGCCCTGGAGCAACTGTGCGGCGACAAGCCGGAACGGTTCGAGGATCTGGCCGTGCTCGGTCATCATTTCGCTCAGAGCGCCGAGCGGGAGAGGGGCGCGCATTACCTGCAGGCGGCGGGAGATCGCGCTCGCATGATATACGCCAATGACGACGCCCTTCGTTTCTACGAGCGAGCACTGACTGCGTTGGGCGCGATCGGGCAAACACCGCTCAAACTGGCAATTGCAGAGCGCATTGCCGATTTGAGCGGCCCGGCAGGCCGCCGCGAGATTGCACACCGCCACTACGAGGCGGTGCTGCAGGCCTATCGCGAGTCAGCCGATCGTGTCGCGGCGGCGCGCGTTTTGCGCAAGATCGGTCGGCTGTTTTGGGACGTGGGCAAGCGGGACGACGCGGAATCGCGCTACGCTGAAGCGGCAGCGCTCCTCGATGGAGCGGATGCCCCGATCGAGCAGGCGCATCTCTGGCAAGAACGTGGCCGACAGGCGTTCCGCAGCGGAGATCACACTCTCGCGGCAAAATGGGCAGACGCGGCGCTGGATTGCGTACGCTCTCTGACAACGGAACATGTCTCCGATGATGCCACCCTCGTGACCGCCGAGGCACTTAATACCAAGGCTGTTGCGCTGGCTCGCCTTGGGCGAAACCATGAAGCCGTGCGTGAGGTTGAGCGCAGCATTGAATTGGCCGAAGCCGCCGGTCTGCTGGGCGCGGCCTGCCGCGGCTACACCAATCTCGGGGTGCTCTACACGACCATCGATCCGGCGAAGGCGATGGAGGTCTGTCGGCGCGGTCTTGAAGTGGCGCGCCGTATTGGCGATTTGGGTTTCCAGGCGCGCCTCCTCGCCAATCTGGCGGTAGCTTGTTGTACTTTCACGGATCGCTGTCCAACGGAGGGCGTGCCTGCTGCCGAGAAGGCCATCGAGATTGACCGGGCGCTCGACCAGCGCGAGCACCTGCCAGTGCCGTTGATCGTGCTTGGGCAGATCCACCAGTGCAACGGCCATCCGGAACTGGCGATCGGCTTGTTCCACGAAGCACTGGAGGTAGCCCGCGAAACGGGCGAGCCCCAACTGCTGTTTCCGTGCTATGATGGACTCGCAACGCTTAATCTCGACCTCGACAATCTGGCCGAGGCCGAACGCTACTTTTCCCTGGCGCAGGGTATATGCGCCCAGCACGGGCTCGACCCGGAAGCGCTTGTGGTGCTGCCTTTTCTCGACTAGCCGGGATAGGGGGTTGGACATGTCCGCGCCTAGTGGATTGATACCGCTTCAACCGGGCGACCGGGCGCCGAACCTGATACTCGACGCCATTACCCAGGAAGGCAAGATTGCGCTTGACGACTTTCGCGGGCAAAAACCGGTGCTGGTCGGCCTGTTTCGAGGTCTGCATTGTGCGTTTTGCCGGCGCCACATCGCCGCTCAGGCGCGTCTCGATCCGGAGCTGCGCGAAAAGGGCGTGGAGAGCCTGACGGTGGTCAACACGCCGATCGAACGGGCGCGGCTCTATTTCCGCTACCATCCAATGCCGAACCTGCTTGCGGCGTCGGACCCGGAACGCGCTTCACATCGTGCTTTTGGACTGCCCAATCTCGAATTCACCGAGAACGAGACGAACTGGCCGTACAAGGTCGCGATGGCAGCGGCACAGGACATGCGGGTCGACATAGCTGGCGAATTGCCCGGTCCCATGGATCCGATGACAGCCGCCGCAATCCTCGACAAGAAGGACCACTACGAACTGACCGAAGCCGACGAGCAGATGATGGCCACGGGACACGGACAACTGGTTGGTCAGTTCCTGCTGGACCGGCAGGGGATCGTCCGCTGGAGCTTCACGGAGGTCCCGGAGGGTGGGCGATACATGTTTGGCGCCCCAAACCCGAAGGAGCTGATGTCAGCCGTGTCGCAAGTCGCCCAATAATGAACTGACAAGTTCACCGTTTATCCGAGCACGGCCTCGACAGTGGCGACAAAGTCATCGAGCGAGCGGTCGCCGCGAATCTCGATGCGCGGAAGGTCGATGAGATCGCTATGGAGGTCCGCCGGCCCGTGCCTGCGGCCGAAGCCTACTCGATAGCCGCACTCCCTAGCCAGCCGGCCAAGCCGTCGGTCGGTGACGGAGAAGGGGGCCGCGAACGCCCTGGTTGGCCGGCCGGTCCAGCGTTCGATGAACAGACGAGAGCGCAGGAGCTCGGCGGCCAGGTCAGCGCTCGACAGACCATCTATGGCGCGATGCGTCGCCATGTGGCTGCCGAAGAAGGCGCCTTCGGCAGCGAGGCGTCGCACCGTCCCGGCGCCCATAAGCGGCGTCGGCGGACCGATGTCGGTGTCCCACTTTGCACTTTCGCCCACCAGGTCCGTCACCAGGAACACTTCCGCGTTCAGGTCGTTGGCGCGCAAGATCGGCCAGGCATGGTCGGCGAAGTTCTGGAAGCCGTCATCGAAAGTGATGAGCACCGGGCGGCCGACGAAAGGCTGACGGTTGGCGATGGATGCTTCCAGCTGCTCGGAGCCAATGGCGTGAAAGCCATTGGCGCGCAGCCATCCCATCTGGCTGGCGAATGCGGCGGGCGTGAGCCGAAAGCGAGCGAGCGCGGCCGGACCTTCATCGGCAACGCCGTGATACATGAGGACAGGGATATGCTGGCGCTGCTCGTTACGTGCGACGTCGCGGCGCAAGGCTCGCGCCCCACCCCAGACGATATTTCGCGCGACGCCGATTTCGATGGGCGCGCGGATCGGCACATGATCGATCACCGGGTCCGTCGCCACATCGCCCGGCGATAGGCGGCGGAAGCGGTCTATGCGGTAGAGCTCGGTCTGGATCGATTGCTCGAGCACCAGGCCTTCGGTCGCTGCCAGCGTCTCGGAGATCGCCTGGGCACCGAATGTGTTCCAGTCGAAGCCCGTCTTTTCGACATTGTCACGCAGCACGAATGCGTGTGCGCTGATGAAACTACCGCCAGGCGCCAACGCCTCGGCAAATTTCTTGGCGATGCGCCGCAACTCGGCGAGATCGTCCAGATAGTAGAGCACCTCCGAACAGAAGATCAGATCCATCTCACCCGGCAGCGTGTCGGCAGCGAAATCGAGTACGCCGAACTCGACATTCGCCTGATTGTTGCATCGGGCGCGGGCTCGCTCGATGGCTATGGCGGAGATGTCGGTTGCGGTCAGATGGCCCACGCGCGGCGCCAGCTGCCGCGTGAAATGGCCCTCCGCACAGGCCAGCTCAAGCGCCCGGCCGATGGGACCGGCAGGCAGGATCTCGATCTGCCGCTCATATTTTTCCTGCTCATAGAGCGAGCTGTAGTTCCAGGGATCCTCGGTCGCGAAATAGCTGTTCCAGAACGCCGTGCGATCCTTGTCGTGCTTGTCCGCGACCCGTGCGCGGCGCGGCGTAACAGGCTCTGACGGTTCAGCGCTCGACCGAACCAGGTCATGCGCCTGTGCGGCCAATTGCGCGAGTTTGCCGAAGTGGCTGTCCGGATCGGGCTCGCTTCCCGCCATGGTCAACGACGCCTCGGCTGCAGGCGTGTTGACGTGGTCGCGCCGGCGCCCTTTTGCGGTGCAGGCGATCCTCCCGCAAGCCGCTCAGCAGGCACTACATCCAGGATCAATTCAATCCAATGATCGCTCGTCACAGTCCCGAGTGCACCGAACTGCACTACAGCCTCGATCCGGCCATCCAGCATCAGATGGGCATAAATCTGATCGATGCCTTCCGGCAGTTCGGTCGCGGTCGGATTGCGAGCGTCGACGCGAATTCCGAGCGTTCGCGCCAGCCTGCGCGGCGTGGCAAGATCGTCGGGTTCGAGAAGCATTTGCTCAAGCTGGTACTGGACGCGGCGAGCCGCTGCGGGATTGTCCCAGACCTTGCCGAGTTCGATGATCAATGCGGTGGTTGCGCTGCCGAAGCTGTCCCACCGGGCAGCCAGTTGCCCCGGCACCGAAAGGCTTCCTGCCACAAGGCCATCGAAGATCACCTTGGCGATCTCACGCGCCCACTTGCGTCCCGCCGGCAGCGCGCGCAGGGGCTGCGGGTCGATCGAGCGCGAGCCTGAGCCGCATTCGGACGCGGCGTTCCGCAACGCCAGCCAAGCAAGCGCTTCGGATGCGGTGCCGCCTTTCGCCGAAATTGAACCCGAGGGATTGTGCGCCACGCCGTCTTACCTGCGCCTGGTTCTGAGGGAGAACAAGTGTCCCGCAACGCGCTTACATCGCCGGTCTGGAAAAAGCAAAAGGCGCCCCGAAAGGCGCCTCTTCATCGCTTGATTCCCCTAGAGGAAACTGGAGCGGGTGAAGCGATTCGAACGCTCGACCCCAACCTTGGCAAGGTTGTGCTCTACCCCTGAGCTACACCCGCTCACACGGCCCTTTGGCCGCAAGCCGGGCCTATATGGCTGAAGAGCGCGGCGATTGCAACAGGGAAATGACGGGCTTTTTGGTCGCGCCAAATCGCTTGGCGGAACCTTGTCGGCCACGCGGGTGGTTCATCGACTTCCCGCATGACGGTCTTGTCTCGGCGGCATCATTGGCCGTAAACGGCTTTGCCGCGCGCCGATACAGGGGAAGACCACCAATGCCGAAGACCGAAGCCGAGCTTTTCGCCTTTCTTGCCGATCTCGGCATATCAGTGTCGACCGTGCGCCATCCGCCGCTCTATACGGTGGCCGATTCGCAGTCGCTGCGCGGCGAGATACCGGGCGGGCACACGAAAAATCTGTTTCTCAAGGACAAGAAGGACAATTTCTTCCTGGTCAGCGTCGGCGAGGAGGCGGTCGTCGACCTGAAGCAGATCCACACGATCATCGGCGCCGCCGGCCGGGTGTCGTTCGGCAAGCCGGAGATGCTGATGGAGCTGCTCGGTGTCATTCCGGGCGCGGTCACCGTGTTCGGGCTGATCAACGACACCGAAAGACGGGTCAAGGTGGTGCTCGACCAGGATTTGATTGCACATGCGACAGTCAACGCGCATCCGCTGACCAATGAGGCGACGACGTCGATCGCGTCCGCCGACCTCATCAGATTCGTCGAGGCAACCGGACATGATGCTGCTATCTTGAAAGTCTCGGCTTGATCGCCACATGGATGGCGAAAACTGACCTCTAGTTAAGGACGTCGCGCTGCTCCGCTGGGCGCGATCGGAAGGGCGACGACATGAGCGACAACAACAATCCGTTTGGCGGCCAATTCGGCGGCAATTCTGGCCAGTACACCACGTCCGTGCAATATGGCGGCGCCGAGCCGGCCAAGTCGGCACTTGGCCCGACACCCGGCGCAGCACCTGCCGCTGGCGAGCTGATCAAGGACACCACGACCGCCACTTTCACCGCCGACGTCATCCAGGAATCGCGCAAACAGCCGGTACTGGTCGATTTCTGGGCGCCGTGGTGCGGGCCCTGCAAGCAGCTCACGCCGCTTCTGGAAAAGGCGATCAAGGCCGCCGGCGGCAAGGTCAAGCTGGTCAAGATGAACATTGACGATCATCCCTCGATCGCCGGCCAGCTCGGCATCCAATCGATCCCGGCGGTCATCGCCTTCAAGGACGGCCAGCCTGTCGACGGCTTCATGGGCGCCATCCCCGAGAGCCAGATCGCCGAGTTCATCACCAAGGTCGGCGGCAAGGGCAATGGCGCGCCGCCCGTCGCCGAAGCACTGGCCGCGGCGGCGGAAGCGCATGCGGCGGGCGATGCGCAGACCGCAGCCGACATTTACGACGCCATCCTGGCGCAGGCGCCGGAGACGATCGAGGCGATTGCCGGGCTGGGCGAGCTTCTGTTCGAGGCCGGCGACAGCGACGGCGCCGAGGCGCTGCTGGCAACGGCGCCGGAGGCCAAGAAGAATGCGCCGGCACTTGCCGCGCTGCGTGCCAAGATGACGCTGGCTGCGGAAGCGGCAGCACTTGGCAATCCAGCTGAATTCGAGCAGCGACTGGCCGCCAATCCCGGCGACCACCAGGCGCGTTTCGACCTCGCCATGATCCAGAACGCCAAGGGCGAGCGCCATGCGGCGGCCGACAATCTTCTGGCGATTATAAAAGCCGACCGGACGTGGAACGAGGACGGCGCCAGGGCGCAGTTGCTGAAACTGTTCGAGGCCTGGGGCATGACCGACGAGGCGACGCTGGCGGCACGGCGCAAATTGTCGTCGCTGCTGTTTTCCTGAGCCGTTTGCCGGCCAAATTGCCGGGGCGTGGCTGTCGGGCCTTGCGGTCGGCGGCCGCCGCGCCAGATTAGGCCGATAACATCGCGCCCGAAGCGGGTCGGAGGAGTGAAGGTGCAGGTCGGAAACGCATTTTACCGGGTCGGCAAGGATCTGCCGGCAACCATTCCGGTGTTTCCGCTTGCCGGCGCGCTGCTGCTGCCGGGCGGGCGCATGCCGCTCAACATCTTCGAGCCGCGCTATCTGCAGATGGTGGATGAGGCGATCGCCGGCGCGCGGCTGATCGGCATCGTCCAGCCCAGCCTCAATGGCGCGTTGCGCGCCGACGGGGAGCCGGAACTGTGCAATGTCGGCTGCGCCGGGCGCATCATCTCGATGGCCGAGAGCGGCGACGGCCGCTATCTGGTTTCGCTGCAGGGCGTCTGCCGTTTCCGCATCACCAGCGAATTGCCGGTGAAGACGCCTTTCCGGCAATGCAAGCTGGCGCCGTTCCTCACCGATCTTGCCGAAGACCAGGCGGCAAGCGAGGTCGACCGGCCGGCGCTGTTGAAAGCGTTTCGCGCTTATCTGCAGGCCAACGATCTCGAAGCCGATTGGGAAAGCGTCAGCCGCGCCGAGAACACCATGCTGGTCAATGCGCTGTCGATGATGGCGCCCTACGGACCGGCCGAGAAACAGGCGCTGCTGGAGGCGCCCGACCTGAAAGCCCGCGCGGAGACGCTGATCGCGATCACCGAAATGGCGCTGGCGCGCGAGAATGAGGACTTTGGCTCCAGCCTGCAATAAGGGCTGAGCCGATGGCTGAAGGGGGATCCAATGGCTGCGGATGGGCGTGACGGCAAGTCGGTCAATGTCGATCCAAAATTGCTGGAGCTGCTGGCCTGCCCGCTGACCAAGGGGCCGCTGGCCTGGGACCCGGTGCGCGGCGAGTTGATCTCGCGGCTTGCCAAGCTCGCTTATCCCGTGCGCGACGGCATCCCGATCATGCTGCCCTCGGAGGCGCGGACTATTTCGGCGGAAGACGTGCTGTCGCCGCCGCGATTGGGTGGGCCGGGCTGAAGGGCCAGGGGTGGTTCAAACGGACCTCAGCCTAAGAAGCCATTCTGTTGGCGATCCTTCGCGCCCCCCTCTGCCCTTGCCGGCATTAATGTCATGGGCTCCCGACCGCCCTGCACTTGCCTACTGAAAATTCCGCCCCTTGGGCATGACCCTTTCAGCTTTGTCCGAGAGGGTGGCAATGTCGGGCCGGGCAGCCGGCGTCATCTCTTCCAGCAGCACCGTCAGCCACGGCGTCAAATCCTCGATCTTCTCGGCGACGATGTGGATGACGTCGGATTCCGACTGCAGCTTGCCGGTGACCTTGACGAAGCGCGCGCCCATGACGATGGGCCGGAAACGGGTAAAGGTCCGCTCCCAGAAAATGACGTTGGCGACGGCCTTGTCGTCTTCCAGCGTCAGGAAGATCGCATTGCCCTTGCCGGGCCGCTGCCGCACCAGCACCAGGCCGGCGACCGAGACCCGCCTGCCGTCGCGCACCGAGCCGAGATTGGCATTGGGAATGACGCCGGCGCGGTCGAGCCGCTCGCGCAGGAAGGCGACCGGATGCGCCTTCAGCGACAGGCCGAGCGCGCGGTAGTCGTGGATGACGTGCTCGCCGAGCGGCATTGTCGGCAGTTTTGTCTCGGGCTCGAGTTCGCGCAGCCGGATCGCCGGCTGGTCGAACAGCGGCAGCCGTTCGGCGGCGCTCTTGCCATCCAGCGCGCGCACCGCCCACAAGGCTTCACGACGGTCGAGGCCGAGCGAGCGGAAGGCGTCAGCCTGCGCCAGTCTTTCGATTTCGCCGACATCGAGGCCCGAGCGCAGCCACACATCCCTGACGCTTGTATAGCCGGCGCCGCGCCGCGCGGTGAAAGCTTCCATACGCTTCTCGGCCAAGCCCTTGATCTGACGGAAGCCAAGCCGGACGGCGTACCGGGTCTTGATGACACCGCGCATTTCGGCATGGCGCCCCAGGATGCGGCCCGGATCGAATTGGGCTTTCTCCAGGGTGCAGTCCCAGTCGGAAAAATTGACGTCGACGTCGCGGATATCGACGCCATGGTCGCGCGCGTCGCGCACCAGCTGGGCCGGCTGGTAAAACCCCATCGGCTGCGAATTCAGGATCGCGGCGCAGAACACGTCGGGATAAAAGGTCTTGAACCAGCAGGAGGCATAGACGAGCAAAGCGAAGGAGGCGGCGTGGCTTTCGGGAAAGCCGTATTCGCCGAAGCCTTCGATCTGCTTGAAGCAGCGCTCGGCGAAGTCTTTGGTGTATCCCTTGCCGACCATGCCGTCGATCATGCGCTGGCGGTAATTGCCGATGGTGCCGGTGCGCTTGAAGGTGGCCATGGCGCGGCGTAGTTCGTCGGCTTCGCCGGGTTTGAAACCACCGGCGACGATTGCAATATTCATCGCCTGTTCCTGAAACAGCGGCACGCCGAGTGTCTTCTTGAGAATAGCCTCCAGCTCTGGCTTTTGATATTCAGCCGCTTCCTTGCCCTGCCGACGGCGCAGATAGGGGTGCACCATGTCGCCCTGGATCGGGCCGGGCCGCACGATCGCCACCTCGATGACCAGGTCGTAGAATTCGCGCGGGCGTAGACGCGGCAGCATCGACATCTGCGCGCGCGATTCGATCTGGAAGACGCCGAGCGTGTCGGCGCGGCAGATCATGTCGTACACGTCGTTCTCTTCCGGCGGCAGGGTGGCCAGCACATAGGGTCGGCCGTAATCATCCCGGGCCTTCGGATAATGGTCGGTGAGCAAGGTGAAGGCGCGCTTCAGGCAGGTCAGCATGCCAAGCGCCAGAATATCCACCTTCAGGATCTTCACCGCGTCGAGATCGTCCTTATCCCACTCGACCATCTTGCGCGCCTCCATCGCCGTCTTGACGATGGGGACGATCTCGTCGAGCCGGTCGCGGGTAATGACGAAGCCGCCGACATGCTGCGACAGATGCCGGGGAAAGCCCATGATCTCGTTGGCGTGGGCGATCACGTGACGGGTCGAGGTCTCGTTGCGGTCGAGGCCGCCGGCATGCGCCTCCTTCTCGCCGAGCTCCGAGGTCGACCAGCCCCAGATCGAACTGGAGAGCGCAATGCGGACATCGTCCGATAGGCCCATGGCCTTGGCCACCTCGCGCAGCGCCGAGCGGCCGCGATAGCTGATGACGGCGGCAGCCAGCGCGGTGCGCTTGGCGCTGTATTTGGAGTAGATGTACTGGATCACCTCCTCACGCCGCTCATGCTCGAAATCGACGTCGATGTCGGGCGGCTCGTTGCGCTCCTCGGAAATGAAGCGCTCGAACAACGTGTCGATGCGCTCGGGGCCGACCTCGGTGATGCCGATGCAGTAGCAGACGATCGAGTTGGCGGCCGAGCCTCTGCCCTGGCACAGAATGCCCTCATTGCGGGCGAACTGGACGATGTCGTAAACGGTCAGGAAATAGCGCGCATAATTCAGACGCTCGATCAGAGCGAGCTCCTCACTGATGCGCTGCAAGACGGAAGCGGGGACGCCCGCCGGATAGCGCGTGGCGGCCCCCTCCCTGGCCAGACGCTCTAGCTCGGCCTGCGGCCCAAGCCCTGATTGCGTCGGCTCGTCGGGATAATTGTACTGGAGGTCGCTGAGCGAGAAGGTCAGTTCGCCGGCAAAGCGCAGCGTCTCGGCCAGCGCCGGTGGATGGCGGCGGAAGAGACGGGCCATTTCCAGCGGCGGCTTCAGATGGCGCTCGGCGTTGGCCGTCAGCTCCAGCCCGACCTCGGCGACCGGCAAATTGAGGCGGATGGCGGTGAGCACATCTTGCAGCGAGCGGCGCTCGGCGCTGTGATAAAGCACGTCGTTGGTCGCCATCAGCGGCACGCCGGCGATGTCCGCCATGCCCGCCGCCTGCTCGATGCGGAAACGGTCATTGCCGCGATAATCCGGCGCCATGCCTAGCCGCAAATTAGCGCCGAAACGGTCTTTCAGTTGACGGACCAATGCCAGGGGATCGTCGGCATTCGCCGAGAGATCCGGCAGCACCGCCAGCGACAGCAGGTCGCCCCATTCGAGCAGGTCGCTGCGCTGGAGAAGGGTCGCGCCCTTCTCGTTTTCATCGCGCAAATTGGCTTGCGTCAGCATGCGGCAGAGATGGCCCCAGCCCTTGCGGTTCTGCGGATAGGCGAGAATGTCCGGCGTGCCGTCGCCGAACACCAGGCGGCAACCGGGGTGATAGGCGAGCTTCTCGACCTTGGCCTGCTGCCAGGCGCGCACGACGCCGGCCACCGTGTTGCGGTCTGCCAGTCCGATCGAGGAAAAGCCGAGGAATTTGGCCGCCACCACCAGCTCCTCCGGCTTGGAGGCGCCGCGCAGGAAGGAGAAGTTCGACTGGATGCCGAATTCCGCATAGGGGATGACGGTCAGCGCGTTCATGCGAAGACCCCATGCATGAACCAGCGCGGCGGCACCTGCGGGTTGCCATAGAGGCCTTGCCGGTAGAGCCAGTAGCGGCGGCCGTCGGCATCCTCGATCCGGAAATAGTCACGCGTCGATGTGAGCGGATCGCTTGACGTTTCACGCCACCATTCCGGCGCGATGCGTTCCGGCCCCTCGGCGCGCGCGACCCGGTAGAGCGCGCGGCGCCAGCGGAAATTCATCGGCGGACCCTCAGGCATTTCGGTGGCCTGCACCTCGATCGGCTCGGGCGAACGGAACAGCCGGATCGGCCGTTCCGGCGGGAAGATGGTTGCGCGCGGCGCGTCTTTCGAGCCCGGCTTCCTGAGCGGTGTTTTGCGTTGTGGCGCTTCCGAGAACGGGATGGTGGCGATGGCGCGCTCCGGCAGATGGCTCTCGAGGGCGACCGGTTTCAGCACCGCACTGTCGCCGAGCCTGGCGCGGATGCGGTCGGCAAAGAGTGCCATGTCGGCGCCGTCATCCTCGGTCTCGCCGGTCAAATCGGCCTGCTGCATGTCGAAGCCGGCGGCCGCCAGCACCGAAAGCCGCACCAGGTCGAAGCCGTAGCCGGCATCGATGTCCTGTTCGAGCGCGGCCAGCCGCTCATGGAACAGGCGCTGGATAAGCTTGGGTTCGCGCAACGGTCGCGAGGTACCGACAGCGATGCGGCTGACGGCGCCGTCGACGCGAAACAAAAGCAGCGCCAGCATCCTTGCGCCCTCGCCGCGGCGTTCGAGATCGGCCTTCAGCGTCACCGCCAGCAAGAGCACCAGCCGTTCGATCTCGGCGGTCAGCACGACCGGCTCGGCCAGGTGGCGTTCGACCGAAAGCGGGGCCACGGGCAGGCGCGGCGATACCGCCTCGTCGAGACGGCCGAGCGCCTGGTCGAGCCGCAACAGCAAGGTCGCGCCGAAGCGACTGGCGAGCGGCGCGCGCGGCGCTGCCATGATCGCGCCGGCGGTCCGCAGGCCGACGCTTTCCAAGCTGGCGCGGATATCGGCTTCGATGCGCAGTGCCGCCAGCGGCAAGGGGGCGAGCAGCGCTTCCTCCTCGCCGGAGACAACGATGCGGTTGCCGCAGAAGCGCGCCGCCGCCCAGGCTGCACCCGGCGTCGCGGCCAACCCGGCGCGGACATCGAAACCCTGCTGGAAAAACCGCGCAAGGATGTCGTCCAGCATGGCGCGCTCGCCGCCGAACAGATGCGTGCAGCCGGTGACGTCGAGATAAAGGCCATCAGTACCGTCGAGCGCCACCAGCGGCGTATAGCGATCGCACCAGTCGGCGAGGCCTTCGAGCAGCCGGCGATCGGCGTCCGGATCGGCCTCGACGATGTCGATCGAGGGATGCATGGCGCGCGCATCGGCAATGCCCATGCCAGGCTTCAGATGCAGCGCCTCAGCCCGCTCGTCGAGGGCCGATATGCGCTGGGCGTTGCGGTCGCGATGGCTGATCACGAGCGGTGGGTGAGATGGCGGCAGATGATCCGAAGGCCGGGAACGCCACGACCGTCCCAGGCGCTGGCGCAGGATCCGTTCTGCCGCCAGATGCGGGAACCACAGCGACAGAATTCTCTGCCCGTTTTTCGCGGGGCTTTCTTTCTTCGAATGCGTGTTCATCGGGATTCCACTCCAGTGTGAATTGTCCAGGCAGAGCGGTGCGGCTCTTGCCGATGCTGACGGTGAAGGCAGGCCGGCCGATCGAGCCGGCGAGCGACCCGGCGATCGTCCGGCGGCTCGCCGCTGGTGCAGCCGACACGATGAGGCGCACCGGGGCGGCGGTCGGCTCGGCTTCGCCGGCCTGGCGCAGCAGGAACACCGGCCGGCCGGCGTTTTGGGCGCGCGCGTGCAGCCGGCGCGTCGCGGTGAGGTCGAGCCGCTGCGGGCTGCCACGGATTTCGAGGATGATTGCGGCGAGCGCCGTCATCTTCGCGGCCTCCTCGGCTACCCACAGCGCATCGGTGAGTTTCGGCGCCTCGGAAAACAGCAATTGCTCCGGTGCGATACCGAAAATGCCCTGCAATCCCCTGGCATAGGGAAAGCCGGCCTCGCGAAAAATCTCCGATGTGCCGATCCACAGCACGGGCAAGGGCTGGCCCTTGAGGATCAGGCTGACAAGCGACAGCACAAAGCCGGCGACGGCCCCGGCATTGCGGGTCTCAAGGCCATGGATTTCGCTCAAGGCGGCTTTCGGAAGGCCGCCGCTGAGGGCCGCATCGAGGCGCTCGACGCCGGTGGCCAGGAAAGCATCCGGCGAAGCCACGGCAAGCCCGCGCCGGATGATGGTGACATCGGCATCGGGTTCAGGCGCGGCGTCGAGACCGCCGCCAGGACCCGCGCGCAGCCCCTCGCCAGCCGGCGCGGCCAGGCGCTCGGGCAGCGTTCCCTCGATCTTCGCGATCTGGCGGCGCAGGGCAAAAACAGTCTCCCGCGCCACGGCTGATGTCGCCATGACGGTCAATTTCTCTCACAACTGTTCCTGTTATGTTCCTATAGATTCCAGAGGGTGCCGGAAGAGTCAAGCGGAGTCAGAAGGAATTTATTCCTTGATCAAAGGTGACGAGGCCAACCTTGGACTTTGGTCGCAGCCATTCGGCGCAAAGAAACAGTCATTGGCCAGGTACCCGGTCCATTTGCCGAGTCCGGAGGGAAAGCCTATATGCCGGATCAAAGGACAAAGCATGGCCCGCATCTACAAGACCCGCACCTGGCACGATGAACTCTCGCCTTCGATCGAGGAGATCGAGTTTCTGGCGCTGGAGGCGTACGCACATCTGCCCGACGATTTTCGCAAGCTGACCGGCGAGATCGTCATCATGATCGCCGAATTCCCGACCGACGAGATCATGGACGATCTGTCGCTGGAGACACCGTTTGATCTGCTTGGCCTGTTCGAGGGCCGCGGCATCGCCGAGCGCTGGAACCCGCAGACCGGCGAAGGCCCGAACCGCATCACCCTCTACCGCCGCGCCATCCTCGACTATTGGGCCGAAAACGAAGAGACGCTGGGCGACATCGTCACCCACGTGCTGATCCACGAGATCGGCCACCATTTCGGCCTGTCGGACGACGATATGGAAAAGCTTGAAGAGGCGGCGGAGTAAGGCTGTGCGATATTCAGGTGGCGAGCCTGCTTGTGAAATTATACAAGTTTTGATATAAAGTCTGTATGCCGACCAAGCGACTGGAGTTTCTTGGAGATTCTCTTGCCAAGCTCCGGGCTTTTCCAGAGGCGGTGCGCAAGGAAACGGGCGTTCAACTGCACAAGGTTCAACTCGGATTTGAGCCAAGCGATTGGAAGCCGATGACGACGATAGGCCTAGGCGTACGGGAAATCCGTGTCCGAGACGATGCTGGCGCGTTCCGGGTGCTTTACGTCGCCAGCATAGGTGACGCCGTCTTTGTCTTGCACGCCTTCCAGAAGAAGACGCAACAGACGGCGAAACGAGACTTGGCTCTTGCCGCATCGCGGTTCAGGCAAATTCAGTGAGACATGCTCATGGAACGTCAAAGCTTTGAAAATGTCTGGGATGCGCTGGAAGACACCCCGGCTCAGTCCGCCAACATGACTATGCGCTCCAATTTGCTGATCGCGATCGAACAGCGGGTGCGGAGTTGGGACGTTACCCAAGCCGAAGCAGCCAACCGGCTCGGGATTACCCAGCCACGCCTTAGCGATCTTCTGCGGGGCAGGATCGCGAATTTTAGTCTGGACACCTTGATCAATCTGGCCACACAGGCCGGACTTACAGTGCGTCTTGATATTGCCGAGGCAGCCTAGCGCTGTCTTAGACAGGCTGGCAAAGCTCGCCTACCAATCACTCAGCTTCGTATCCGGCCCGTATTCCTGGCCGTCGATATCCTTCACCACCGCCTGGCCGCAGCGCATCGATTTGGTCTTCTTGTCATAGGCGTAGGTCGGTGAGCCGTACAGGTGCCAGCCCTTGTTCAGCGCCGCGGTGACCTTGTGGCAGAAGGTTGAATCGTCGGGGGCGGACAGAAAGCGGTAAAGTCTCATGGGTCAGATCCTGTCGTGAGTTCGTCTTTTCGGGGCGGATCATGCGCCGATGGCGGCGGCCTTCGCCAGCAGTTTTTCGGCTTGCACCAGGTGCAGCCGTTCGACCATCCTGCCATCCAGCGCAATCACGCCCTTGCCGGCATTTTCGGGCAAGGCGAAAGCCTCTTTCACCGCGTGCGCCTCGGCCAAGGCTTCGGGCGCGGGCGCAAAGGCGCGGTTGGCGGTTTCGATCTGGGCGGGGTGGATCAGCGTCTTGCCGTCGAACCCCATGGCGGCGGCTTCCGTGCATTCGCGCGCAAACGCGTCGAGGTCGCGAAAATCGTTGGAGACGCCGTCGAGTATGTCGATGCCGCCGGCCCGCGCCGCCAGCACCATCTGCATCAGCCAAGGCACGAGGTAGCGCCGATCAGGCGTCGCCAGAATGCCGGTTTCCTTGACCAGATCGTTCGTTCCGGCAACGAAACAATTTAGCCGCGAAGCGCGATCGCGGCCGAGTTCGGCAATGGCGCCGATATTGAGCATGGCCTTGGGCGTCTCGATCATCGCCCAGAGCTTGACGCTGTCGGGGGCAAAATTGTCGTCGAGCACGTCGCCGACTTCGAGGATATCGCGCGGCGTGGCGACCTTGGACAACAGGATGCCGTCGGGCTCGAATTTCGCCGCGGTCAGCAGGTCATCGTTGCCCCATTCGCTGGACAGCGCGTTGACGCGCACGATCATCTCGCAGCGGCGTTTCGGTCGGCTGGCGAAAATGCCGGCCAGTTTGTCCCGCGCGGCGATCTTGTCTGAGGGCGCGACGGCGTCTTCGAGGTCGATGATCACGGCATCGCAGGCCAGCGTCGCGATCCTGGCCAGCGCCTTGTCGTTGGAGGCGGGGACGTAAAGCACCGAGCGGCGCGGGCGGTAAGGTTCGCTTGTCATGGCCGATCTATGCCGCGTGGGGGCGGGTGAGGCAAGCGTCCGACCGGTACCTGATGATGAGCCAACTGCGAAAGCTTGCGCTGCCCCGCCCGTCCCGCAGCAGTTGCGGAAGGGGGGCCTTTCCTCTCCCCCGTCGATCGGGGGAGAGGTGTCGAGCGAAGCTCGACGGAGTGGGGGTCGACCCATGCGCTCAGTGCCCTTCCGATGTCCGTTCGCGGCGACTGCCAGGTGGTTCCCCCACTCCGTCTCGGCTTCGCCGAGCCACCTCTCCCCCCTCCGGAGGGAGAGGAAAGGAGCCTGGCTGGGACAGCGCCAACGTCCGGAAAGATGGGGGGGGAGCGCCCCGGCCGTAAGCACAGGTCCTGCACGAAAACTGCACATCCCTGCGGAAAACCTCCTCCGCTCCGCCCCGCCGTTTCCATGCGAGCCCGCGACAACAGCGGCATGCAACAGCGAAACGCTCACCTTTGGTCCTTGCCCTATCGCCTGCGCAGCGAAAGCTGGTGGTTGGTCGATCCGCCCCGGGCGGCGGCCCGCCCTTACCTGGAAGCGAGCCTGCTCCCTTTTATCCGCCCACCGGCCGAGCGGACCCAGCCCATCAGGAAAATCCGCGCATGACATCGTTTGCAAGCTTTTCCAGCCGCTTCGGCATCGCCGTCCTGCTCGTGGCGCTGGCGGATTTTTTCTTTTACGGCCAGCCCGCCGGGATCACGGTGCTGCTGTTTGCCATCCTGATCGCCGGCGCGGTGGTCGCTGTGCATCCTGCCGCGCTGAAATCCACCCGACCCTGGCTCAAGCCGGCCGCTTTGTTCGTCGCGCTGCTGCCGCTGGCCGAGAACGTCAGCCCGCTGTCGGTGGCGATAGCTGTCGTGGCGCTGGTGGTGTTTGCGCTGTCCCTGTCCGGGCGGCTACGGCACGGCATCGCCCGCATTGCCGGCCAGGTGGCGCTGTTCCTGCTGGCGGCGCCGCTGCGCCTTATCCGTGACTTTTTCCAATGGCGCCGCACGGTGCGCCGGCTTGGCGGCCGCCGCATCCGCCTGGCGTCCATCATCGTCTGGGTCATGCCGGTGACGCTGGGCGCGGTGTTCCTGTTCTTGTTCGGCGCCGCCAATCCGGTCATCGAATACTGGCTGTCGCTGATCGACCTGATGAAGCTGCTCGATCTCATCCAACTGGCGCGGATCGTCTTCTGGCTGTTCGTGATCGCCGGCGTCTGGGCTTTCCTGCGGCCTCGCCTGCCGCGTTTCCCGCGCCGCCTTCCACCTTTGACGCCGCCTGCAGCCGTGGCCGCACCGGCCGCGACTAAACCAGCGACAACGATCGAGGCCGTCGTCTTCGGCAAGGCCGCGATCCTGCGCGCGCTGATCGTCTTCAACACCTTGTTTGCGCTGCAGACCGGGCTCGACGCAGCCTATCTCTGGGGTGGGGTCGCCCTGCCGGACGGGTTGAGCTATGCCGCCTATGCGCATCGCGGCGCCTATCCACTGATCGCCACCGCGCTGCTGGCCGCCGGCTTCGTGCTGGCGGCGCTGCGGCCGGGCAGCGAAACCTCAGGCGATCCGCTGATCCGCCGGCTGGTCTATGCCTGGGTGGCGCAGAACATCGTGCTGGTCATCTCGTCGATTCTCAGGCTCGATCTCTATATCGGCGTCTATGCACTGACCTACTGGCGCATCGCCGCCTTCGTCTGGATGGGGTTGGTGGCGTCAGGGCTTGCACTGATCATTGCCCGCATCGCGGTTGGAAAATCCAACGAATGGCTGCTCTCCGCCAATCTTGCGACGCTATCGGCGACGCTTTATGCCTGCTGCTTCATCAACTTCGCCGCAACGATCGCCAATTTCAATGTCGACCATTCCCTTGAAATGACCGGCGACGGCACGCCTATCGATACCGAATATCTGCGCTCGCTCGGCGCTGCCGCCATGCCGGCGCTGGACCGCCTCTACATGCACCAATTCGGAAACCAAACCACCTATCTGGCCGACCAAATGATGATCGACGACACTATCGCCGAGCAGAAGCAGTGGCGCGCCTGGAGCTTTCGCGGCTGGAGGCTCGTGCAGGTTCTCGACAAGAGAGGTCCGCTCGTGCTTCCTCCACCTACCCAGCCCTCGCAACCTTTAGTGCCGGACCGTTAGATCCATGCCGCATCAGATCCTGGTCGCCGACGACGATCCGCACATACGCGAGATCATCTGCTTTGCGCTGGAAAAGGCCGGGATGAAGACGCAGGCCGTGTCCGACGGCGCCGCGGCCCTGCAGGCGATCGAGCGCCGCGTGCCCGATCTCGTCGTGCTCGACATCGGCATGCCGGAGATGGACGGGCTGGAAGTCTGCCGGCGGCTGAGGCAGCGCTCCGACGTGCCGGTTCTGTTCCTGTCCGCGCGAGACGAGGAAATCGACCGCATCCTCGGGCTCGAAATGGGCGGCGACGACTACGTGACGAAACCGTTCAGCCCGCGCGAACTGGTGGCGCGCGTCAACGTCATCCTGCGCCGCGCCCGCCCGGTGGCGCCCGACCCCGCCGACGACAAGAACTTCGCGCATGGCAAGCTCAGCCTGGCGCCGGCCAGCCACGGCGCCAGTTTCGACGGCAAGGCGCTGGCGCTGACGGCGATCGAATTCTCGATCCTGAAAGGATTTCTGGCGCGGCCGGCGCATGTGCTGGGCCGCGACCTGGTGGTCGCCAGCGCCTATGCCGCCAACATCCATGTCGCCGACCGTACCGTCGATAGCCACATCCGCAACATCCGCGCCAAGCTGGCGGCGGCGGGCTGTCTCGACGCCATCGAAACCGTGCATGGCGTTGGTTTCCGGCTCGGCCGATGCGGCGCCTGAGCGACGCCAAATGGATCGGCACCAAATGGCGGCCAAGGCTGGCCACGGTGGTTCTCGCCATCCTCATCATGGTGCTGGCGCTGCCGCTGGTCGGCCTGTTCTTCTTCCGGCTTTATGAAAACCAGCTGATCCGCCAGACCGAGGGCGAGTTGATCGCGCAAGGCGCCGTCATCGCCGCCATCTATGCACAGAATATCAGTGACGCCGCCATTGCCCCGGAGAAGCTAGGGGTGCCGATGCAGGCTGACAGCGGCGATGCCAGCCGCGGCGACGACTCGCCTTACCAGCCGATCGAGCCGAGCCTCGATCTCGCTTCCGACTATCTGCTGCCGACCCGGCCCGCCGGCATTGCCGCCGCCACCGATCCAGCCTTCACGGCCATCGGCGCGCGACTGTCCGGCATTCTCGACACGACGCAAAAAACCACGCTGGCCGGCTTCCGGCTGCTCGATCCCAAGGGCGTCGTCATTGCCGGGCGCGACGAGGTCGGACTATCCCTGGCCAATGTCGAGGAGGTGCGCGAGGCCCTTGCCGGCCGCTATGCCAGCGCATTGAGGCAACGAATCCCCGATCAGCCGCCGCCGCCGCTCTATTCGGTCAGCCGCGGCACGAAAGTTCGTGTCTTCGTCGCCATGCCGATTGCGGTCGCTGGCCACGTCGCCGGCGTGATCTATCTCTCCCGGACGCCGAACAACATCGTCAAACATCTCTATGGCGAACGCGGCAAGGTGACGCTGGCGGCCATTGCCATGCTGTTCGGCACGCTGCTGATCGCGCTGGTCTTCCTGCGCACCGTCAGCCGGCCGATCTACGCGCTGATGGAGCGCACCAGGCGCATCGCCGCCGGCGACCGCGACGCGATCCGGCCGCTCGACCATCACGGCACGCGCGAAATGGCGGAGCTGTCCGCCGCCTTTCTCGACATGGCCGAAAAGCTGCAAGCGCGCTCCGACAGCATCCAGACTTTTGCCACCCATGTCTCGCACGAGCTCAAATCGCCGCTGACGGCGATCCAGGGCGCGGCCGAGCTGCTGCGCGATTCCGGCGAGGCGATGGATGCCGCCGAGCGCAAGCGGTTCTCCGGCAACATCGTCAATGACGCCGGCCTGCTCAATCTGCTGGTGCGTCGCCTGCTCGACCTGGCGCGCGCCGAAAATCTGGCGCCGAGCGGCGAAAGCACATCGCTCGATGCAGCGCTGGCGCTGCTTCCGGTCGATGGCCGGCTGGCGGTCAACATTGAGGCGGGTGGCGAAATCGGCCTGCGGATATCAGCCGAGAATGCGGCGATCGTGCTTGCCAATCTGATCGACAATTCGGCCAGGCACGGAGCCACCCAGGTTCTTCTCTCTGCGGCCACCGCCGACGGCAAGGCGACCGTTGCGGTCAGCGATGACGGCGCCGGTATTTCGCCGAGCAACAGGGCCCGCATTTTCGAGCCGTTCTTCACCACGCGCCGTGAGTCCGGCGGCACCGGCATGGGCCTCGGCATCGTGCTGGCCCTCCTGAAAGCGCATGATGGCACGATCGCGCTGGTTGACTCCGGACGCGGCACGCGCTTCGAGATCATTGTGCCGGCGGCGTGAAGCATACCGGCGGCCGGATCGGAGAAAACGTGCGCTACGACATTGTCATCATCGGCGGGGCCATCGTCGGCTCCTCTGTCGCCTATTATCTGCGCGAGGAAGGCTTTACCGGCTCGATTGCGCTGATCGAACGCGATCCGCAATTCGCCCATGCGGCAACGACGCTGTCCATGGCCTCGATCCGTCAGCAATTCTCGATCCCGGAAAACATCCGGCTGTCGCAGTTCACGCTAAACCTGTTCCGGCGGCTGAAGGAGACCTTCGGCGCCGATGCCGATATCGGCTTTCGCGAGGGCGGCTATCTCATCCTGGCCGGCGAGGCCGGGTTGCCGATCCTGAAAGCCAACCACGAGGCGCAGGTCGCCGAGGGCGCCGACATTCTGCTCGAGGATGCCGACCAGCTGGCAAAGCGCTTTTCGTGGCTGTCGACGGAAGGCATCAGCGCCGGCGCCTTCGGCCGCAGCGGCGAGGGCTGGTTCGACGCTCATGCGATGCTGACGCTGTTCCGCAAGGCGCTGCGCGACAGACAAATCGATTTCATCGCCGCCGACGTCACCGGCATCGAAAGGCAGGGCAACCGCGTCACCGGCATGGACCTCGACAATGGCGAAAGACTGCAAGCCGGCATCGTCGTCAATGCCGCCGGGCCGAATGCCGGCAAGGTGGCCGGCATGGCGGGACTCGTGCTGCCCGTCGAGCCGCGCAAGCGCAACGTTTTCGTCTTCGAGGCGCGGGAAAAATACGCCGACATGCCGCTGCTGGTCGATCCCTCCGGCATCTATGTCAGGCCGGAAGGCTCGGTCTATCTCACCGGCGGCGCCGAGCCGGAAGAGGGCGACGGTCCCGCCGATCCAGCCGATTTCGAGGTCGACTGGCCGCTGTTCGAAGAGGTGATCTGGCCGGTGCTGGCCACCCGCATCCCCGCCTTCGAGGCGATCAAGCCGACACGCGCCTGGGCCGGCCACTACGACTACAACACGCTCGACCAGAACGCGGTGATCGGGCCGCATCCCGAGGTCGGCAATTTCATCTTTGCCAACGGATTTTCCGGCCACGGCCTGCAGCAGGCGCCGGCGGTCGGCAAGGCGCTGGCGGAGTTGTTGGTGCATGGCGGGTATCGGACGGTGGATTGCTCGGCGTTTGGGTACGCCAGAGTGGCCGAAGGAAGGGCGTTCCGGGAATTGAATGTGATTTGAGGCGGCAAAAGCTCACTGTCGAGTTCCCGCCCACCCCTCTGCCCTGCCGGGCATCTCCCCCGCAAGGGGGGAGATTGGCAGCTTCGGCGAAGGCGCCATTCTTGCAACGTCGGCGATTGGCGAAGCGGTCGCGGCATCTGATCTCCCCCCTTGCGGGGGAGATGGCCGGCAGGCCAGAGGGGGTGCTGTCCCGCGAGCGTCTAAGCAACCATCGCACTGACAGCCATCGCGTTCCCCAGTGCATGCCCGGCGGCCGTGTTGTCGAAAATCCCCCAGACCTCGGCACCGGAAGCGGCCGTTGCTTCCACTTGCCGCGCAAACCGGTCGAGCGTTTCGGTATCGTAACCCGAATAGTAGATGCGCGGCGCGCCGTGCCAGCGGAAATAGGCAAGGCCGGGCCAGCCACCCGGCCCTGCTGCCTCCGGAACCGAAGCCGGGTCGGCGGCGACCCGGGCGACCTGGTGACCGGCCAGCAGTGCGTCCGTCTCGGCACCGAACCAGCTGGGATGGCGCGGCTCGCATGCCAGCCTTGCCCGGATACGCTTGCCCAACATGTCGAAGAAACCGCCGGCGACCTCCGGCTCGAAGGGCAAGCTCGGCGGCAGCTGCACCAGAACCACGCTCAGCTTTTCGCCGAGACCTTCGACCTGCCCGAGAAAGTCCTCCGTCAGCCCCTCGCAATCGGCGAGGCGATGCTCATGGGTCATGCTCTTCGGTGCCTTGACCGCGAAGCGGAAGTGCTCCGGCACGGCGTGAGCCCAGCGCTCATAGGTCTCGCGGCGGTGCGGCTTGTAGAACGAGGTGTCGATCTCGACGACCGGAAAGCGTTTTCCGTAACGTTCGAGATGCGAACCGGACTGCGGAAACTCAGCCTTGTATCGAGACGGAATTCCCCAGCCGGCGGTGCCTATGAGAGATCGGCGATTTCCCATGCTGGGGATGTGGACCGGATGAAGCGCGGGTCAAGGGCGGCAAGGAGGCGTTGCTCAGCAGGGTCCTGAACACCGTTCCGCATTGCCCGATAACCTTGCCCGCCTTGACTGCCCAACCCGGTCGGCAATTGCGCCCGATGCGGCGTCAGCCCTCGCGGGAGAACCAGAACGCGTCGGCCATGCGCTTCATGCCGATACGCTCGTAGAAGCCGACGGCGTCGGGCATCGAGATCAGGCTGATGGCGACCGAAGGCCCAAGCTGCCGGCGGGCCTCGTCCATCAGGCCCTTGCCGATGCCGACGCCTTGCGCCGATTGCGACACGGCGAGCTCTGAGACGTAGCACACCCAGGAAAAATCGGTGATGGCCCTGATAACGCCGATCAGCGGCCTGCCTTCGATGTCGAGCCGCGCCGTGAGCACCAGGTTCGCGCCTGAAAGCATCGCTTGCAGCCGGGCGTCGTCATCGACGGGGCGTGTTTCGCCGAGCGTGGATTCGACCAGCACGCGGCGGAATTCAGCGACGTCGAGCTCAGGCTCACTGGCATAGATAATATTCGATTGTGTGGTCATGGGCGCAAGGTGCACCAGCGGCGGCCGGTTTTAAAGACGTTTGCCGCCGATCTTTCGATCGGGCCGCGCACCAACAGTTGCCTTTTATTTGCCGGCGGCTTTGTGTAAACCGGGCGCAGCAAACCCTGACGCAACGAATTCGATCAAGAACGGGCAAAAGCCATGGAAAAATTCACCAAGCTCACCGGCGTCGCCGCACCGATGCCGATCGTCAATGTCGACACCGACATGATCATCCCCAAGGATTATCTCAAGACGATCAAGCGCACCGGGCTCGGCAGCGGCCTGTTCGCCGAAATGCGCTACAAGGACGATGGCTCGGAAAACCCCGACTTCGTGCTTAACAAGCCAGCCTACCGCAAGGCGGAGATCCTGGTCGCCGGCGACAATTTCGGCTGCGGTTCGAGCCGCGAACACGCGCCGTGGGCGCTGCTCGATTTCGGCATTCGCTGCGTCATCTCGACGTCGTTCGCCGACATTTTCTACAACAACTGCTTCAAGAACGGCATCCTGCCGATCACCGTCAGCCCCGAAGACCTGGAGAAGCTGATGGACGACGCCTCGCGCGGCTCCAATGCGACGGTGTCGGTCGACCTCGAGGCCAAGGAAATCCGCGGCCCCGACGGCGGCGTGGTCACCTTCGACCTCGACGACTTCAAGCGCCACTGCCTGCTGAACGGTCTCGACGATATCGGCCTGACCATGGAGAAGGCCGGCGCCATCGCCTCGTTCGAGAAGAAGAACGCTGCCGAGCGTCCTTGGGCCTGAGTGGTACGAGATGGCCCGGCCGCCACAAAGCCGGGTTCGTGGCGGCTGAACGGAGGGGACAGTCATGACACGTTTTCTTCTTGCCGGCGCCTGCGCGCTGGCGTGGATGCTGATGCCGGTGGCCGGCGCGCAAGCACAGACCGACACGGTCCTCGTGCCGGCAGAAGATCCGTCCGCCGCCGATCCGGGCGCGTCGAGCAATGCGGCCCTGGCGGACGATGACAGCCAAGGGCCGGTCCCGTTCGAGGGCGGGCAGCTGACCATCACCCAGCCGGAGCAGGATGGCGAAAAGGTGCTGGCCTATGACGGCAAGCAGCTGGCCAGCAATTACGACGTGTTCTTCGACAGAACAGTCAAGGTCGGCGGCGTCGACGTGGCGCTGGTCGATGTCGGCGACGGCGGCAACCAGTGCGGCCCGGCCAAGGTCATCGTCTGGAAGCCGGAAGGCGGCGAGATACAAAGCCTCAAGGTCGAACAGGACGAATGCGGCGCGCCGCCGGCGGCGGTGGCCGACAACGCCATCTTTTTCGTGCCGTATCTGTTGCCGGGCGATACGAAGCAAGCGCTGCAATGGTCGCCCAGCGACGGGCTGACGATCTCGGGCGACCTGACCTACGCGCCGGAGCCGGGTACGGACTGGAAGGACGTCGATCCGGCCAAATACCAGAACATCATCGACGCCTTCCACAATGAGGCCGTCTACAAGGCGGCGCAGACGCTACTCGGCGACACCATGCCCGACATGGCGACCAGCCTGCTGGTCGGCGGCGGCACCGAAAAGACGGCGTCGGGCGCCTTCTACGCCACCGGCTGCGTGCCGCACGCATGCGGCAGCAATGACGGTTTCATGGCGGTCGACCCGGCCAAGCACACGCTCTACTTCGCCCGGCGCGGCGACAATGGCGAGCCGCAGGCGTGGCCTGACGTGAAGACCTGGCCTGCGGATGTGAAGGAAGCAATGGACAAGGCGCAGGAGTCGGGGAACTAGAGTTCGCGGCAGCGCGGCGAACACTCGGTGTTCATGCTTGTTCCGTCGCGATCCGTCACACCCCCCTCTGCCCTGCCGGGCATCTCCCGCTCAAGGGGGGAGATCAGACGTCACTCTGGCTTTCGCCAATCGCAAATGTGGAAAGCGAGAAAGGCGTCCGAACTGCTAATCTCCCCCCTTGAGCGGGAGATGGCCGGCAGGCCAGAGGGGGGTGCTGTCCCGCCGACGGCCAAGATTTGCACCTGACTTGGCCCATGGCCTGGCCGGCCCTTTCCTGCAAAGCGTCCGAAACCACAGCGAGGCTCCATGCGCACACTCATCTCCACCGGTTCGCCCTTCGAAAAAACCGCCGGCTATTCGCGCGCGGTGGTGCAGGGCGACTGGTGCTTCGTGTCGGGAACGACCGGCTACGACTATGCGACGATGACCATGCCGGAAACGGTGGAGGCGCAGACGCGCAATTGCCTGGCGACCATCGCGGAGGCGCTGAGGGATGGCGGCTTCGACATGGCCGATGTGGTGCGGGCGCATTACTACATCACAGACCGGGCCATCGTGGACGTCGTCTTCCCCATCCTCGGCGAGGCTTTCGGCGAGATCAGGCCGGCGGCGACGATGATCGTGTGCCAGCTCAACAAGCCGGAAATGAAGATCGAGATGGAAGTCACGGCGCTGCGGCGCACGGCTTGAAGAGGCCAAAGCCATGACGGTCCGGCGCATCGTAGCCAATATCGGGACGCAGGACGCGGCGGCGGCGAAACGCTTCTATCAGGACGTGCTTGGCCTCGATGTGCTGATGGATCAGGGCTGGATCGTCACCTACGGGTCCGACGAACGGATGCAGGTGCAGATCAGCTTCATGGCCCAGGGCGGCTCCGGCACGCCGGTGCCGGACCTCTCCATCGAGGTCGACGATGTCGATGCGGCGCTGCAAGGCATGAAGGCCGCCGGCTTTGCCGTCGAATACGGTCCGGCCGACGAGCCGTGGGGCGTACGGCGGTTTTATGTGCGCGATCCGTTCGGCCGGTTGGTGAATATTTTGTCCCATAAGTGATTTGTTCCTCTCCCCCGCCTCTGTCGAGGGCGAGGAACCCAGGTTCTGAGAGGCGGGCGCCGTCGTAGCGTTCTTCATCCCCTTGCGCCGCAAGCTCTTGGCGTTTAGCAAGGCCGCGGTTTCTCCAAACAGTGTTGGGACGGTTCTCCATGGCTTCGAAAAATCTTCTCCTGCTCGCCGGCGATGGCATCGGCCCCGAGGCGATGGCCGAGGTGAAGAAGCTGATCGCGGCCATGAACGTCAAGCTCGGCAGTGATTTCGTCACCGATGAGGGTCTGGTCGGCGGCTGCGCCTACGATGCGCATGGCGCGGCGATTTCGGATGCCGACATGGCAAAGGCGATGGCTGCGGATGCGGTTCTGTTCGGCGCCGTTGGCGGGCCGAAATGGGACAAGGTGCCTTACGAGGTGCGTCCCGAGGCCGGGTTGCTACGGCTGCGCAAGGACATGGAGCTGTTCGCCAATCTGCGCCCCGCCATCTGCTATCCGGCGCTGGCCGCGTCGTCCTCGCTGAAGCAGGAAGTCGTCGAGGGCCTCGACATATTGATCGTGCGCGAGCTTACCGGCGGCGTCTATTTCGGCGAGCCGAAGCAGATCATCGATCTCGGCAACGGCCAGAAGCGCGGCATCGACACGCAGGTCTACGACACGTTCGAGATCGAGCGGATTTCAGGCGTCGCCTTCGAGCTGGCGCGCACGCGCAAGAACCACGTTACATCGATGGAAAAGCGCAACGTCATGAAATCCGGGGTGCTGTGGAACGAGGTCGTCACCCAGACCCACACAGCCAGATATGCCGACGTCAAACTCGACCACATGCTCGCCGATGCCGGCGGCATGCAGCTGGTGCGCTGGCCAAAGCAGTTCGACGTCATCGTCACCGACAATCTGTTCGGCGACATGCTGTCCGACATCGCCGCCATGCTGACCGGATCGATCGGCATGCTGCCGTCGGCCTCGCTCGGCGCGCCCGATGTGAAGACCAAGAAGCGCAAGGCGCTATACGAGCCGGTGCATGGCTCGGCGCCCGACATTGCCGGCCAGGGCATCGCCAACCCGATCGCCATGATCGCGTCGTTTGCCATGTGCCTGCGATATTCCTTCGGCATGGTCGATGAGGCCGACAAGCTCGAAGGCGCAATAGCCGCCGTGCTCGACGACGGGCTGCGGACGAAGGATATTTTGTCCGAGGGCATGACCGAAGTCGGCACTGTCGCAATGGGCGATGCCATCATCGCCAAGTTCCTTGGCTGATCGGCCAAACTCAGCGGATCTCGCCGGCTAGCCGTCTCAGCAGGCCGACGAGTTGCGCCTCGTCCACGGTTGAAAAAAAAGCAGCGTCGGCGGCTTCGACGGCGACGATAGCGCGCTGGACTGCGGCCGTCCCCGTCGTGGAGACGCGGATCACCTTGGCGCGGGAATCCCGCGGGTTGGTGTCCCGCACAATCAGTCCCTTTGCCTCGAGCCGGGCGACGACGTCCGATGTCATCTTCACCTCGGTGCCGGCCTGGGCGGCGAGCTGCACCTGGTTGGGCGGCTCGCCATAGCGGCCGAGCCACATCGCCGAAGCCAGCAGCACGAACTGGACATGGGTAAGGTCAAGCGGGGCCAGCGCCGCCGTCATGACGCGCTGCCAGCGCATGGTGGTTCGCCAGAGCAGCAAGCCGGGGCTCTCGGATGGTCCGCTGAAGCGCGTGTTCAGATCCCCTTGATCAGCCACCGTTCGCCAACACCATTGCCTGCTCGAACAGTTTGGCCATCGAAATGTCGAAATCGCCGCTGATCTGCGGCCCGAGCTCTGGTCCGACCTCGGCGGCCGATGGGCCGGAAATATCGAGGCGATGCGTCACTTGAGTGCCACCCTCGACCGGCGTCAGCGTATGCCTGAACAACAGTTTCGTGTCGCCGAACGAGGTCTCGTCGGCATAGGTTACAGCGTCGACGAGGTCGACGATCGTCGATTCGAAGGTGTCCTGCCCGACGGGCGTTACAGAGACGCGGGTGCCCTTGGCGAACGGGCCGTGCAGTACGAAGGTATCGGACCCTTCGTAGGTGAGGCGGCCTTCGTGCAGCGCCTTGAGCGCGTTCCAGATGGCCTGCGCCGAAAGGGGGGAAATTGCGGTGTACTCGTTGGTCCACATTTGTCTTGGCTCCATCATCCGTTTTCGATTGTCGATTTGATGATTGCACAGATTATCTGTGCACAGACTAAATGGCAAGAGAAATATTTCGTTCGTTCGGTCAAAACAGCAGCTGCCTTCCCGGCTGCGACCTAAGCCATTGTTATAGCACGGCTGTCCGCAAACAACCGGCTGCTCATTTCTTGGTGCGGGTCTAGGCTCCGCCTCCTCCAGGCACCGGCCCCCACTGGTTTTCGTGGCCTTGGGTCGGGATCAATCCGAGGATCAGCGCGAGAATCAGCGTGGCCGGAGCAAACATGAAGGTGATTGCGAAGTAAGGTATTGCCAGCCAGCCGGTCAGGCCGATGTCGTGCAAGCGGCGCACGACGAGCCCGACCCAGGGCAGGAACGTCGCCAGCCAAAACAGCCCCCAGACGCCGATCATCACAATCGGCCAGTTGCCGGCATCGAAATTGCCGACGGCCTGGTCGGCGAGGGCGCCGGCAATTCCGACCAGGATGAAGCTGACGGTCCAGAACAGGCAGTAGCCCCAAAATTCCTTGCGGCGGGCGCGTTCGGCGAAGTTGATGTAGTTGCGCGTCACGCCTCGCCAGAAATAACCCGGCAGTCCGCTATCGCGAACCGCGCCGTCTTCCGCCAGGCGGCCGAAATGCTGTGGCGCGGCTGAAGCGGCAGCCGCCTTGGGCGGCGCGGCGCTTGCCGCTGGCGCAGCGGTGGCGGGACTGGCGGGCTGGGCGCGGATTGAAAAAACGTCGCGCGCCTGACCGCTTGCCGGCAGAAACTCGACCACAGCGCCGTTCGCGATCACGGTATCACGGCGCAGATCCTCGCGCGCGAAGGTGTAGCGGTTGCCGTCCGCCCCGGTGATGAAGCCGAAACCCTGGGCCTCGTCATAGTGAAGAACTTCGCCGCGCATTTAGCCTCGCCCCCGTGCAGGCACAGACTGTTCAAAGTTGCGGCGGACTGCAAGGGGGTGGACGAAATGGAGGGCAAACGGTTCAGGCATGAGTTGCTTTATTTTCCGGTGCGTTGGCGCTGCCCCTCACCTGCCTGCCGGTGTCCAGCCGATAGATGGGTAACACTTTGAACCGGATACATAGGTGACACTTCTCTCCCCCTATGCGTCCGCCGCAGCGCCAAGCGGATT
>NZ_JAMYQD010000026.1:0-77231 GCF_040320665.1 Mesorhizobium sp. M0626 | reverse complement strand
CACCCTCTCAGGCCCGCCTCGCCCCACAGATGTCCCCCCGCGCGAACTTCCACACGAACGGCCACTCTCGGGGCTGTTGAACAACGCCCCCCCTCCCCCCCCCTCCCGGCGCGCCCGCGCGCTCCAGTCAAGGATGATTATCAGTCCTTGGAGACGAAGCGGGACGGATGGATGTCCATCACATTGTCATCGAAGCCATGCAGCTTCGAGGAGACGATATCGTGGAAGCTGTAGTAGAGAAGCGGAATGTTGCCGACGTCATCGACAAGGATGCGCTCGGCCTCAGTGAGGTCCTTCATGCGCTCTTCCGGCTTGCCGCCGGCAGCCGCGGCCTTGTCCATGGCCGCCTCATATGCCGGGCTGACGTAGTTCGAATAGTTGTTGCCGCTGGCCTTGCGGGTGATGCCGAGGAAGGTCTCGGGATCCTTGTAGTCGGCGATCCAGGCGGCACGCGCCACGTCGTAGTTGCCCTTCTGCTCGAGGAAGGAATAGTGGGTCTTGGTATCGGTGTTGAGCAGCGTGATCTCGACGCCAAGCGGCTTCAACTGTTCCTGGATGGCAACCGCGGTGTTCTTGTGGTTTTCCGAGGTGTTGTAGCGGATCTCCATCTTCAGCGGATGCTCGGGCGTATAGCCGAGTTTCTCAAGGATCTTCTTGGCGGCGTCCTCGCGGTCGATCTGCGGCATGTCGGCGTATTTGGCCATTGCCGGCGTGTAGCCGGCGATGCCCGGAGGCACCATCGAATAGCCAGGCAGCATGGAATTCTGCCAGACCTTTTCGGCCAGGAAGTCGCGGTCGATAGCCATCGAGATGGCGTTGCGCAGCTCGACATTGTCCCAGGGCGCCTTGTCGGTCTTGATCGCGTAATAATAGGTGCCGAGATACGGTCCGACGCGGACCTGATCGCCGAACTTGGTCTTGAGGTCAGCGAGCTGTTCGGTCGGCAGGTCGCCGTAGCTGTCGAGTTCGCCGGCCTCGAAGCGCTTCATCGCCGAAGAGCGGTCTTCGGTCGGGATGTAGTTGACGACGTCCATCTTGACGGTCGCGGCATCCCAGAATTTCGGATTCTTGACCAGCTTCATGTGGTCGTTGGGAATCCACTCGGCCAATGTATAGGCGCCGTTCGAAACGAGATTGCCCGCCTTGATCCAGTCGGCGCCGAGCTTGTCGATCGAGGCCTTGTTGACCGGGTAGGTAGCCTGGTGGGTCAGCATCTCCAGGAAGTATGGCGTCGGCGCCTTCAGCGTCACTTCCAGGGTGTTGGCGTCGATCGCCTTGACGCCCATGTCCTCGGGCTTGCCTTTCTTGGTGTTGACTTCCTCGGCGTTCTTCACGGGATAGAGCATGGAAGCGTATTCGGCGGCGGTCGCCGGATCCTCCAGCCTACGGAAGGAATAGACGAAGTCGTCCGCCGTCACCGGGCTGCCATCCGACCACAAGCCGTCCTTGCGCAGCTTGAAGGTGTAGACGGTGCCGTCATCAGATACCGTCCAGCTTTCGGCGGCGCCCGGGATGAGGTTCGTCTTCTGATCGTGCATGACCAGTCCCTGGAACAGGTCGCGTATGATATCGGCTTCGTAGACGGTCGAGGTCTTGTGCGGATCGACCGTCTCCGCTTCGGCGGCGCTGCCTCTGTTATAGACGGTCTCGGCAAGGGCCGGCGTCAGGAACGTGCCTGCGGCAAAGGTCATGGTCGCGGCGACAAGCGTCGCCTTCAGCATATTTTTCAGCATGAAGTCTCTCCCTGTGGCGCTGCCCATCGGCTGCGCCTTACGAGTGTTGACGCCCCGGAACCGATTTCTGGCCCCTTCGAGCGCGCCGCCGGTTCCCGTTCCGGCAGCTGGTGGCAGGAGACTAGACAGACGGAAATATTATTTCAACCGAGTCTTGCTTGACGCTAAGTGAGCATCCTCACCTTAAACCAGCCATAGCTAATCTATATTACAAGATCCAATTGGGTGCAGCTTGTGGTTGTCCTGTAATTTTGGGTTTTGCCCTCAGCAGTTGTCATTAGCGCAACCATCTGGAAAAATTCCAGGAATGCCGTTCGTGGCCAAGCTCGACGAAAGTACCGAAGAAGCCCGAAAATGAAAAATGTGGCGCCGGTGACGTTGCGCGGATCACTCGGCACGGTTGCATGCGGACACGATCTTTTTTGAAGCCGGACGGCGTCCCTGAAAGATCAGCCTACCTTGCCGACAAACCAGCCCAGGGCCGGCAGCAACAGCCCCTCCTCCTGCAGGACGGCACCGCCACCCAGAGCGATCGCCTCGACAAGCTGGAGATCCGGCGGCAGCCGCCAGTCGGCCGGCTTGTCGGCGAAATTGAAGACGCAGAGCAATATCTCGTCCTCGCCCTGCCGGATGAAGGCAAGGACATCGCCGTCGGTATCGAGAAAGCGGATCGGGCCCTTGACCAGCGCCAGATGCGCCTTGCGCAAGGCGAGCATCGTCCGGTAGCCGGCGAGCACGGACTTGTCGTCGGCGTTCTGGATATCGACCGCCCGAGCGCGGTGGCTTTCCGGCACCGGCAGCCAGGGTTTTCCCGAAGAAAAACCGGCATTGTCGGCGCCCGCCTCCCACACCATCGGTGTGCGGCAGCCGTCCCTGCCCTTGACCCCCGGCCAGAAACGGATGCCGACGGGATCGCGCAGATCCTCGAAGGTCAGTTCCGCCTCCTCCAGCCCAAGCTCTTCGCCTTGGTAGAGACAGATCGAGCCCCGCAGGCAGGAGAGCAAAGCGATAGCGAATGTCGCCACCGCATCTGGATCGCCGCCCGGCCGCGTCCAGCGGCTGACATGGCGCACGACATCGTGGTTGGAGAACGCCCAGCAGACCCAGCCGTCGGCGACAGCTGCCTCGAAGGCCTCGACGCAGCCGCGCACATGGGCGGCTGAGAATTGCTGACCGAGCAGGTCGAAGGTGTAGCACATGTTGAGCTTGTCGCCGCCGGATGTGTAGGCGGCCAGCGTCTGCAGCGAACGGCCTTCGTCGCCGACCTCGCCGACACTGGCGCGGCCGTCATATTCGTCGAGTAAAGCGCGGAAGCGCCTGAGGAAACCGAGGTTTTCCGGTTGCGTCTTGTCGAACAGATGCTCCTGGAAGAGATAGGTGTTGGTTTCGCCATTGGTGCCGGCGACGCTCGACGCCAGCGGCGGATTGCTGCGCAGCCAGCGGTCGTGGACATAGTAGTTGACCGTATCCAGGCGGAAGCCGTCGACGCCGCGCTCGAGCCAGAACCGCACCGTCTGCAACAACGCGTCTTGAACCTCAGGATTGTGGAAGTTGAGGTCCGGCTGCGAGGCGAGGAAATTGTGCATGTAGTATTGCCGGCGGGTCGCGTCCCACTCCCAGGCCGGGCCGCCGAAGACCGACAGCCAGTTGTTGGGCGCGTTGCCGTCCGGCCTGGTGTCGGCCCAGACATACCAGTCAGCCTTGGGATTATCCTTGCTGGCACGGCTCTCTACAAACCATTCGTGCTTGTCGGAGGAGTGCGACAACACCTGATCGATGATCACCTTCAGGCCGAGCCTGTGCGCCTCGGCAACCAGCGCGTCAAAGTCGTCGAGCGTGCCGAACATCGGATCGACCGCCTGATAGTCGGAGACGTCGTAGCCCATATCGGCCATTGGCGATTTGAAGAAGGGCGACAGCCAGACGGCGTCGACGCCGAGCGAGGCGACGTGCGCCAGCCGTGAGGTGATGCCTGAGAGGTCGCCGCTGCCGTCGCCGGTGGTGTCCTGGAAGGAGCGAGGATAGATCTGGTAGATGACGCAGCCGCGCCACCAGTCGGCGCTCTGTTCGGGTCCCGGCTGGGCATTGTCGTCGGCCATCACGGACCCTTCCTGGCGCGGGCCTTTGCGGTCCGGCGCTCGATCATGAAACTGACACTGCGGCCGGGCAGCGGCCACGCGAGGTCGACCGCTTGCGCTTCAACACCCGGCTGCCATTCAAACCCTTGCCGCGCGGGCAGCGTGAAGACGCATTGGCGGCGATCGCCATTGACGATCACAGCCAGGCGGCCTTCCCCGCCATCGCCGAGC
Source organism: Mesorhizobium sp. M0626 (assembly GCF_040320665.1). Classification (NCBI taxonomy): domain Bacteria; kingdom Pseudomonadati; phylum Pseudomonadota; class Alphaproteobacteria; order Hyphomicrobiales; family Phyllobacteriaceae; genus Mesorhizobium; species Mesorhizobium sp. M0626. Next base: position 73,189 of record NZ_JAMYQD010000026.1, on the reverse strand, counting down.
AGCATGACGAGGCGATGGCGCGAGCCATCGTTCCAGTCGGCTTCGCCGAGCGGCGCGCCGGTCTCGGTCAGCCACGCGACGTCGGGCACATCAGAACCGTCCGGCGGCTCTCCGGTCAGGAAGCGCGTATCGGAAAGCGCCGGCACCGCGCCGCGCAGAGCTGCGAGCGCCGACACATGGGCTTCCAGCCCGACGTCGCGCCCGGCCCAGTCGAGCCAGGTGATGGCGTTGTCCTGCGCATAGGCGTTGTTGTTGCCCCCTTGCGTGCGGCCGAATTCATCGCCCGCCGTCAGCATGATGGTGCCGCGCGAGGCAAACAGAGTGGCGAGCAGCGCGAAGCGATCATGGGAACGGGCCTCGGCAATCGCCTTGTCCGAGGTTTCGCCCTCGACGCCGTTGTTCCAGGACAGGTTCTCATTGTGGCCGTCGCGGTTCTTCTCGCCATTGGCCTGGTTGTGCTTGGCTTCATAGGCGACGATATCGGTCAGCGTCATGCCATCGTGTGCGGCGATGAAGTTGACCGTGCGGCTGGCGGATTGGCCCTCCCTGCCGAACACATCGGAGGAGCCGGCGAGCCTTGTCGCCAGCGCACCGACCGCGCCGGCATCGCCGCGCCAGAAGCGCCTGACGTCGTCGCGGTAGCGGTCGTTCCATTCGAGGTAAGGCGGCCGGAAATTGCCGAGCTGATAGCCATTCGGGCCGATGTCCCACGGCTCGGCGATCAGCACCCTATCGGCAAGCAGAGGATCGCCAGCGATGGTCTCGAGCAACGGGGCCGCCGGATCGAATACGCCAGCGACGCGGCCGAGGACCGGCGTCAGGTCGAAGCGGAAACCGTCGACGCCGGCATGGCGGACGAAATGGCGTAGCGTGTCGAGTACCATGTCGCGAACGACCGGATGATCGCAGGCAATGGTATTGCCGGTGCCGGTATCGTTGGCCAACCTGCCGTCCGGCTCGCTGCGGTAGTAGGCTTGATTGTCGAGGCCGCGCAGCGACAGCGTCGGCCCGAGCCGGTCACTTTCGCCGGTATGATTGAAGACGAGATCGAGGATGGTGCCAATGCCAGCCTTGCGCAGCACCCCCGCCGTATCGCGCAATTCGGCGAGGCCGCCCGGCGCCAGCCGCGGATCGAGCGCCATGAAGGTGACTGGGTTGTAGCCCCATGCGTTGCTGAGGCCGAGCGGCGGTAGATGGCGCTCATCGATCCATGCCGTCACGGGCATCAGCTCAACGGCGGAGACGCCGATCTTTCTGAGGTGTTCGAGGATGGCCGGATGCGCAAGTGCCGCAATGGTGCCGCGCTGCGCTTGGGGCACGTCCGGATGCAGTCTGGTGAAGGAACGGACATTGAGTTCGTAGATCAGACCGCCCGGCTGGAACAAAGGCGCCTTGGCCGGCAGCGGCTTGGGTAGCGCGCGGGCGACGGTCTTCGGCATCAGCGGCGCGGTATCGGTGCCTTCGTTGCGCCGGGCGGCAAGCCGCCAATGATGCTGGTAGGGCCGGTCTATCTCGACAGCGTAGGGATCAGTGAGCAGCTTGTCGGGATCGAACCACAGCCCGCGCTCCGGCGCATATTCGCCGTCGGCGCGAAAGCCGTAGCGCGTACCCGCGGCAAGGCCGGCGACGAACAGCGCATGGACGCTCTCGCCTTCCGGCTGAAGTTCGAGCCGGTCGATTTCACGGGCGCCGGTGTCGTCGAAGATCGACACCCACAGGCGCCGCGCGGACGACGACCAGGCGGCGAAGCGGATGCCTTCGGGAGTGACCGTTGCGCCGAGCTGGGTCATCGGCGCATCCTCCACCCTCCCCCTTGTGGGGAGGGTCGCGAACGAAGTGAGCGGGGTGGGGGTCGGCGCGGGGAAAGCGCTTTACGAGCACCCCCAACCCGATCCGCTGCGCGGATCGACCCTCCCCACAAGGGCGAGGGTAAAGACGTCACCACCCTCAAGTAATCACGCTCGGCTTGTTGCGCCCGGTGTGGCTCTTGATCCCGGCGATATCATCGGCAGCCGCGATCAGGTCGGCGAGCGCCTCTTGCGTGTCGAGATCATGCCGCGCTCTGTCCGGCTCGTAGCGCTCGATGTATACGCGCAGCGTAGCACCCGACGTGCCGGTGCCGGACAAACGAAACACGACACGCGAGCCGCCTTCGAACAGGATGCGGATGCCCTGGTTCTTGCTCACCGAACCGTCGACCGGATCGTGATAGGCGAAGTCGTCGGCATTGGCGATCTTCAGGCCGCGCACGCTGGTGCCGGGCAGCGAGGTCAGCTTGGCGCGCAACTCGTCGACCAGGGCGTTGGCGCGCTCGGTTTCGACCTCCTCATAGTCATGACGTGAATAGTAATTGCGGCCGTAGGTCGCCCAATGTTCGGTGACGACGTCCTTGCAGCTTTCGCCGCGCACGGCCAGGATGTTCAGCCACAACAGCACCGCCCACAGCCCGTCCTTTTCACGGACATGGTTCGAGCCGGTGCCGGCACTTTCCTCGCCGCAGATCGTTGCCATGCCGGCATCGAGCAGATTGCCGAAGAACTTCCAACCGGTCGGCGTTTCGTAGATGCCGATGCCGAGCTGTTCGGCGACGCGGTCGGCAGCGCCGCTGGTCGGCATCGAGCGGGCGATGCCTTTGAGGCCGTCCTTGTAGCCCGGCGCCAATTGCGCATTGGCGGCAAGCATGGCCACCGAATCCGACGGGGTGACGAAAATGCCCTTGCCGATGATGAGATTGCGGTCACCGTCGCCGTCGGAAGCGGCGCCGAAATCGGGCGCATCCGGTCCCATCATCTCGTCATAGAGATGCTTGGCGTGGACCAGGTTCGGATCCGGGTGATGGCCGCCAAAATCCGGCAGCGGCTTGTAGTTGCGGCAGGTGCCATTCTCCGCGCCGAGCCGGCGCTCGAGGATTTCCTTGGCATACGGGCCGGTGACCGCATGCATGGCGTCGAAGCGCATGCGGAAGCCGTATTTGAAATTGGCGCGGATGGCGTCGAAGTCGAACAGGCTCTCCATCAATTCGGCATAGTCGGTGACCGGGTCGATAATCTCGACCGCCATGCCGCCGGCGGTCACCGTGCCGATCTTGTCGATGTCGATCTGGTCGATGTCGGCGGTCTTGAAGCTCGAAATCGTCTTGGTCTTTTCGAAGATCGCGTCGGTCAGCTTTTCCGGCGCCGGGCCGCCATTGCCGGCATTGTACTTGATGCCGAAATCCTCGTGCGGGCCGCCCGGATTGTGACTGGCCGACAGGATGATGCCGCCGAAGGTCTTGTATTTGCGGATGACATGCGACGCCGCCGGCGTCGACAATATGCCGCCCTGCCCGACCATCACCTTGCCGAAGCCGTTGGCCGCCGCCATGGCGATGGCCTTCTGGATGACCTCGCGGTTGTAGAAGCGGCCGTCGCCGCCGATCACCAGCGTCTTGCCCTCAAAGCCCTCCAGCGCGTCGAAGATCGACTGGATGAAGTTCTCGGCATAGTGCTCCTGCTGAAAGACAGGCACCTTCTTGCGCAGGCCGGACGTGCCGGGTTTCTGGTCGAGATAGGGTTTGGTGGCGACGGTCCGGATCATGCTTCAGGCAACCCTTTTCGAAAGCAGCAGGCGGTAGAGTTCAACGTATTTGTCGGCGCTCTTGTCCCAGGAGACATCGGCCTTCATGCCCTGGCGCTGGATCTGTTCCCAGACGGCCGGGCTCGAATGCGCATCGACCAGCCGGCGGATGGCGTGCAGCATGGCGCCGCCACTATTGGGCGCGAACTGGAAGCCGGTGGCGACACCGGCCGAGATCGCTGCTTCATTGGCGTCGATGATGGTGTCGGCAAGGCCGCCGGTGCGGGCGACGACCGGCACGCAGCCATAGCGTAGGCCGTAAAGCTGGGTCAGCCCGCAAGGCTCGAAGCGCGACGGGATGACGATGGCGTCGCAGCCGCCCTGCATGGTGTGGGAAAGCCCCTCGTCATAGCCGACGACGACGCCGACACGGCCGCGATGGCGGGCGGTGGCAGCCAGCAGCGCGCCTTCCAGGCCGGCGTCGCCTGAGCCGAGGATCGCCAGCCGCGCGCCGGTGGCGACGACGCCGTCGACCACAGCCGCCAGTATGTCCATGCCCTTCTGCCAGGTCAGCCGGCTGACGACGCAGACGATCGGACTGTCGTCGCGCTCGAGGCTGAAGCGGTCCTCGACAACCGCCCGGTTGGGAAGCCGAGCCTTGAGCGTCGCGGCGGAGTAGGCCGACACCAGATGCTTGTCGGTCTCCGGGTTCCAGATGTCGGTGTCGATGCCGTTGACGATGCCGTAGAGGTCGGAAGAGCGCATGTTGATCAGGCCGTCGAGGCCCATGCCGAATTCCGGCGAGCGGATTTCCTGGGCATAGGTGGGGCTCACCGTGGTGATCGCCCAGGCCGCCTGCAGGCCGGCCTTGAGGAAGCCGACGCCGCCATAGTATTCTACGCCGTCGAGCGCCATCGCCGCGGCCGGCAAGCCGAGCTCGCCAAAAATGCCGGCGCCGAACTGACCCTGGAAGGCAAGGTTGTGAACCGTGATCAGCGACGGCACGCCGACCGCCTTGCCGTAGCGCATATAGGCCAGCGTCATCGCCGACTGCCAGTCATGGGCGTGGACGAGATCCGGCTGGTAGCCGGAAATGGCGCCGCCGGCGATATCGCCACCGACCTGGCTCAGCGCAGCAAAACGCCGCCAATTGTCGGGCCAATCGGCGCCGGCCGCATTGCCGTAAGGGCCGCCGGGACGATCGTAGAGATGCGGCGCGTCGAGCACGAACAGGTCGAGCCCGGCGATCTTGACGGCATGGACCGAAGCCTTGCCGCCCTGCAGCAGCGGGTATTGGTAGACAGCCTTCTTTTTCTTGAAGGCGTCCATCACCTGGGGAAAGCCGGGGATGAGCGTGCGCATGGTCACGCCCCTGGCGGCCAGCGCGATCGGCAATGCGCCGGTCACGTCGGCAAGTCCGCCGGTCTTGATCAGCGGGAATAACTCGGGCGTGACCGACAGAACCTGCATGCGTTTATGGTACCCCGTCTTACAGCTTCAGCTTGTCGATCATGTCCTGCGTGACCAGGCAGATGCCCTTTTCCGAAACCCGGAAACGCTTGGCGTCGAGAACAGGGTCTTCACCAACCACCAGCCCTTCCGGTATCCTTACACCGTGGTCGATGACGACGCGCTTCAACTTTGCGTTCCGGCCGACATGAACGTCGGGCAGCATGACGACCTCTTCCAGCGTCGAATAGGAGTTGATGCGCGCGCCGGTGAAGATCAGGCTGCGCTTCAGCGAAGCACCCGAGACGATGCAATCGCCTGAGACCAGCGAGGAGACGGCCGAACCGCGCCGGCCATCCTCGTCATGCACGAACTTTGCCGGCGGCTTCAATTCGGCATAGGTCCAGATCGGCCAGTCGCGGTCGTAGAGGTCGAGTTCGGGAGTGATGTCGGTCAGGTCGATATTGGCTTCCCAGTAGGCGTCGACCGTGCCGACATCGCGCCAATAGGCTTCGTTCTCGGCCGTCGAGCGCACGCAGGACTTGGCGAAGCGATGCGCGATCGCCTTACCGTGCTGGACGATGTAGGGGATGATGTCCTTGCCGAAGTCGCGGCTCGAACCCGGCTCGGCCGCATCGCGGCGCAGTTGTTCCATCAGGAACTTGGTCTTGAAGACATAAATGCCCATGGAGGCCAGCGCGAATTCCGGCTTGTCGGGAATGCCGGGCGGGTCGGCGGGCTTTTCGACGAACGCGATGATGTTGTCCTTGCCATCGACATGCATGACACCGAAGCCGGTCGCTTCCAAGCGCGGCACTTCCAGGCAACCGACAGTGACGTCGGCATTGGCATCGACGTGCTGGCGCAGCATCAGCTCGTAGTCCATCTTGTAGATATGGTCGCCGGCCAGGATCACCATGTATTCAGGGCCATAGGCCTCGATGATGTCGATGTTCTGGTAGACGGCGTCGGCGGTGCCTTCATACCACTGCGTTTCCGAGACACGCTGCGAGGCCGGCAGGATGTCGAAACTTTCGTTTCGCTCCGGGCGCAGGAAGTTCCAGCCGCGCTGCAGGTGGCGGATCAGCGAATGCGCCTTGTACTGGGTGGCGACACCGAGGCGACGAATGCCGGAATTCAGCGCATTGGACAGCGCGAAATCGATGATGCGCGTCTTGCCGCCGAAATAGACAGCCGGCTTGGCGCGGCGGTCGGTCAATTCCTTGAGCCGGCTGCCGCGGCCGCCGGCCAGCACATAGGCCATGGCATCGCGCGCCAGCGGCTGGGTTCTCTTCAAGTCTGCCATTTTTACCCTCCCAAATTACCAGTCTGGAGCATCGCCCGGTCCGCAACGAGTCGACGGACCTAATCCGTAACGAGTTGACGGACCTAGTCCGCAACGAGTTCAAGCATGATCGTCGACAGCGGCGGCAAAAGCATCGTTGCCGAAATGCCTCCTCCTTCCGCCCTGGCTTCGACCACACCGCCATTGCCCTTGCCCGAACCACCGTAGTCCGAAGCGTCGGTGTTGATGATTTCGCGCCATTTGCCGACCTTGGGCAATGGCACGCGATAATTGTCGCGCGGCACTGGCGTGAAGTTGGAAATGACGGCGATCGGGTTGCCGCCGGGCGCGCTGCGCAGCCAGGCGAAGACCGAGTTTTCCTTGTCGTCGACGATCAGCCAGGAGAAGCCGTCCGGCTCGCAGTCGCGTGCATGCAGCGCCGGGCGCGAGCGATAGAGATAGTTGAGGTCGCGCACCGTCTGCCAGACGCCGCGATGCGGGTGGAAGTCGAGCAGGTTCCAGTCGAGCGCGCGCGCCTCGCTCCACTCGCGGCGCTGGGCGAATTCCTGGCCCATGAACAACAGCTTCTTGCCGGGATAGCCCCACATGAAGGCATAGAAGGCGCGCAAAGTCGCGAACTTCTGCCAGTCGTCGCCGGCCATCTTGCCGAGCAGCGTGCCCTTGCCGTGCACGACCTCGTCATGGGACAGCGGCAGCACGAAATTCTCGGAGAAGGCGTAGGTCAGGCCGAAGGTCAGGTCGTTGTGGTGATGTTTGCGGAAGATCGGCTCCTTGGCGAAATACTCCAGCGTGTCGTGCATAAAGCCCATGTTCCATTTGAAGCCGAAGCCCAGCCCGCCTTCATGCACCGGCGCCGAGACCTTCGGCCATGAAGTCGATTCCTCGGCGATGGTCATCACGCCGGGATGGTGGCCGTAGACCTCCTTGTTCATCTTCTGCAGGAAGGAGACTGCTTCGAGGTTTTCGCGGCCGCCCTTCTCGTTGGGGATCCACTCGCCGGCCTTGCGCGAATAATCGAGGTAGAGCATCGAGGCCACTGCATCCACGCGCAAACCGTCGACATGGTATTTCTCGGCCCAGAACAGCGCATTGTTGACCAGGAACGACACCACCTCGCGGCGGCCGAAATTGTAGATCGCGGTGTTCCAGTCGGGATGAAAACCCTTGCGCGGGTCGGCATGCTCATAAAGTGCTGTGCCGTCGAAATTGGCCAGGCCATGCGCGTCGACCGGGAAATGCGCCGGCACCCAGTCGAGGATGACGCCGACGCCGGCGCGGTGCGCACCGTCGACGAAACGGGCGAAGCCGTCGGGGTCGCCGAAGCGCGCCGAGGGGGCATAAAGTCCGGTTGTCTGATAACCCCATGACGGGTCATAGGGATGTTCGGAGATCGGCAGGAACTCGATGTGGGTGAAGCCGGTCTCGACAGCATAGGGGATGAGCTGGTTGGCGAGTTCGTCCCATGACAGGAAGCTGCCATCATCGTGCTGCTGCCACGAACCGGCATGGACCTCGTAGATCGATATGGCTTCGCGCCGCGGATCGGCCTTTCGCCAGTAATTGCGATGCGCCTCGTCGCCCCATTCATGCGCCGGCGGCACCGCCGTCACCGATGCTGTGGCCGGGCGCAGTTCAGACTTGAAGGCGAACGGATCGGCCTTGAGCGGCAGGCGCACGCCGTCGGGGGCAATGATCTCGTATTTATAGGGGTGGCCGGCGCCGATATCGGGAATGAACAGTTCCCAGATGCCGGTGTCGCGGCGGTCGCGCATCGTATGGCGGCGGCCGTCCCATTCGTTGAAGTCGCCGACCACGGAGACGCGCCTTGCATTGGGCGCCCAGACGGCGAAATTGACGCCCGACGCGCCTTCATGGTCGAGGAGATGGGCGCCGAGCTTGTCGAACAGCCTGAGGTGCGACCCTTGCGCGATATAGTAGTCGTCCATCGGGCCGAGCACCGGGCCGAAGGAATAGGGATCGGTCAGCCACCAGTCGCCGCCGGCATTTTTGGCGTGATAGCGCAGCGGCTGACGCTTCTTGATCGACAGTCTGCCTTCGAAGAAACCGGCGTCGTCGCGCCGCGTGAGTTCGCCGGCGTTCTTGCCGGCCAGCGTGTATGCGGTGACGAACTCGGCATTGGGGACGAAGCAGCGGGCAACCAGACCCTTGCCGGCTTCATGCACGCCCAGGATTGCAAAAGGATCGCCATGCGTGCCTGCAACAATTGCGGCGACATCGCCGGCTGACGCCAGCCCGTCCGACTCGCTCGTCGTCGCGGTCGCGCGCGGTTTCTTCATCAGGCGGTGTCCCTCCCTGGGAACCAGTTCTTGTGCACAAGACCCTTTGCTCGTGGCCTCATGCAATCATATCAGGCGGGCACGTTCCAGATTTCTTTCGCATATTGGCGGATCGTGCGATCGGAAGAGAACCAGCCGACGCGGGCAACGTTGCGGATAGCGCGCGCGTACCAATCGGGGCTGTTGCGCCAGACGGCGTCGACATCGCGCTGGGCGGCGGCATAGGCGTCGAAATCCGCCGCCACCATGAACCAATCGCTGTTGTAGAGACCGTCGACCAGCTCGCGGTAGCGATCCGGCTGGTCGGGCGAGAACACGCCCGACGATACTGCGGCAACAGCCTGCGCCAATTCAGGGGAGCCCTCGATCACGGCGCGCGGGTTGTAGCCATTGCTGCGCCGCTCGGCGACTTCCGCCGTGCTCAGGCCGAAGATGAAGATGTTGTCGTCGCCGACGCATTCCTTGATCTCGACATTGGCGCCGTCGAGCGTGCCTATGGTTAAGGCGCCGTTCAGCGCGAACTTCATGTTGCCGGTGCCCGACGCCTCCATGCCGGCAGTCGAAATCTGCTCGGACAGGTCGGCGGCCGGCATCATCACCTCGGCCAGGCTGACATTGTAGTTCGGCACGAACACCACTTTCAGCAGGCCGCGCACCGACGGGTCGCTGTTGATGACCTTGGCAACGTCGTTGGCCAGTTTGATGATCAGCTTGGCATTGTGGTAGCTGGGCGCCGCTTTGCCGCCGAAGAATTTGACGCGCGGCATCCAGTCCTGTTCGGGATGCGAGCGGATCTGGTCGTAGAGCGCGATCGCTTCCAGGATGTTGAGCAGCTGGCGCTTGTATTCGTGGATGCGCTTGACCTGGATGTCGAACAGCGCCGACGGGTCGAGCTTGATGCCGAGCCGGTCGGCGACCAGATTGGCGAGCTTGATCTTGTTGGAGCGCTTGACGGCGGCGAACTTGTCGCGGAAGGCGGCGTCACCGGCAAAGGCTTCGAGCCCCTTGATGGCGTCGATGTCGTCGAGGAAACGGTCCCCGATCGCCGCGCGGGCGAGCGCGGTGAGGCCTGGATTGCACTGGATCAGCCAGCGGCGTGGCGTGATTCCGTTGGTCTTGTTGTTGATGCGATCGGGATAGAGCTTGTGGAGATCGGCAAACACCGTCTCCTTCATCAGCTCGGTGTGCAACGCCGACACGCCATTGATCGAGTGCGAGCCGACAAAGGCCAGGTTACCCATGCGCACGCGGCGGTCGCCATTTTCCTGGATCAGCGAGATGCGGCTGATCTGCTCATTGGAAAACTGGTTGGTGGCGCGGGCCTCAAGCAAAACCTGCGCATTGATGGCGTAGACGATCTGCATATGGCGCGGCAAAAGCCGTTCGAACAGCGGCACCGGCCAGCTTTCCAGCGCCTCCGGTAGCAGCGTGTGGTTGGTGTAGCCGAAGGTGCGCTTGGTAATATCCCAGGCCTGGTCGAAATCCATGCCATGGACGTCCATCAGCAGGCGCATCAGCTCCGGCACGGCGATCGCCGGATGGGTGTCGTTGAGATGGATCGCCGCCTTGTCGGGCAGCGAGGCGAGATCGCCATACTGGCTGAGATGGCGCTGGACGATGTCCTGCAGCGACGCGGTGGAGAAGAAATATTCCTGCCGCAGCCGCAGTTCCTGGCCGGCCTTGTGGGAATCGGCGGGGTAAAGCACGCGCGACAAGGCATCGGCCTTGTTGCTTTCGGCCAGCGCGCCGATGTGGTCGCCGGCGTTGAACTTGTCGAGCAGGATCGGATCGACCGGCATGCCGGACCAAAGCCGCAGCGTGTTGACGCGGTTGGCGCGCCAGCCGACCACCGGCGTGTCGTAGGCGACGGCCTGGACATGCTCGGTCGGCTTCCAGACGTGACGCTCGAGCCGGCCATCCTTGGAGGTGATCGATTCCACCGAGCCGCCGAAGCCGACCTCGAAGGCACGTTCGCGGCGCTCGAACTCCCAGGGGTTGCCGTGGTCGAGCCAGGTTTCGGGCAGTTCGACCTGCCAGCCGTCATGGATCTCCTGGCGGAACATACCGTTGGCGTAGCGAATGCCGTAGCCGTGGGCCGGAATGTCGACGGTCGCCATGCTTTCCATGAAGCAGGCGGCGAGCCGGCCAAGACCGCCATTGCCGAGCGCCGCATCCGGTTCGAGCCCGGCGATGAGGTCCAGGTCGACGCCCAGCGACTTGAGCGCTTCGCGCATATTGTCCATCAGGCCGAGATTGGAGAAGGCATCGCGCATAAGCCGGCCGATGAGGAATTCGAGCGACAGGTAATAGACGCGCTTTTCCTGCTGGGCGTAGGCCTCCTGCGTCGCCTGCATCCAGTGATCGACGATGCGGTCGCGCACGACCTTGATCGAGGCGGTCAGCCAATCATATTGCGTAGCAACGGAGGTGCCTTTGCCGACCCGGTATTTGAGAGCCAGCAAGACTTCGTCGGCCAGCGTCTTGGGATCGGGTATTTCGAGATCGGGGGCTTTGGCTGTCATTGTTCGCGTCATACTGCCTCTCGTGATCGTGCTGCGATCATACCGGCTTTCGCTCTCAGTCCCAGCCTATCCTAGTGCATCGCAACATACGTTCAATCGATTTAGACCAGCATGCCGCCAGTTCCCCTGCGGCAATTTATCCGTCGAGCGGATCAGGCAGCGAGTGCAGCCTCCGGCGGAACCTTCGCTCCCGTCATGAAGGCGACGGCGTCGGACATGGTATATTGCTTGGGATCGATGACGCAGAGGCGACGTCCCAGCCGATGGATATGGATACGGTCGGCCACCTCGAAGACATGCGGCATGTTGTGCGAGATCAGCACGATCGGCAGGCCTCTTTTCTTGACATCGAGGATCAGTTCCAGCACGCGGCGGCTCTCCTTGACGCCGAGTGCCGCGGTCGGCTCGTCCATGATCACCACGCGGCTGCCGAAAGCGGCGGCGCGCGCCACCGCCACGCCCTGACGCTGGCCGCCCGACAGTGTTTCCACCGCCTGGCTGATGTTCTGGATGGTCATCAGGCCAAGCTCGGTCAGCTTGTCGCGGGCGCGCTTTTCCATTGCCGGCCGGTCGAGCATGCGAAGCCAGTCGCCGAGGAAGCCGGGTTTGCGGATCTCGCGGCCGAGGAACATGTTGTCGGCGATCGACAGGGCCGGCGACAAAGCCAGGTTTTGGTAGACCGTCTCGATGCCCGCCTCGCGCGCCTCCATGGGCGATTTGAAAGCGACAGCCTTGCCTTCAAGACGGATCTCGCCTTCGTCGGGCACGGCGGCGCCGGAAATCGCCTTGATCAGCGATGATTTGCCGGCGCCATTGTCTCCGATGACGGCCAGGATTTCGCCGGGGTAGAGGTCGAAGTCGGCATTGTCGAGGGCGGTGACACGGCCATAGCGCTTGATCAGGCCGCGCGCGGTGAGGATGGGTTCCACGGTCATGCCGAAACCTTTCTGATCCATTGGTCGATCGCCACGGCGCCGATGATCAGCACACCGGTGAGCAGCACCTTCCATTGCGGATCGGCGCCCAGCATGTTGAGGCCCATCGAGACGACACCGACGATCATCGCGCCGAAAAGCGTGCCCAGAATTGAGCCGCGCCCGCCGAACAGTGAAATGCCGCCGATCACCGTCGCAGTTATCGCCTGCAGGTTGTAGTCGGTGACGGCGGCTGACGGTGAGATCGAGCCGTTGCGGCCGATGGAAACCCAGGCAGCGAAAGCTGCGATCAACCCGGCAAGGGTGTAGACCGTCATCAACACCTTCTTGGTCTGGATGCCAGACAGCTTCGCCGCCTCCTGATCATCACCAACGGCGTAGACGTGGCGGCCCCAGGCGGTGTGATTGAGCACGTACCAGAGGATCAAAACGAGCACGACCGTGGCGATGACGCCCAGTGTCAGCACCGCCGTGCCGATCTTGAAACTCAGGGCAAAGAGATGCAGCAGCGGCGCCTGGGCGTCGACGTCGGTATCGCGGATCGTCTCGTTGGCCGAATAGATGAAGTTGGTCGCCATGACGATGTTCCAGGTGCCGAGCGTGACGATGAACGGCGGCAGCTTCATGTAGGCGACCAGCAAACCGTTAAGCAGGCCGCAGGCTGCGCCGGCGGCAAGCCCGATGGGCACTGCGAGCACGGCCGGCATGCCGTAGCTGACCGCGCAATTGCCCATGATCACGGCTGAAATCACCATGATCACGCCGATCGACAGGTCGATGCCGGCGGTCAGGATGACCAGTGTCTGCGCGGCACCGAGGATGCCGACGATGGCGATCTGCTGCAGGATCAGCGTCAGCGTATAGGATGAGAAGAAACGCCCGCCAATGGCGATGCCGAAAATTACGATCGACAGGACCAGCACAATCAGCGGCACCGCCGCCGGCGTGGAGTGCAGGAAATGCTGGATGCGCTTGACGGCCGATTTGTGCTCGTCAAAGGCGGCAACGCTTGTGTCGCTGCTCGAGAGAACCTTCTCGAATTCCTGTGCTTGAGCCATGTTTCCTCCCCTGGGCTTCAGCTCCATGCCGATACCCGCTCGCGCCTGTCCGGTCTGCTGCCGGGATTATTCGCGTGACGCATCGTCCACCCGAAGCGGCCGGGGATCAAGCCCCCGGCCGTCAGCTTGCCGCTGGCTGTCAGGCAGCCATCAGCCCCAGCACTTGGCGAGGCCTTCCTTGGTGTCGATCGACTTCACGCCATTGGCCGGCTTGTCGGTGACGAGGTTGACGCCGGTGTCGAAGAAGTTCTTGCCTTCGGTCGGCTTCGGCTTGGCGCCGTCCTTAGCGAAGGCGGCGATCGCCTCGATGCCGAGTGCCGCCATCTGCAGCGGGTATTGCTGCGAGGTGGCGCCAATGACGCCTTCGGTCACCGACTTCACGCCGGGGCAGCCGCCATCGACCGAGACGATCAGCACCTGGCTTTCGAGACCGACCGCCTTGAGCGCCTGGTAGGCGCCGACAGCGGCGGGCTCGTTGATGGTGTGGATGACGGTGATGGAGTTGTCCTTCTGCAGAAGGTTTTCCATCGCCTTGCGGCCGCCTTCTTCATTGCCGTTGGTGACGTCGTGGCCGACGATGCGGGCATCGTCCTCATCGCCGATCTTGTTGGGATCCTTCACGTCGATGCCGAAGCCCATCATGAAGCCCTGGTCGCGCAGCACATCCACGGTCGGCTGTGAGGGGGTCAGGTCGAGGAAACCGATCTTGGCGTCCTTGGCCTTGTCGCCGAGGGTCGCGGCTGCCCAGGCGCCGATCAGCTTGCCGGCTTCCAGATTGTCCGTCGCGAAGGTCGCGTCGGCGGCATCGATCGGGTCCAGCGGGGTATCGAGCGCGATCACCAGCAGGCCGGCGTCACGCGCCTTCTTCACCGTCGGCACGATGCCCTTGGTGTCGGACGCGGTGATCAGGATGCCCTTGGCGCCGTCGGCGATGCAGCTTTCGATCGCCGCCACCTGGCTCTCGCTGTCGCCGTCGATCTTGCCGGCATAGGTCTTGAGGTCGACGCCAAGTTCCTTGGCTTTGGCGGTCGCGCCCTCCTTCATCTTGACGAAGAAGGGGTTGGTGTCGGTCTTGGTGATCAGGCAGGCGCCGACGCCGGCGGCCGATGCTGTCGAAGCAAACGCCATCAGGCCGAGGCCCGCCGCGGCGAACACGGTGGACTTCAATAAAGCTTTGGTCACGATCTTCCTCCCATGGAACCATGCGGATGCCGCCAACCGGCATCTTGAGCGCATCCACTGAAGTTCTCCCAGTGTGGACGCGCCCTCAAATGACACCAGCGGGAGCCGCCTGTCAATAATTAAATCACTCTTATTTATTATTGACAGCTTTGCGCGGTTCACTCATTCTGCCGCAAAAGCAGTAAGAATAAACCAAGGGAAGGAACAAGGGTGGAGACCGGCATTGCGAGGCACGGTTCGCCCGAGGCGGCCGCCAGCCGTCTCCACCGTGGCACCAACCAGAGCGGCATGCGCGACCACAATGAGCGGCTGGTGCTGTCGTTGGTTCGCCAGCACGGCAGCTTGGCCAAATCAGACATTGCGCGCATGACCGGGCTTTCAGCGCAGACCGTCTCGGTCATCATGCGCGAACTGGAGGAAGACAGCCTGCTGCTGCGCCAGGCGCCGTTGCGCGGCAAGATCGGCCAGCCCTCCATCCCGATGGCGCTGAACCCCGAAGGCGCCTTCTTCATCGGCCTCAAGATCGGCCGCCGCAGCGCCGAACTGGTGCTGATCGATTTCCTCGGAACTGTGCGTTCCATGCTGCAGCACTCCTACCGCTATCCGGCGCCGCGCGAGACGGTTGAGTTCGTCACCGAAGGCATGAAGACGATGCGCGCCGAACTGACACCTGCGCAGGACAAGCGCATTGCCGGGCTCGGCATCGCCATGCCGTTCGAACTGTGGAACTGGGCCGACACCGCCGGCGCGCCGCGCGACATCATGGACGAATGGCGCCATCGCGACATCCGTGCCGACATCCAGGCGCAGTGCGAATTCCCGGTCTATCTGCAGAATGACGCCACCTCCGCCTGCGGCGCCGAACTGGTGTTCGGCCAGACCGGCGGGGCGCGCGACTTCGTCTATTTCTATATCGGCGCCTTTGCCGGCGGCGGCATCGTGCTCAACGGCCGGCTGTTCGGCGGGCCAACCGGAAATGCCGGGGCGCTGGGTTCGATGCCGGTGCCGGGGCCGGACGGCAAGCCGACGCAGCTCATCGACGTCGCCTCGATCGCCATGCTGGAAAAGGCGCTTAACGCACGCAGCGTCGAGGCTTCGCATCTGTGGACGTCGCCTGAGGATTGGGGCGAGATCGGTCACGAGCTCGACGACTGGATCGCCAATGCCGCTCAGGCGCTGGCCTATGCCATCGTATCGGCGTCCTCGGTGATCGATTTCGAGGCCGCGGTGATCGACGGCTGGATGCCGCTCGCTGTCCGGCGCCGGCTCGTCGATGCGATCAGGCAGGCGATCGGTACGATCGATGGCGAAGGGCTGAAGCTTCCGGTGGTGCGCGAAGGCACCGTCGGCATCCATGCCCGCGCGCTGGGCGGCGCCAGCCTGCCGCTGTCCGAACGCTTCCTCATCGGTTCGACCACGATTTCCAGGAGCATCTGAATGCTGATCGGTATTCCGTCGCTGCTCGGTCCGGAGCTTCTGGCGACATTGCGCGCCATGGGCCATGGCGACGAGATCGCGCTCGTCGACGGCAACTATCCGGCGGAAGAACAGGCAAACCGGCTGATCCGCGCCGACGGTCTTCACCTCATACCGGTGCTTGACGCCATTTTGAGCGTGCTGCCGGTGGACGACTTCGTGCCGGAAGCGCTGTTTCGTGCCTCGGTAAAAGGCGATCCCTCGGTCGCCGATCCGGTCCACCATGAAATCGAAACGATCTGCACCAGGCGCGCGCCGGGCCGCAAGGTGGTTGCGCTGGCGGGCGCCGACTTCTATGCACGCGTCCGGTCGGCATATGCGATCGTCGGGACCAGCGAACCCCGGCTCTACGCCAACATCATCATCCGCAAGGGCGTGATCTATCCGCCGGAGAACAAGAAATCATGATCCTCTGCTGCGGCGAAGCCCTGATCGACATGCTGCCGCGCACCACGACACAGGGCGAGCCGGCCTTTGCGCCCTATGTCGGCGGCGCGGTGTTCAACACGGCGATCGCGCTTGGCCGCCTCGGCGCGCCCGCCGGCTTCTTTTCCGGCCTGTCGTCGGATCTGTTCGGCGGCCAGTTCCGCGAGGCGCTCGGCGCAAGCAAGGTCAGCTCCACCTATGCGCACACCTCCCCTCGCCCGACCACGCTCGCCTTCGTGCGGCTCACCAACGGCCAGGCGACCTACACTTTCTACGACGAAAACACCGCCGGGCGCATGCTGACGACAGAGGATCTGCCGAAACTGGGCGCCGAGATCGAAGCCATGCTGTTTGGCGCCATCAGCCTGATTTCGGACCCGGCGGGTGCTGCCTACGAAGAATTCATGAAACGCGAGCACGAACGCCGCGTCATGATGCTCGACCCCAACATCCGGCCGAACTTCATCCCCGACAAAGCCAAGCACCTCCGGCGCATCCGCTCGATGATGGCGATGGCCGACATCGTGAAGCTATCGGATGAGGATCTGCACTGGTTCGGCGAGGCCGGCTCGCATGAGGACGTCATCCGCAACTGGCTGGATCGCGGCCCGAAGCTGATCGTCGTTACCCACGGCAGCGAAGGTGCCGTCGGCTACAGCAGGGAACACAAGGTCACGGTGATGCCGCATAAGGTGGAGGTGGTCGACACGGTCGGCGCCGGCGACACTTTCAATGCCGGCATTCTGGCCTCGCTGCACGAGCAAGGCCTGCTCACCAAGGCCGGGATCGGCGGCCTTTCGGAGGACGCCATCCGTCAGGCGCTGGCGCTCGGCGCCAAAGCGGCGGCGGTGACCGTGTCGCGGGCCGGCGCCAACCCGCCCTGGCGGCACGAAATCGCCTGATCCACGCTTAGTCCGCCGCCAGCCGCTGCAAGCAGCCGATCACTTTATGTTTCCGCGAGCCGGAAAGACGGACTGATCAGCCGGATTAATAGGCGGCGAAGCCCGGATTTCCGGCATCTTGCGGCAATGCAGGGAAAGCCTGAAGTAACAGGCTGCGACACCTAGACAACCCGTCCCGCGGCCGGTCCGGCTTTCTAGACCGGCCCAACTCTGGTACCAGCGGCCCGGTTAAGTTGTTGTTTCTGTGCGTGTCATTGTCCCCGGGGCAGCCCGCACCACACCGTTTTGAGGCCGACATGCAGTTCATCGATCTTGGCGCGCAGCGCGAACGTATCCGCGACCGGCTGAAGGCCGCGATCGACAATGTCGTCGAGGAAGGCCGCTATATCCTCGGACCGCAAGTCACCGAATTCGAAAACAAGCTCGCAGCCTATATCGGCACCAAGCATGTCGTGGCCTGCGCCAACGGCACCGACGCGCTGCTGTTGCCGCTGTTTGCCGCCGGTATCGGCCCCGGCGACGCGGTGTTCGTGCCGAGCTTCACCTTTGCCGCGACGGCGGAAGTGGTGGCGCTTGCCAAGGCCGAACCAGTGTTCGTCGATGTCGAGGCCGAGACCTACAACATCGACATCGCCAGCCTCGAGGCGGCGATCGCCATGATCAAGAAGGAAGGCCGGCTGAAGCCGAAGGCGATCATTCCCGTCGACTTGTTTGGGCTTGCCGCCAACTACGAGGCGATCATGGCGATTGCCAGGCGCGAAGGGCTGCTGGTGATCGAGGATGCGGCGCAGTCGATCGGCGGTTCGGCCGACGGCACAATGTGCGGCGCCTTCGGCCATGTCGGCTCGACCAGCTTTTATCCGGCCAAGCCGCTGGGCTGCTACGGCGATGGCGGCGCGATGTTCACCAATGACGACGCGCTGGCCGACCAGCTGCGCTCGTTTGCGTTCCACGGTAAGGGCGGGACGCAGTATGACAATGTCCGCGTCGGCATCAATTCACGCCTCGACACCATCCAGGCGGCGATCCTGATCGAGAAACTCGCCATCCTCGAAGACGAGATGGTCGCCCGCCAGGTCGTGGCCAAGCGCTACGCCGAAGGTCTCGGCGACATCGTCAAGGCGTCACGCAATCTGGGCGGTGGCCGCTCGGCCTGGGCGCAATACGCCATCGAGACGCCGAAGCGCGACGGGTTGAGGGCGCATCTCGGCGAAAAGGGCATCCCTTCGGTGATCTATTATGTGAAGCCGCTGCACGAGCAGGTCGCCTATCGCGACTATCCGCGCACGCCGACCGGGCTTGCGGTTTCGGAGGAACTGCCGAAGCGCATCCTGTGCCTGCCGATGCATCCCTATCTCAGCGAAGCCGACCAGGACCGCATCATCGAGACGATCCGCAACTACATTGGCTCGAACTCGGCGCATGTAGCGGCGGCGTAAGTTACGCCGCGTCCGCCGCCTTCCCGCTCGCAATAAAATGCGGGTTGGCGAAATCCTCGTCGTCGCTCTGTTTGCGCTTGCCATAGGTGAGCGGCTCGCCGTCCAGCGTGCGCGTCATGCCGCCGGCGGCGCGCAGTACGGCGTCGCCGGCCGCCGTGTCCCATTCCATGGTGCGGCCGAAGCGCGGATAGATGTCGGCTTCGGCTGCGGCGAGCAGGCAGAATTTCAGCGATGAGCCGACCGAGACGATCTCGGCGGCGCCGAGATCCTTGATGAAGGCTTCGGTCTCCGGGGTGTTGTGCGAGCGGCTGGCAACGACCGCCAGCGGCGTGACCGCCCTCCTAACCGAAATCCGCCGGCGGCCGACGATACGGAAGTCGCCATCGACCTCGATTGCTTCGGCCCAGCCCGGCCGTCCAGAGAAGAACCGCCCGCTGCACGGTGCGAAGACGACGCCGATCTCCGGCACGCCGTGCCGGACAAGCGCGATGTTGACGGTGAAATCGGTCCGGCGGTTGACGAATTCCTTCGTTCCATCGAGCGGATCGATCAGGAAGAAGGCGCCATCCAGATCGGGCGGCACAATGCCTTCGGCGACCTCTTCCTCGGCCACGCAGGGAATATCGGGATAGGCCGCACGCAGGCCGGCGAGGATGATCGTCTCGCTCTCGCGGTCGGCTTCCGTGACCGGCGAGGAGTCCGACTTGCTGTCGACCGCGCAGCCGGCCTTGAAGACCCGCATCACCTCGCGTCCGGCTTCGAGCGCCAGGCGCTCGAACACGTCGAGCATCACTTCGTCGTCAGATGCCGCCGCCGCTGTCATATTGGTCTTCGGCAATGTCGCGCTCATTCAGCCAGTGTTCCAGAGCCTCTACCATCTCCTCGGCCGTCTTGCCGAGTGTCTTGAGATGGATTTCGGGATTTTCGGGAGCTTCATACGGGGAATCGACGCCGGTGAAGTTCTTGATCTCGCCATTCAGCGCCCGTGCGTAAAGGCCTTTCGGGTCGCGTCGGGCGCATTCCTCGAACGGCGTATCGACGAACACTTCGACGAACTCGCCGTCGGCCATCAACTCCCTGGCCATGCGCCGCTCGGCGCTGAAGGGGGAAATGAAGGAGACGATGACGATCAGCCCGGCATCGGCCATCAGCTTTGCCACTTCGGCGACACGGCGGATGTTTTCGACCCGATCGGCGTCGGTGAAGCCGAGATCGCGGTTGAGGCCGTGGCGGACATTGTCGCCGTCGAGAATGTAGGTGTGGCGCCCCGAAGCGAACAGCTTCTTCTCAAGCAGATTGGCGATGGTCGACTTGCCCGAGCCGGAAAGACCGGTGAACCAGAATACGGCGGGGCGCTGGCTCTTGAGGTCGGAGCGGCCGCGCTTGCCGACATCGAGCGACTGCCAATGGATGTTTTCGGCGCGGCGCAAGGAATGCAGGATCATGCCGGCGCCGACCGTGGCATTGGTGATGCGGTCGATCAGGATGAAGGCGCCGGTATCGCGGTTGTCGGCGAAGGTGTCGAAGGCGATCGGCGCCCGGGTCGAGATATTGCAGATGCCGACTTCGTTCATCTCGAGCGACTTCGCCGCCTCGCGAGCGAAGTCGTTGACGTTGACGCGGTATTTCAGGTCGGTGACGGTGGCGCTGGTCTGGTCGGTCTCGGTGCGCAGTATATAGGAGCGTCCCGGCAGCAGCGCTGCCTCGTCGAACCAGACGATGTTGGCGGCGAACTGGTCGGCGACCTGCGGCCGTGCCGCCGGCGACACCAGCATGTTGCCTCTGGAGACCTCGACCTCGTCATCGAGCACAAGGGTGATGGCCTGGCCGGCCACCGCCTGGGCAAGATCGCCGCCTTGCGCGACGATGCGCTTGACCCGCGAGGCCTTGCCGGATTTGGCGACCACCACCTCGTCGCCCTGCGCGACGGAGCCGGACGCGATGGTGCCGGCAAAGCCGCGGAAGTCGAGATTGGGCCGGTTGACATACTGCACCGGAAACCGGAACGGCAGTTCGACCGCGGCCTCGTCGACCGATATGGTTTCGAGATGCTCGATCAGCGACGGGCCGGAATACCACGCCGTCTTGCCGGAGCGGCTGGTGACATTGTCCCCATAGCGGGCCGACATCGGGATCGGCACGATCGTCTGGAAGCCGAGCTCGTGCGAGAACTGCCGGTAATCCTCGACGATACGGTCGAACACCGCCTGGTCGAAATCGACGAGGTCGATCTTGTTGACGGCAAGCACGATATGGCGGATGCCGAGCAGCGAAGCGATGATCGAGTGGCGCCGGGTCTGGCGCAGCACACCCTGGCGCGCATCGATCAGCACGATGGCGAGATCGGCAGTCGATGCGCCGGTCGCCATGTTGCGGGTGTACTGTTCATGGCCGGGGGTGTCGGCGACGATGAACTTGCGCTTGGGCGTGGCGAAGAAGCGGTAAGCGACGTCGATGGTGATGCCTTGCTCGCGCTCGGCCTCGAGGCCGTCGACCAGAAGCGCGAAGTCGATGTCGTCGCCAGTGGTGCCGTGCTTGCGGGAATCGCGCTCGAGTGCGGCGAGCTGGTCCTCGAAGATCTGCTTTGTGTCGGACAGAAGACGGCCGATCAGCGTCGACTTGCCGTCGTCGACCGAGCCGCAGGTGAGGAAGCGCAGCAGCGACTTCTTCTCCTGCGCCGCCATGTATTCGCGCACGCCGTCGGTGGGAGCGAGGCTCTTGGCCAGGATATGGCGCATGCTCAGAAATATCCCTCGCGCTTCTTCTTTTCCATCGAGCCGGCTTCATCGCGGTCGATGAGGCGGCCCTGGCGCTCGGAGGTGCGCGCCGTCAGCATCTCGCCGACGATGGCTTCGAGCGTGTCGGCGTCGGATTCGATGGCGCCGGTCAGCGGATAACAGCCGAGCGTGCGGAAACGCACCAGACGGTTCTCCATCGTCTCACCGGGGCGCAATTGCATGCGACCGTCATCCTTCATGATCAGCATGCCGTCGCGTTCGACCACCGGCCGCTCCTTGGCGAAATAGAGCGGCACGATCGGGATGTTTTCCTGCAGAATGTACTGCCAGATATCGAGCTCGGTCCAGTTCGACAGCGGAAACACGCGGATCGATTCGCCCGGCGCGATGCGGGTGTTGAAGATCTTCCACATCTCCGGCCGCTGGTTCTTCGGGTCCCAGACATGCTGGGCGTTGCGGAAGGAAAAGATGCGCTCCTTGGCGCGCGACTTCTCCTCGTCGCGCCGAGCCCCGCCGAAGGCAGCGTCAAAGCCGTATTTGTCGAGCGCCTGGCGCAACGCCACCGTCTTCATGACATGGGTGTGGGTGTTCGAGCCATGGTCAAAGGGGTTGATACCGTCGCGCACGCCGTCTTCATTGACGTGGACCAGCAGGTCGAAGCCGAGCTTCTGCGCCATCTGGTCGCGAAAGGCGATCATCTCGCGGAACTTCCAGGTGGTGTCGACATGCAGGAAGGGGAAAGGCGGCTTGGCCGGATAGAAGGCCTTCATTGCCAGATGCATCAGCACGGAGGAATCCTTGCCGACGGAATAGAGCATCACCGGCTTGGAGAAGGAGGCGGCAACCTCACGGAAGATGTGGATGGACTCGGCCTCGAGCCGCTGCAGGTGCGTAAGCGCGATGTTCATGGACTGTGAGCGTTCTCTCGTGCAATCCAGACCTTGCATCAGATGGATCGGGCGTCCTTTTCAGCCGCCCGGTTCAAGCTTCACTGCTGGACACTATCGGTTCGTGCCGGCGTTCTAGCAGATCGCCACCTGATATAACAACGCTGGAAAGGCCGGCCGCCACACCGATCGGCAACGAATTTTCCATGAAAAGCCTAGAATCCGAAAATTCCTGCCCGACGGAGCGATAGCATTCAAAGGCCGGGAAAAATCTTGCCTGGACCGAAAGAAACGCCGGCCCGACCTCGTCGCACTTTCGAAAACCGCACCCAGCCGCTATACCGGCTCCTGAACCTGCGCCGGGCGGCATGCCGCAAATGCCGCCGCCAAACATTGTCCGTCGCCACGCGACCCAGCGCATTGTGAACCAGAGCATTGACCCCGATCTCCGCCATCAAGCAGCACGTTTCGCCGTCACGGATCAACGTCACCTTCTCCATTTTGTGCTTCTTTTTCCCGCCGGTACTGGGATCGGCGGTCAGCTTTTTGTTCAATGGCGGCGGCCTGTGGTCGGTGCTTCTGCTTGCGCTGAAAAGACGGCGTTTCAACATCGACCGGCCGATGACCGCGATGACGGTGGCCATCTATGCCTATTGCGCAGCCAGCGTGCTCGCCTCCATCGTCAACAATTCGATCGCCAGGGATGCGCCGCATCTGGCAGGGCTGATCACCTTCCTGTTTTTCCCGGTCTCATACGCGACCTGGAGCATCACCGAGAAAACCACGCTGACGCGCATCGTCGTGCTGGCGAGCGCCGCCGCCTGTTTTGGCGCCCTGCTGCTGGCCGTCGTGCAATATCACGGGCTGGGCATACGGGCCGAAGGCGGCGCCGGCAATCCGATCGTGTTCGCGACCGTCGCCTGCCTCAGCATGATGATGTGCCTGGCAGGCGCCTTATCGGGTGTCGAAAAGAACAGGGCGTTGCTGGCCTGCGCGACACTGGCCGGCGCGGTCGACATTGTCTATTCGGGGTCGCGGATCATCTGGCTGGCGATGCTGGTGGCCGGCATCGCGGTCCTGCTGATCAACCGTCGCAAGCTCAACAACAGAAACGCCATTCGGCTTTTGCTGATTGCGGGCGCGATCGGCATCGTCATCGCGGTCATTGGTCTCCCCATCATTTCCGAGCGCGCGGCCTTCCTGTTCAGCGACTGGGATGCGCTCGCCACGAAGGGCGACCACACGACCGCGCTCGGCTTGCGCGCAGCACTTTGGCAGATTGGGCTGAGCGCCTTCCACGACATGCCGATTTTCGGTCACGGCATTGCTGCAAGCCGTGAGCTGATAAAGGATGGATTCCACAATCAGTTCCACATGCCGTCCACGGGCTTCAGCCATTTTCACAATGGCTTCCTGACTGCATTGGTGGAGGCCGGGCTGCTTGGAGCCGTAACGCTCGCGGCTGTGTTCTTCGTTGCCGCGAGAAACGCGGCCATCGTGCTGCGCACCAGCACGGACGCGATCGAGCGGTTCGGCGCCACGATGATTGTCGTCACTGCGATCACCTACCTCATCGGCGGCCTGACCGGCATTCTGGTCGGCCACGACATCCTCGATGCCACACTGATGGTGTTCCTGGTGTCCGGGACATATCTTGCATCGGGCCGGCAACAAATGCTGCCGGAACAACAGGCACCGGCCCCGGCGCCCCAGGCAAGCCGGCCGTGAAAGTGCTGGTCACAGGCGCGACGGGTTTCATCGGCAGGCAGGTCGTCAACCAGCTGCGCGAAGCCGGGTTCGGGGTGCGCATGGCATCGCGCCACCCGGAACGGCTCGATCCCGTGAGCGATGCGGTTTTGTTGCCGGACTTCGACGCACCGGCTCAGGCATACCAGGCGCTGATGCGAGATATCACCCATGTCGTCCACTGTGCGGCGCTCAACAATGACCGCAAGGCGAGCGAAGCCGACTTCATGGCAGCCAACGCGACACTGACCGCGCAGCTGGCGCGCGCGGCCGCCTCGCGGACAAGCGGGCGCTTCATCTATCTGTCGTCGATCCGGGCAGTAGCCGGTCCCGGTTTCAGCGGAACGATCAGCGAGGCGACGCTCCCTGCCCCGCAATGCGCCTACGGGCGCTCGAAACGCGAAGGCGAGATCAAGACACTGGAAGCCTATGCGTCCAGGCCCTCCGATGCCACGGCGCTGCGCCTGCCGCCGGTCTATGGCGAAGGCATGAAGGGAAACCTGCGTGGAATGATGCGGGCTGCCGCCATTGCCTTACCATTGCCCTTAGGCGCTTTCACCGCAGTTCGTTCGCTGATATCGCGCGACGCGGTGGCTGGCGCCGTGGCGCATCTTTTGACTCGTCCCACGCCACCGCGCCCGACCTATGTCCTGGGCGATGCTTCCCCCGTTGCGATGTTCGAAATCTTGACTGCATTCAGGCACGGATACGACGTTCCGACCCGGCTCGTTCCTGTGCCGGCCTGGCCATTCAGGCTGTTCGCCACACTGCTTGGCAGAAAAGCAGCGTACGACGCTTCCATGGCGACACAGATTTGCGACCCGTCACTGCTGATCTCGGAAGGCTGGATGCCGGAAACCGACACGCTCGGCCGGATTGAGGAACTTGCACGACAGGCCCGTCAGGTCCGGTAGATTGTGCCAAGCAGGATTTTGACGTCGAGTCCGATCGAGGCTCCCCTGAGATATTCGGCATCGGTTTCGGCGCAGAGTTTCGGATCCGACATGTCGATGCCTCTCATCTGTGCCAGCCCGGTAATGCCCGGAAGTGCGGCAAGCACACCCAATTGCCTGCGGCGTTCGATCAATTCGGTTTGCGTGGGCAGGCATGGACGCGGCCCAACCAGGCTCATCTCGCCCTTGAGCACGTTCCAGAGCTGCGGCAGCTCGTCGATCTTGAATTTCCGCAGCACCTTGCCGACGGCAGTGACGGACATTGCCGGCGCCTGATGCGAGGGCAGAGACGGCGTTCCCACAACCATCGTGCGCAGCTTGTGGCAGGCAAACGGCACCCCGTGCTGGCCGACACGGGTTTGAGAGAAGAGTGCCGGTCCAGGCGACGTCGTCCTGATTGCCAGCATGGCAAGCAGGACGAAAGGCGAGGCCAGTGGCAGCAGCAGCGCCGCCACCGCCAGGTCGAAAGCTCGCTTGGGTTCCCTCATGGCCGTGTCTGCATGCTCTAGATCCGCCGCCAGATGAAGGCCAGATAGAGCCCAAGCGTCCCAGCCAGCGTCTGCCGGTAGACGCCGCTTTTCCTGAGAAGGCGCAGGCGTCGCAGAATACCGCCCTTTCGTGCCCTGATGAACAGGCCGAGACAGGCGGCGGCATCCCTCGAGAGGATGTCGCGATTGACCGCCAGGCCGCTCAGATTGTGATCGGTCCAGACGGCGAACTCGCCCCTGAACAGGCGCCCCAGCCGCGACAGCCTCGCCTTCCACGACACGTTGGCGCCGACCAAGTTTGCCTCATGCTGGCGGTAGCGCACCAGCGGTCGCGGGTCATAGCGGACAATGCCGCCGGCAGCCGTGACGATCAGATAGGTCCACCAGTCATGGCTGACGAACTCGGTCCTTCCCGATGCCTTTGCCAGCAACTTTCGCGCGGCGCGGTTGATCATCATCGTGTTGCCGCCGGCAATGCTTTGCACAAGCGCATTGCGAAATGCGGGTGGATGCTGGAACAGCGGCGAATACCCTTGCGCTGCTCCGGTTTCGGACATGGTCGCGGTTCTGGAGCAAAACAGCAGCGGCGTTCCGGCGTCGTGCCCTTGCATCCAGGCAATGGCGCTCTCCAGCCTGTCCGGCTCCCAGATGTCGTCCTGGTCGCAGAAGGCGTAGTAGTCGGCCTCGATGCGCGGATCGATGATCATCGCGCGGAAATTGGCGGCAAAGCCTTGGCGAGGACCATTCGACAGGGTCAACCGGCCCTTGGACCAGCGGCTCTGCCAGGCGCCGATAATGGCCGAAGTGCCGTCTGTCGAACCGTCGTCGGAAACCCAGAGGTCGACAACAGGATGCGATTGCGCAGCCAGCGACGCGAGCTGCTCGTCAAGGAAAGCCGCGCCATCTTTCGTGCCCAGCAGCACGGCCACGCGCTGATCTTGTCTGCTCACTGGTTCAAAATCATCTGCAAACGCCTGGGAACGGCCATCGGATCGGTTTCAATAGCCAATCCCGGTCGATCAGGACAGGCTCTTTGTTCTGACGCAATCCCGGACGGGAAAACCGCTCCACACTTTTTCTGGAATTGCTCTAACCAGCTTGCCCGACTGTTTTCGCAACGGTTTCCCGGCGTGCGTCACTTGGAGGCTCTTCCGCCTGATAGAGGCCGGCCATGACGGCGAGCGCCGAGGCCTTGTCCTGATCGCGCATGGCCGCCTGCAGCAATGTCAGCGCAACCTGGACCTTGGGCCATCCCACGACATCGGTCCTGAGGCCGAAGATCTTGGGGATATCCAGCGCGACGATCTCCTCATTGCCGCCATGCAGCACCTCGTGAAGCTTCTCGCCCGGCCTGATCCCGGTGAAACGGATCGGAATGTCGGTGTAGGGGCTTTTGCCGGCCATGCGGATCATGGTTTCAGCGACTTCGAGGATCGGCACCGGCTTGCCCATGTCGAGCATGTAGATGGCGTAGTCGTCCTTGCCCTGGCGCCGCTCGGCGTCGGCCGCCGACATGATGACGAGGTCGACGGCTTCGGCCACCGTCATGAAGTAGCGGGTCATGCGGCGATCGGTGATGGTGACCGGACCGCCGGCCTCGATCTGCGCCTGGAAGATGGTGGCGACCGAGCCATTGGAGCCGAAGACATTGCCGAACCGCACGGCGATGAACTTGGTGCCGGAGCGACGGCCGCTGGGCCCGGTGGCGTGCGTTTCGTGCAGCGAAGAGACGATCTGCTCGGCGGCGCGTTTCGTCATGCCGAGCACCGAGGTCGGATCGACCGCCTTATCGCTGGAAATCAGCAGGAACTGCGGCACCCCGCATTTGGCGGCAACCTCGGCGCAGACGAGGGTGCCCAAAATATTGGTCTGGATCGCCGATTCCCAATTTTCCTCGAGCAGCGGCACATGTTTGAGCGCGGCGGCATGGAAGATGATGTCGGGCTTGAAATCGCCGACGACGCGGGTGATCTGGCGCCGGTCTGTGACATCGACGATGCGGCTCTTGAGCCGGACATGGTCCTTTTCGTCAACCTGCTGGTCGAGCTGGAAAATACCGAATTCCGAGATATCGGCGACCAGAACCGCCTCGGCGCCAAGTTCCAGCGACCGCTTGACCAGGATGCGACCGATTGAGCCGGCGCCGCCGGTGACCAGGACGCGCTTGCCACCGATAAAGCCGCCGATCCGCTCAATATCCGAAGCAACTGTGGAGCGGCGCAGGATGGTTTCCATCTCGACAGCGTCGAGTACCAGCTTTCCGCCTTGGCCGAGCTCCGAAACGCCGGAGAATTGGACGACGGCGATACCGCTGTGACGGGCGACACGGACCAGTTCCGAATATTCCTCGATCTCGCGTTCGGTGCCATTGCCGAAAATCAGCATGTCGAGGCTTTTGGTGCCTCTTGCATATTCTTCGAGGACCTCGACCAGGCGGGGCCGCACGGCTACCACCGGAACGCCCTGGATCTGCGTGCCCAACGGCGCGCCGTTCTCGATGGCCATGATGCCGGCGATGGAATATTCGGCCGGCTCGGCCGTGCGTGTGAAGCGGATGATGACGTCTGCTTCGCCAAGCCTGCCGACGAACAGCGCTTGTTTGATCGCCGCATTGTTTGCGTTGCGGCTCAGGATTCGCCAGCTCGCCCCGTCGCGCAGGAACCGATAATAGAGCCGAGGCGCCGATATGATGGTGAAGGAGACGAGGAAAAAGACGATGAACTGGCGCTCGTTGAGGCCGGTCACCGGCTGAAACGATCGAACCGCCAGCGAGACGACATAGAGCGTGACGGTCAGGATGGCGCAGCTCTTCAGGATGTTGAAGAAGTCCGGCGTGGAGGCGAAACGCCACACCGTGTTGTAGAGGCCGCAATAGCGAAACAGCATATGGCTGAGAAAAACAATACTTGCCCAGCACGCCAGGCCGGCCGTGGAGAGCGCGTCGAATGAAAGTCTCGACTGAGAAAGCCCCAGACTCAGCGCCACCGCGACCAGGACCATGACCAGATCCTGGATCATTATAATGGCGCGCCGCATCTTCGGCCGAAGTCCGGACACGACCTCTACATAGGATGTCATTGGGTAGTACTGAACTCCAGGCGCAAGGACATGGACACTAACGTGGTGCAAGAGCGACGGAAACCCGTCACCGATCACCTGTTTAGAGTGCCAATCCCCAGCCCCGCCGCTTTGTATCGCATAGCGTGGAGTTGTAGTGATCGCCAGATATTTTTTGTTCGGCCTCTTGGTTAAGGGACTGAGAGCAATCGAACGACGTTTTCGCCAGGTATCGCAAATGTCGAAAGGCTGGGATGAAGGGCACCCCCCACCCTGATTCGGCGCGAAAGCGGACAACCGACTGGAACGGTCGGGTGTCACAGCGACCGCATCATCAATCGAATAGACCGCGGCACAGGAAAGCTGACGGTGCTCCAGCCATCCGAAGCCGGCATCGCTGAAAACATTGAGCTCGCCGACTGGCTCGCGTCGATCAGAAGCATCCTTGAGCGGGCCACCGCTTCGAGGACAAATTCACGCTCGATCGAGAACAGCTCCTCGGGAATGTAGCCTGAAAGAATCAAGAGATCGTAATTCTCGATCAATTCATGAGACGCACACCTGACGTGACCGGAAAGAGAATGCTCCAAAATGCGGGACTGCAAACGCTCCAGCATCAAGGCCTCGGTCTCATAACACACGGCCTGCCCAAATCCATTGTCCTGCAACGCGCGGCCCGCGGCTACAGCAACGCTGCCCGGCCCGGCTCGCACGACTCCAACGTTGTGAGGCTTGATCAGCCTGCAGAGTGCGTAGACGAAATCCAGCGTCTCCAGATCGAGTGACCCGTCGCCAAAAGTCGACCAACACCTTGCTTTGCTCTCTTCGGCTCCCCCGTAGCTCTCAGGCTGCCCCACCCATCCAAATATCCGACTCTGGCGATTTGGCTTCGGTGTACGCTTATGCTCATCGATGCGCTTTTTGAGGCCTTCAAGTTTCAGCCAGTATTTCTGTTCGTAATTGGCGTGATAATATTCCCAATCTCTCTCAAATTCCTGTAAGGTATGTCCAACGTTGATGGAATAATATCTACTGCTCCAAGCTGAAAAATATCCACTGGACTTAATTTGCTCAGAAAGCTTACTGTCGTTCGGAAGTTTAACTGTGGAATTTCCTGGGATATTTTCAAAATATATATTTTCCCTCTTTAAAATATCCCTCCTTATTATACTCGACATTCCGGTGTTGCCATGCGCTAGATAAAGGCCTTCGCCATTCTGATAGGCATAGGTAGCCGGTTTTGTAACCCATACCTCGTCATCCAGCGGCGCCGGCGCGTGCAGGGCAAGCTGGCCCAACTCGGGAAAGGCGGAGAAGACCGCGTCGACATACTCCCGCCAGCCCGGCATCAGTTCCTTGTCGTTGGCTAGTATGAAAACCAAATCCGACTCTACCATTCGAAGCGCGTCGTTTATCCAGTCCGCCCCTCTGTTTTCGGGCGCAAGAAAGGGCTCTATCCTGTCATCGACAGATGCCCACTTCCTGATGATATCGACAGAGCCATCGCTACTGTTGTTGTCGATCACTATGCACTTTTCGAACTCGCCAGTCGTGCTCAACAGCGATTGCAGGCATCGATCCAACAGGTCCTGCCGGTTCCAATTGAGAACCACCACGCTTATCGAATGGCGCATCATTTACTCCGCAGCTTCAAAATTGATAGAAATCTGCGGGGAGACGTCGATGATTCCCGTGGCCAGCAGATCAGGCTCCGCGGCCACGCGAAAAGCCGTCACATCTACCAACCTATGCATGACGATTTGCTCATCGCCAGGCGATCCGAAAAGCCCACAGCTGATGAAATAGACGCCAGGCAGGAATATGTTCGTGAACTCGTATGAAATCCTGGCCGTGGTATTTGTCTTTATAGACCTGGTAAGTAGACTTCTGGAAAAAATTGTCTGCGCGCCCCCTAGACCAATACCGCTTACAGTCCTAAACCATATGCCGAACCCGACATTCCTGGCATTTGTGGAAAAGTCGACGGTGTACTCATATTTGTACCGTCTACCCATCTGCAACACATTTATTTCGTCGCCACCTATAGTCGTTATTTTAAAATCTCGGATGCGCGCACCACGTTCTTCCAACGCGACGGTCGACTGTGAACGAAGTCCCGGATCGAAGTAGTCACCGTGCAGGGCAGCCATTGCCGATTGATCGATTTGAGGATTGGCCTCGGAAGCGGCGCCTAGCGCGCCGGCCGTTGCCGCAGCCGTTGTCGACGCAGTCGCATTGGAAGGCCGGTGTTCAAATAAATCAGAGTGGGTCATGGCGGGAGGCGCCGGCACAGACGGGGCGCGAACCTCCGCACTATTCTGCTGCACAATATCCGCGCGGATTCGGGACACAGCCTCCGGGCTTGCATTCACCAGCCGCTGATACTGCCCGACCACCGCCTTAGGCCGACCCTCCAGGATTTTTTCGCCGCCGTCGATCAACATTGCTCGCGTACACAGCTGAACGATTGTCGGCGCTCCGTGGCTGACAAACAGAATGGTGCCACCCTTGTCCTTGATGTCCTCGATGCGGGCGAAGCATTTGCGCTGAAACGCCTCGTCGCCTACTGACAACGCTTCGTCCACCACCAGGATATCGGGGTCGACATTGATCGCGGTGGCAAAGGCCAGCCGCACATACATGCCTGACGAGTAGGTTTTTACTGGCTGATCTATGAAAGGCCCAATATCGGCGAAACGCGCAATGTCGTCGAAACGCCACTCCATCTCCTTGCGTGGCACACCGAGAATCGACGCGTTGAGAAAGACGTTTTCGCGGCCGGTGAACTCTGGATTGAAGCCGGCGCCAAGCTCAAGCAACGCGGCGATCCGGCCATTGACCTCGACCGAACCCGCAGTCGGCTGCAACGTGCCGCAGATGATCTGCAACAGCGTCGACTTGCCGGAGCCGTTGCGGCCGATGATCCCAACAGTTTCGCCCCGGCCAACGTCAAAGGAAATGCCGGACAGAGCAGCAAAGTCGCGAAAGTACCGGCGCGGCGGCCGACCGACCAGACGCTCTAGCCGAGGCACGATCATCTGCTTGAAGCGATCTTCCGGCCGCTCGAACATGACATAGTGTTTCGACACATCACGCACTCGGATAACAACATCAGAGATACGGCCAGCCTTCTTGGCGCCGAGCTTGTCAAAGGACATCGGCAAAGCCCCTGCGGGTCTTCTGGAAAAACTGATAGCCAAAAAACGCGACCACAATCGCGATGATCGAGTAGGAGCCCAGCGCGGTCCAATTTGGCTGCACACCGAAGAGAACTACGTTGCGGAAATCCTCGACGGGGATCGCGAGCGGGTTGAGTGAGAGCCAAGGCTGCAGCCAGGTCGGCAGCGACGACCTCTGGAAGAATACCGGCGACAGGAACATGGTCGCGGTTACGAGCGGGGCCACAATCTGGCTCATATCGCGAAAATAAACGCCGATCGATGCCAGCATCCAGGCAATGCCGAGCACCATGACAATCAGCGGCACCAAAACCACAGGCGCCAGAATCACCGTGAGCGGGATATAGCCAAAAACGACATAGGCGAAGACCAGCAGCACCAGAAGGCTGACGGCCGTATGAAACAATGCGGCGCCGGCTGAAACCACCGGCAGGATCTGGATCGGGAAAACGATCTTCTTGACGTAGTTGGCGTTGCCCACGATCAGCCCAGGCGCCAGCGAAACCACCTCCGAGAAGAACTGAAAGACGATCAATCCACAAAACAGGATGACGGCAAACTCGCCAGTGGAATGGGTAGCGCTCGGCTGGTCAGGAACCGTCCAGCGCGATTTCAGAACCACACCGAACACGAACGTGTAAACGGCAAGCATGAGCAAAGGATTGAGCAGCGACCACAACAAGCCGAAAGCGGAACCCCGATAGCGGCCCGACACTTCACGACGGATCAGAGAAACGATAAGTTGGGTAATGTTCATGATGCCGTTTGAACCGTCTTCCCAGCCACAACGGCCAGATAGATCTGCCTGTTACAACAGGGCAGGTGCGCCCCTCCTGCCAAGCGCCGATCAGCCATCACGATTTGCCTGCCAGTTCTAGGATGATTGCATCTTGACCGGCGCCGGGGTTAGAGCGCCGGCCGCTCCAAGCCCCCCAAATCGGGGACCCGGCCATTCGCAGATTTGCGTCCGCGACCATGGCCGCCACAGTCGCTTCCTCGTAAGCAACGGCATGCGTTGGCTTCTCCAGTTCGTGGACGTGGCAGCCATCGCCGACCGAGTGATAGAATGTGATGTAAGACTTCGGCCCCTGGTTCTTGAGGATGTCACCGTTGATGATGAAGAATGTGGCTAAAACCCTTCCGCTTGGCTTCAATATCCTAGCAAATTCATCGAGGTAGTGGGCAATATCCCGTCGCATCATGTGGGTAAAAACAGAGTGCAGTATGATTACATCAACCGACGAGTCCGGGACTGGAATTTGGCACTGCTGAAGCAGCTCGGTGCCATTCGGATTGTACCATTTCTCGGCCACATCAAAGTGGACAAATTTGAAATTCGGGTGCTTGGAAGTGATCGCCTGCTGGCACCAGTCGATCATCGGCTTGACCACATCGATACCTAAATATCGACCGTTTGCCGCAAGTCGCTCGGTGAGCGGTATCGCGTCGCGGCCGATGCCGCATCCGATCTCGACTATGGAATTATCTGGCGCAATGCCGACATACTCGTCAGCCTGTCGCATGTGTTCCTTAGAGATATGGTCGAAAGTGTCTTCGGCACCTCCGGTCATATGAGCCAGTTCTATTGGTATAGAGAACCCCTTGTAATTGAATATCTCAGCCATTCTCGCTCCTCAATTCATCATTCCGCTTTTGTAATGCCGCCTTCCCTCATAATACAGGGACACGATTCTCAGCTGTCGAATATTTGTGAATATCCTCTCCACGAAGAAGGACGCTGGATGCCGTGAACCCTTGACCGCGTGCGACCCAGCAAAACACCCTTTCGATCGCGTGCGCGAGTGTGCCATCCTGCTGCCCGTTTTCAGCTTCGAACGCGATACTCGCCTCGGTTATGTTCTTCAGAGGCGCAAGCGCCCGCGGCGCGAACCAGAACATCGAACCGGCAAAAAAGCCGAGTTCCAGATTCGCTTCCGGCTGGAGCGCCGTCATCTCTTCAAGCAGTCGGCGGACCGTAGCGCGATTTGCGCCCCAGAACTGGTCATCGGTCAGGTAATAGCGGTGCGGGCCGACGATGCCAACTTCGCCCGACTTAATCAACTCGATGGACCTCAACACAGTCAATGAATCGCCAGCGACCGAGCCGTAGAGCCTATCCCTCCAAAGAGTTCCGTTGGCGCTATAGGCACTTTTCTTTGAATGAATCTTCAGAACAGCCTCATACCGGTCGAGAGCGCCACTGCGATAGACCGAGACAAACGGCCCTATATCCCGACCTCTGTTCTCCGAGTAATATACGGAAATGCTCTGCGCCAAATCAGAGAATTTCGAAAAAATCTCATTGTAAAATCCCTCAAAAGAGGTCGTTACATAAACATCAAAGGGGAGAACGATATTTTTTAGTATCTTATGAATATCGGAAATCATATCGACATAGTGCAAATGGACGACAACCGCTACATTGACTTCCCCGGCCTTCGTTCGGCGCCATCGTGCGAGCTTGGTCACTGGGATGGGGCTAGCTTGGGATTTAAGTGTAGAAAGGTTGTCGCTCCCGCGCGCATAGCTGGCACGACTGCGGCTAAGCATTTCTTCTATTTCGTCCAGGCGCTCCCTTTCATAAATGTCATCGACAAAGGCCAGATCGATCTGATGAGGGTTCTCCCTTAAAACCTCAAGCTTCACATACCCAAGTTCGCGGGCGACCAAGTCGGCAAGATGGTGAACGGGGTTGAATTGGAGCGCCATCGAGGTTGCGTCAGAAAGAGACCTGGGAGGACCGGCAGATTCCTTTCCCTCGCTGGTATTCCAACGCCGGTTGGCATGCTGAAGCTGCTCAGGCGACGGTTGCAGAAGTGTTGTAACTTTTGCACCATTGTTTCGAAGCGCAGCGGACAGGCCGAGCTCGAACTTGAATATTGTCTCTAATTTTGAGCTTGTGGGCGCGACGCTCGCAAGAAATCCTTCGAACCAGGGTGCCCGCAGCACCTTGGCTCCCAACAAAAGTAAATACGATTGTACATGCCACGAGAATTGGTACGACTCAGTCGAACCAACCACATCGTACTCCGGTGTTAATTCAAGCATCCTCGACAGGGTCCTGTCAAAGATCGCAGACGAAAGAACGCCAAAGCTTGAGTTTATCAGAAGCGCGTTTTCGATCTGCCAATTCCTCAGCGCATAATCCAAACCAACCTTGTAGCTGGAGAAATCGTACCCAAAATTTGGTCGTCTTATCAAGACGGCGTCTTTTGGGATTATGGTTACGACATCTTCCTCGATTTTACTTGTCGTCACCAAAACGATCCGGTCGAATCTCTTCGCAAGACAGGATAGTAGTTCGATGAAATTAGCTTCGACGCCGTCATTGACGTCGAAATGAGCCACAATTGCTACATCATCCATTGTCTATCTGCCTGGCGAGCAGTACGTGCTTATAAAGGAAGCTGGCGACAGAATGCAGTGGCGGCCATCTTCGCAGGAGCTTTGATGCATTCACGGCCATCCGGCTCGGGGGGGCAATCGCTGCCAGGGTTTCTTTGGAGATTGGCGCGCCCAAAATTGGCTGGTGCTTCGCCGAAACGAGCTGATCGAACAATCGCGACCGGGCGGCCTGCATTCCTTCGGGTTCCCTTGCTACGTCGAAGAATTTCCCGCGAAGTGTTTCCTCCAGGTAGGAGAGTCCCCACCGCCGGTCCGGCTCGAGGTAACAGCCCTCGCCCCACTCGTTCCATGCATTGATAAATACGATTCGGCTTTCCGGATCAGGATGATTTTGTCGGGCCTGAAAGCGCAGGAAACGGAGCCATTCGCCATAGAGTTCCGGCGTCGAATTGAGCACGATTGTCGGGTTGTTTTGCCGCCGGGCAGTATTGTCCCACCCCGGTATGATGCCCCTGAATATGTTGAAGGACGGCTTCGGACGATTGGCGCTTTGGGCAATTATTTTCCGATAGTCGACCACACCACCCGAGAAATTCGGATTCGTGAAGAGCGGGAACTCCGAAGGATGGTTCTGAGGCCCGTTGAATTTGTGCGGAGGAAATTCGACCAGGGAGTCAGCCCCCACTTCTTGGGGAGTCGATATGTCGTAGAAGTCGACGACACTGATGTGGATGCCCGGAAATCCATTGGCGACCGCATGATCTCGCCAAATGGAAAACCAGCGCCGTGGGTCAGGAATGTCCTTGGCTCGATATACCACCAACAGCGGCATACCGCCGATTTTTATGTATCGCTCGTCTTTGAAGTAACCGATCATCGTCTCGATAAAGGCTTTGGCGTCCTCCTCTGCGTACTTCTGCTCCAGCAGAATGTTCCTCGTGTCCCCATCCCAAGCACGGGTCCAATTTTCGTTGGCCCAGCAGAGGCAAAACTTGAAATCAATGTCAGATTCCAGGAACAAATCGACCGGCTTTTCCAGCACTCTTCGGCCGCTAAACCAATAGTGATAGAAACAGAAAGCGTGTAGTCCATAAAGTTTGGCGAATTCGACTTGCTCTCGCATCGTGTCCAGATGCGAGAGATCGTAATATCCTAGCTCACGAGGTATCCTCGGCTGGTCATGACCATAGAAATTCGGAGTCGCACGGGCGACATTCGTCCATTCCGTGAAGCCAGGTCCCCACCATTCTGAGTTTTCGTCAATTCTGTGGAATTGAGGGAGGTAGAAAGCAATCAACTTTGTGTCGTCGGTACAGATGCTTACTTCTTCCTGCTCATCCGGCATCCTTGAGAGGGCCAGAAACGAGGCGGAATCGGCACCGGCGTCGGCACTTACCTCTGTCGGATGGTGCTCCAATACTTCTTCCGATGCCGCTGAAGAGCGCTCCTTTTCTTCCGTCAGCTCTAGCTGCGTTTTCTCCAGAATTTCTTTCAGCCTGACATTGTCGTCCAAAGCCACCAACAACTCGGAACCGAGTTTTTGATTCTCTTCCCTGTTCCTCTCGATAAGCTTCGCTGCCGCAGCGCGCTCTTCCGCAACGCTTTGATGATATCCTGCTATATCTGCGTCCTTCTGCTGGAGTTGGCCTGCAAGCTGTGACGCGTTGGTCGCGTGCTCTTCCACAGCGCGCTGCAAGATCCCAATTGTCTCGGATAGAATCTGTTGTCTAGCTTGTAGCTCAGGGAAAAACGCTTCGCCAAAGATTGGAGCGACGCTGTCGAATTCAGCTTTGACGCGATCAAGTATCGCCATGGCCTCGGCGCCATTGGCGTCCGTTTCCAGATGCCTGAGTGCCGAATAAGTGTCCTTTACCCATCCGGCGATTCGCTCGTCAGCGAAGAGTGCGCCATCGCTCGCCGTATGATGCTGATGGTCACTTGAAATATAGGCGTCAACCTCAGATGCCGCCTTCTCGATCGCGCGAGGCCATGCAACCGAAAGCGCTGCCGTGATCTTGTCCAGCATCGGCCGCCAACTCCGCATCATCGCCTCATAGGAGACGAACACACGTGGTGCGCCGCGTGTCGAGCGCTCGGCCTCCAATTCATGGCGAAGCCAAAGCAGGGCACCGAAGCCCGGCGTCGAGCGATCCCGTTTGCCTAGCGATGCAACGACCGCGAGCGGATTGCGACTTGCGAGAACGTATTGCAGGTCGATGTTCATGGACTTGAAAATGCTGGCGTAGAGCGGCACAAAACGCGAGATGCGTGGCTCCTTGAGCACCAGCAGAGGAGCATCGCCATATTCCTCGTCAATGAGGCGAGCGATTTCGACTCTGTAGAATTGAGCGCGCGCCTTCGACAAATCGCCGAGATCGAAACTACGCCAATCGTCCCACCTGCTGCCCGCCTCGGCGAGCATCTGGTCGTGCAGCGCGATCAGCTTCAAGGGTTCCCAGTGGCCCGTCGGATTGGTCGAATTGGCGCCGAGCAAATCATTTGGCAACTTCGCGCCGAGCAAGCTGATTGCCCTGGTCAGCGCGCTCGTGCCCGAGCGGTGCATGCCGAGCACCATGATGCAGGTACGTTTCGCGGGCTTGGTCGTCTTGGCGCGCTTCTTCGGCGCCGGTTGATAGATCCCCTGAGGGTCGGGCGTCGACTCATGCAATTGCTCGGGTGACGGATGCTTGTTCATGCACTCAATGCCTGTTTCGTCTTGCTCCCCGCCAGCCTGCGCACCACCTTTTCCGCCGACTCCTGCCACACCGGGGCTGTCCATTCAAACGCCGATGCGAACTTTTCGCTCGACAGGCGCGAATTGGCCGGACGTCGTGCCTTGGTCGGATAGTCCACTGTCGCGATGTCACGCACCCGCGCTGTGGGCCCGCCGTATTGCGCGCTTGTGTCGAGTATATGACGGGAAAAGCCGCTCCAGCTGGTCTCGCCGGTGCCGGCAAGATGATAAATGCCGTAGCCGTCAAAGTCGCCGCGCAACACCGCCGCCGCATGCAGGATCGCGTCGGCAATATCAAGTGCGGATGTCGGATTTCCCCATTGGTCGGCGACCACGGCGATCTCGTCGCGGTCGCCGGCCAGCCGCAGCATGGTTTTCACGAAATTCTTGCCGAACGGGCTGTAGACCCAGGCGGTGCGCAGGATCAGATGGCGCGGATTGACGGCGGCCACGGCCAGCTCGCCGGCAAGCTTGGAGGCGCCGTAGACGCCGAGCGGTGCGGTGGCGTCGGTCTCGACATAGGCGCCGTCCTTGGTGCCATCGAAGACGTAGTCGGTCGACAGATGGATTACGGGCACGCCGAGCTTCGCGGCCGCCTCGGCGACCTTGCCGGCGCCGACGGCGTTCACAGCGAAGGCAAGATCGGGCTCGTCCTCGGCCTGGTCGACGGCGGTGTAGGCGGCAGCCGACACCACGATATCCGGCCGCGCTGCCGCGAGTGCGTCGAACACCGTATCGGGCCGCGCCAGATCGAGCACTGGGCGGCCGAGGGTGACGACCTCGATGCCATCGCGCCTCTGCCCGGCCTCCAGCAGGCTGGCAGCGACCTGACCGTCGCGTCCGGTGACAACCAGCCTCACGCCGCGCCCTTCCTGCCTTCAACCTGGCCGCGCGACCGGACTTGCCCCAGCCGCTCGCCGGCGTAGCGCTGCTCGCGGATCGGTCCCCACCACCATTTGTTGTCGAGGAACCAGTCGACGGTCCTTGCAAGGCCGCTGTCGAAACTCTCCGCCGGCGCCCAACCGAGATCTCGGCCGATCTTGGAGGCATCGATTGCATAGCGACGGTCGTGGCCGGGCCGATCGGTGACGAAGCTGATCAAATCGCGGTAGCTCCTGCCGCCGCTGCGCGGACGCCTGATGTCGAGCAGGCCGCAGATCGTCTCGACGACGCCAAGGTTGGTACGCTCGGAATTGCCGCCGACATTGTAACTTTCGCCGGGCTGGCCCTTTGTGGCGACCAGTTCCAGAGCACGGGCGTGATCCTCGACGAACAGCCAGTCGCGCACATTGGCGCCAGCGCCGTAGACCGGCAGCGGCTTTTCGTCGAGCGCGTTGAGGATGACCAGCGGGATCAGCTTTTCGGGGAAGTGATAAGGCCCGTAATTGTTCGAACAGTTGGAGAGCACGACCGGCAGGCCGTACGTCTCGTGCCAGGCCCGCACCAGATGGTCGGATGCGGCCTTGGAGGCGGAATAGGGCGAGGATGGCGCGTAAGGCGTCTCCTCCACGAACATGCCGCCATCGAAGGGCAGATCGCCGAACACCTCGTCGGTCGAGACATGGTGGAAGCGGAAGCGCGCCTTCCTGTCCTCGTCAAGGCCGCGCCAATATTCGAGCGCCGAATTCAGCACCCGGTAGGTACCGACGATGTTGGTCTCGATGAAGGCGCCGGGTCCGTCGATCGAGCGGTCGACATGGCTTTCGGCGGCGAGGTTCATGACGACGTCGATCTCGTCGCGGTGGAGGATGTCGAGAACCGCCCGCTCGTCACAGATGTCGGCCTGCGCAAATTTGTAGTTGTGTGCATTCTCGATGGTGCGCAGCGAGGCCAGATTGCCGGCATAGGTGAGCTTGTCGAGATTGGTCACATGGTAGGCCGGATTGGCGCACAAATGCCGGCACACGGCCGAGCCGATGAAGCCGGCACCGCCTGTCACCAGAAAATTCATGGCGCTCTCCTCACATCGTCGCGCGTCATGCGAATACCTCGGCCTCAGCAAGCGCCGACGCCTTGAGGTCCTTGGCCGAGAGCTCGAAGGCGCCGGCCGGCGACGGCCAATCGATGCCGATATCAGGATCGTCGAAACGGATCGATCGATCATGCGCCGGCGAATAGGTGTCGGTGACCTTATACAGAACCTCGGTGTCCGGCACGAGCGTGACGAAACCGTGCGCGAAACCCTTCGGCACGAGGATCTGGTTGCCTTTCTCGGCCGATATCTCGAGCGCGACCCATTTTCCGAAGGTTTTCGAGCTGCGGCGGATGTCGACCGCCACGTCGAGAATGCGGCCTCTGATTACGCGCAGCAGCTTGTCCTGCGCGTGTGGAGGCAGTTGATAGTGAAGCCCCCGCACGACACCTGCGGCAGCCGAATAGGAATGATTGTCCTGGACGAAACGCAGATCGATGCCGGCCTCGGCAAAGGCCTCGGCATTCCAGGTTTCGATGAAATAACCGCGCGCATCGCCGTGCCGCTTCGGCACGATTTCCAGCACGCCGTCCAAACCGAGCTGCCTGACTTCCAGCACCCTATGTCTCCGTCAGCTCGGTGACACGCCGGCGCAGATAGGCGGCGTATTCGTTCTTGCCCAGGCGCGTGGCGCGCTCAAGCACCTTGTCGGCGGTCAGCCAGCCCTGCTCGAAAGCGATTTCTTCAGGACAGGCGACCTTGATCCCCTGGCGGTGCTCGATCGTGCGCACGAAGGAAGAGGCTTCATGCAGGCTGTCATGCGTGCCGGTGTCGAGCCAGGCATAGCCGCGGCCGAGCTGATGCACATGCAATTTCCCGCGCTCGAGATAGACGTTGTTGACCGCCGTGATCTCGAGTTCGCCGCGCGCCGAGGGCTTGATCGTCGACGCGATGTCGACGACCTCATTGTCGTAGAAATAGAGGCCGGTGACCGCCCAGTTGGACTTCGGCTCCCGCGGCTTCTCCTCGATCGTCAAAGCCGTGCCGCTGAGCTTGTCGAACGACACCACGCCGTAGCGCTGCGGGTCCTCGACATGGTAGGCGAACACCGACGCGCCGCTTTGGCGCTGCGCAGCAGTGCGGCAGAGCTGCGACAGGCCCTCGCCGAAATAGATGTTGTCGCCGAGAATCATTGACACATTATCCTTGCCGATGAAGTCGCGGCCGATGATGAAGACCTCGGCAAGCCCGTTGGGCTGCGCCTGCTCGGCATAGGAGAATTCGACCCCGAATTCCGAACCGTCGCCCAGCAACTCCCGAAACACCGGCAAGTCGCGAGGTGTCGAAATGATCAAAATCTGGCGGATACCGGCGAGCATCAAGACGCTCAGCGGATAAAAAATCATCGGCTTGTCGTATATCGGCAGAATCTGCTTAGAGATCGCTAATGTAAGGGGATACAGACGCGTCCCGCTGCCTCCTGCAAGGATTATTCCCTTCAACAAGCTCTCCTTGAATTACCGGCCCCCGCCTCGAAATCAAGTTGCCCGTGCTTAGGTTTCGCGCAATGGCTTGTCAATTCAATCTCGGCCGTGGATCGGCGCCAGAATTACTCTGCATCTGCCGCCTCGCGGCAATTTGACCGACCAGGCACAAGCTGACGGTGCAAATGGGCGTGGCGATTTGGCAACCGGCTTGCACCATCGGCTGGCGGACGCGTGACAACAAAAAGCCGGCGGGCCTTGGACCCGCCGGCTCATTCATTTGTCCGGTTTCAGGGCTGCTTGGGCAGCAGCGACCATACCGCCGGCACCAGGCTGGCGGCGAGCGCAACCTTGATCAGGTCGCCGAGGACGAACGGCAAAACGCCGAACTGCCACGCCTTTTCCGCGCCGATGAGGGTGGCCAGCCAGGCAAAGCCCATGGCCATCATGACGATTTCGGCGACCAGCATGGCGTTGAACAACTTGATCGGGTGGCGGTCCCAGCCGCGGTCGGCGGCCCAGCCGACAATGGCCGCCATGACGACGAAGCCGGCGAGATAACCGCCGGTGCCGCCGATCATGTAGGCGATGCCGATGCCCTTTTCAGGCGTGCTTTGGAAGACCGGGAAGCCCATGGCGCCTTCGGCCATGTAGAGAAGCAGGGTAGCGACGCCAAGCCGCAGGCCAAATGCAGTGGCGATCAGCAGGACGGCCAGCGTCTGCAGCGAGATGTCGACCGGCCCGAGCACGACTTTCGTCTTGGCCGACAGGGTCAAAAGCAGCGTTCCGGCGATCGCCAGCAAAAGCTGGGTTGCCAGGCGCTGCGCGCCCTCCTGGGGCAAAGCGAGAGAAACAAGCGGGCGCATCGTCGTTGCAAGTGCCATGGTCTTCCCCAATCCGGATTGCCGCAGATCGCGGCCTTGCGTTTTTCTATATTGGCTTCCGTGTTATGCGGCAATCAGTTTTGCCGTCTTCCTGAACAGAGATTCAACGACACCGCCATGGCGCTCAAATTCGACACCAGCTTCGATCCGGCATATGGCGAGGGCGTCACCGTTGCGCCGGACGTCTTGCGCGTCACCGCCAAAAACCCCAGCCCGTTCACCTTTCACGGCACCAACAGCTACATCGTCGGGCGCGATACGCTGGCGGTGATCGATCCCGGCCCCGATGACGAGGCGCATTTCCAGACGCTGCTCAAGGTGATCGCAAACCGGCCGGTCAGCCATATCTTCGTCAGCCACACGCATCGCGACCATTCTCCGCTGGCCGCCCGGCTGAAAGCGCACACCGGCGCTATTGTACTGGCCGAAGGCCCGCACCGCCCGGCAAGGCCGCTGCGGATCGGCGAGATCAACCCGCTCGACGCCAGCGCCGACACGGTTTTCGTCCCGGAGATCGCGTTGCCCGACAATGCGCTGGTCGAGGGCGATGACTGGACGATCCGGACGGTGCTGACGCCGGGCCACACCGCCAATCACGCGGCATTTGCGCTCGAAGGCACCGGCATCCTGTTTTCAGCCGACCATGTGATGGCGTGGGCGACATCGATCGTGGCGCCGCCGGACGGAGCGATGGCCGACTACATGGCCTCGCTCGACAGGCTGATCGCGCGCGGCGATCGCCTGCTGCTGCCCGGCCATGGCGGCCCGGTGACCGCGCCGCGCAGCTTCATGCGCGGCCTCAAGACCCATCGCAAGATGCGCGAACGGGCGATCCTCGAACGGATCCGCGACAGCGACCGGACGATCCCGGACATGGTCAAGGCTATCTACCGGGACACCGACCCGCGCCTGCATGGCGCCGCCGGCCTGTCGGTGCTTGCCCATCTCGAGGACCTGGTGGCGCGCGGCCTGGTTGCTACCCAGGGTGACCCGGCCATCGACGGCGTTTTTGTGCCGGTGGGGTAGAACTACTCAGCCGGCGCGGCACCCACCTGCCCTGCAACTTCCTGATCAAGTTCGGCGAGGAACCCGACGATGCGCGCCGCATTGTCGCCGAGGTCGTAGCGGCCGTAGCGGGAGGCTGAGCGCATGTCGACGACGATGGTGTCGCCATCATTGCTGACCCGGATGGCGACGTCGGCGGGCAGGCCTACGACGAAGCTCCGGGCAACGGCCGATATCGTCACCTCGTCTTGACCGTCCGTCACCGGATATGGCGCAGTAAGTTGCCAATCGCGGCGGTCGAGCACGGTTTCAACGGCGTCGACGACGGTTTCGAACGGCAGATTGTAGCTGTGCCCGGTGACCAGCGGATAGGCGTCGGCCTGCAGGCGCACTTCGCCAGGCGTTGGCGGCGCGAGCACGTTCATGTCCTTGGTGCGGTCGCTGGTCTCGAGCACCGGCGGATTGTCGAGGTCCGTCGAAATGTCCCTCAGGGGCGGCGTGGTCGCCGCCAAATAGGTGGCAAAGCCGTAGGGCGTCAGCACCAGCAGCGCCAGCAGGGCGCCGACCGAGAGGTCGCGGCCGCCACGGTCACCGAAATGCCACAGCCGGGACAAAGCGAGGCCGGCAAACAGCAAAGCGAACGCGGCAAGCAAGGCGACGATCGCCAGCACCCACAGGAAGGCCGGCGTTTCGACCAGTTCGAAATGATGGCCGGCCAGCACGGTGAGCAGCAGGACCAGGGCAAAAGCGCCCGTGCGCCGCGACCAGCCGGCCGCCTTCGATGTCT
This sequence comes from Mesorhizobium sp. M0626, assembly GCF_040320665.1. Lineage (NCBI taxonomy): Bacteria > Pseudomonadati > Pseudomonadota > Alphaproteobacteria > Hyphomicrobiales > Phyllobacteriaceae > Mesorhizobium > Mesorhizobium sp. M0626. The sequence continues at coordinate 29,443 of NZ_JAMYQD010000026.1, read as the reverse complement.
GCCGCTCGTCAATTTCCATTGTCTTCAGCACCGCCCCAACCCGCACAGACGCTTAGAGCAAAGGATGCTCAAATTGAACATCCCCTGCCCTAACGTTTTTGCGGCCGGTAGCTTGAAGGTCAAGGAAACGCACGGTCCCGGTCAATCCGTCGGCAGGCGGTAGTCGCTGAACTGCTTGCGCAAGGTGATCTTCTGGATCTTGCCGGTGGCGGTGTGCGGGATTTCACTGACGAAAGCGACGTCGTCGGGTATCCACCATTTCGGCACCTTGCCGTCCATGAACGCCAGTATATCGGCCTTGCTCGGCTCCTTGCCGGGCTTGGCGACCACGACCAGCAAGGGCCGCTCGCCCCATTTCGAATGATGGACGCCGATCGCCGCGGCCTCGGCGACATCGGGATGGCCGACGGCGAGGTTCTCCAGGTCGATGGTCGATATCCACTCGCCGCCCGACTTGATGACGTCCTTGGCGCGATCGGTGATCTGCATGTAGCCGCCGGAATCGATATGGGCGACATCGCCAGTGTCGAACCAGCCGTCCTTGTCGAACTGCTCGGCTCCGACGCCGCCATAATAGGCGCTGGCGACGGCTGGACCGCGCACCTTCAGCCGGCCGAAGGTCTTGCCGTCCCAAGGCAGTTCCTTGTCGTCGTCATCCGTCACCTTCATCTCGACCCCGAAGGGCGGGTAGCCCTGCTTGCCCTGGATATCGAGCCGGTCCTCGCCCTCGAGCGCTTGATACTGCGGCTTCATGGTGCACAGCGTGCCGAGCGGTGACATTTCGGTCATGCCCCAGGCATGGATGACTTCGACACCGTAATTGTCCTGGAATTTCCTGATGATGGCGCGCGGGCAGGACGAGCCGCCGATGACGACTTTGCTGAGATAGGGAAGCTTCTTGCCGGTGTCTTCCAGATGCTGCAGCAGCATCATCCAGACGGTCGGCACGGCGGCGCTGAAGGTCACCTTCTCGGTGTCGAGCAGCTCGTAGATCGAGGCGCCGTCCATCTTGCAACCGGGCATGACCAGCTTGGCGCCGATCATCGGCGCGCTCTGGCCAAGGCCCCAGGCATTGGCATGAAACATCGGCACGACGGGGAGGATCGTGTCCCGCGCGGAGAGGCCCATGGCGTCGGGCATGGCAGCAATCATGGCATGCAGCACATTCGAGCGGTGGCTGTAGAGCACACCTTTGGGATCGCCCGTCGTGCCGGAGGTGTAGCACATGCCGGCTGCGGTGTTTTCGCCGAAAACCTTCCAGGCGAAGTCGCCATCGGCCTCGTTCAACCAGTCCTCATAGGCAACCACATTCGACAGCGTCGTTTCAGGCAGATGCGCCTTGTCGGTCAGGACGATCACCTTTTTCAGCGATTTGACCGCGCCGGCGATCTTTTCCAGCAGCGGCATGAAGGTCAGGTCGACGAAGATCCCTCTATCCTGCGCATTGTTCATGATCCAGACGATCTGCTCGGGGAACAAACGCGGGTTGAGCGTATGGTAGATGGCGCCGATGCCCATGATGCCGTACCAGGCCTCTATGTGGCGCGCCGTGTTCCAGGCCAGGGTCGCGATGCGGTCGCCGAGCACAAAGCCATCGCGCTCCAACCGTTGAGCGACCTTGAGCGCGCGGCGATGAACTTCAGCATAGGTGGTGCGAACGACAGGACCTTCGATCGAGCGCGAGACGATCTCGCGCGTCCCGTGCTGCCGCTCGGCATTGTCGATCAGCTTGTGGCAGAGCAGCGGCCATTCCTGCATCAGTCCGAGCATCTGGTTCCTCCCATTGCTTCCTCGTTTTTCCCGTCTTTTGTTCCATTGTGGGACGAACGGACGGATTGTCCAGCCATGACGTCTCCAACCGTTAACGGCTGAAGCAAGCAGTGATCGAAAGGCGGGGAAAACCGCCACAATCCGGCCATCGTCGACGTTAAGGTTCGTTAACGGGGTAGGGGTGCGGATTGGCGACTGAAAGAGGTTCGCATGGACACGCAGCTCGACGGCAAGCAGATCGACGGCAAGCAGATCGATTACAGGCAGATCGACGACAGGCAGCTGGATGACAGCGAGGCCCAAGACGTGCAGTTGGACGATATTCAACTCGACGACAAAGAGCTTGAAGACACGCTTGCCGCAAGTCTGGCCGATCTCGTGCCGGAGGCCAAAAAGGTCTCCGAAGACGAATTTGTCGAGGTGGTCGGCGGCGCCCTTGAAGCGGTCGGCGGCACGCTGCTGTTCAAAATGTGCGTCCAGAACGAAGGCGAAGGCCAGCATGTCGCCGCCGCATCGATCGGCGATGGCGGCAATCGCCAGTTCCTGCTGCTCACCTTGCCGACAGGCGGCGGCCCACTGAAGGTCGAGACGACGTCAAGAAGCACCAACCCGGTAGCCGGTATTGCCGCGGCCTATGCCGGCCTCATGGACGTGTTCAAGACCGCAGCCTGAGCATTCCACGCGGGATCGTTTTTAGTGATCGGAAGGCCAGCTCTGGGCTACTGGCGAAGGCTTGCGCAACGGGTTCTCCAGACACATTTTAGAGACATGGGAAGCATCCCGCACGCTCTCAATCGGACTGTGCTCCCAATCGAACAAGGAGAACCCCGCATGGACCAGATCGCCAACCCCGCCCCCGGCTTTCAGAGCAATCCCGGCAAGGTCATCACCGTCGAACCCTATCGCGGTACCGTGGTCGTGCGTGCCGGCGATACGGTGATCGCCTCATCGACGCGGGCGAAGCTTCTGTCCGAACCGCCCTACCGCCAGGCATTCTACATCCCCTTCGAAGACATCGACTTCACCCAGCTCGGCAAAACCACCCTGTCGACCCACTGCCCCTACAAGGGCGACGCCAGCTACTGGAGCGTGCTGCCGGCCAGCGAGACCGGCAAGGACGCAATGTGGGGCTATGAGCAGCCGTTCGACGAAATGGCTGAGATTCGCGACCACGGCGCCTTCTATCCCGACAGGGTGACGATCGAAGCAGCACCGGCCTGAGCAAGCGACTCAAGCCGCCGTTGCTCGCTTCGTCATCCCAGGGTCTTCGCGACGGAGCTTCGCTCCTGTTTCATCCTGGGATGACGAAGCTCAGAGGCCTCGGCTAATCTCAAACGTCGGCGACGTCAGTCCAAAGGCGGTGAAACTGCCTGCCGCCGCCTGATCCTAATCAGTCGTCCCGTCGTTGCCGACACCGTCGGCGTCATCCAGCCGCACGAACATCAGCCCCTTGGCCTTCAGCGCGAGCAGACCTTGCACGACGCCCTCGCCGGCGGCGTGGGTCGGCTGGTTGATGTGGGCGATGATGACATCGCCATCCTTGGCGGCGGCGATGCGCCGGGCGGTTTCTTTTGCGCCGAGCAACGAGCCGCCATCGCCGTTGATCGAAAAGCCGGCGACCTTGAAGCCAAGCTTGCGGATCATGGCGATAGCCGACGGGCTGTATTCGGCGGTCGCGCCGCGAAACCATTTCGGCGCCGGCTCGCCGGTGCCAGCGAGAGCGGCAGCGCCCGATTCGACTTCGGCCTGCACCGCTTCCGGGCTGCCGGCGCTGCGGATGCCATAGATCTTGCGCGGCGTGTCGACGGCCGGGATGTGATGGCCGCCATGGTTTTCCAGTTCGAACAGGTCCGGATGCGCGCGCATGATCTCGACGGCGGCGGCGTTGCGCTTCAGCCAGATACCGGTGACGAAGATCGTCGCCGGAATCCGGTTCTCCACCAGCGCCGACAGGATCCTCGTATCGGTCTGGCCGCCGCAGGCGTCGAGCGTAAGCGCGACGCGGCCGACACTGCTACCGTCCTCAGCCTTCAGATGCAGCGCCGGCTCGACAAGCGGCGCGGCCTGGGCCGAGGACACGGCCACGATAGATAGCGCCAAGGCGCAAAACAGCTTTTGCAAGGGATGCCTGTCTTGTCTGAGAATCGGCGCTGTCATAGCCGCATCCCAGGACCCGCAACAAGGCGGAAATCGGGATAGTGGCCGTGAGAAAGCTGATATCCCGACAATGTGACCGCCGCGCACCGTCAGACGGCGTGTTCCAGTTCCACATGCGTGCGTGACAGGACTTCGCGCACGGCCGCGACGACCGGTTCGACCTCGAGGCGCCAGACGCAGCAGGCCTTGCTGGGATCGAGCGGATTGCACAGGCTGCCCGCCACGCAATTGCACGGCATGGATGGCTGCAAGGCGAGGCTGGGCACGCCGACCGGTCCCCAGACGGCCGGGCTGGTCAGGCCGAAAAGGCCGACAACCGGCGTTCCGGCCGCTGCTGCCATGTGCATGGGGCCGCTCTCATTGCCGACAAACAGCCGCGCCTGCTGCAACACCGCCAGCAGCGTTTCCAGCGACAGCGCGCCGACGAGGTTGACGATCGACGCGGCACTGGCGAGGATCTGCTCGGCCGGCTTGCGCTCGTCAGGGCCGCCGACGAGTACGAAATCCAGTCCGGTTTCGCGCGAAATCGTGTCGATCACGGCGGCAAAGCGTTCATGCTGCCAGCGCCGGCCGTGAAAACTTGCGCCGGCATGCACCGCGATAAAGCCGTTTGGCCGCAAATGGTGTTTGTCCAGCAATGCCTGGGCCCTCGCCGTCTCCATCGGCAATGGCCGAATCGACGGCACCCGCACGCGCAGGCCGACGCCGAGCGGCTCGAGCGGCGAAAGGTAGCGGTAGAGATAGTGACGTTCGCCAAAACCGAACGGCTCGGCAAAGACATTGGCGGGCTGGCGCTCATGCCAGCGCAGCGGCCTTTCCGGAGGATTGTAGCCGATGCGGGTGCTGGCGTTGAGGAACCTGACGATGAGCCGCGATGTCTTTGAATCGGTGAGGTCGATGGTCAGGTCGAAACGGAATTGGCGCAGCTTGCTGATCATAGAATAGAGCTCGCGCCCACGCTCCAGCGGGGTGCCGCGCATGGCGGCGCGGCGGAAGCTGACGACCTCGGCGGCGATGCCGTGCGCGGTGACGAAACTGGCGAGGCGCGCCTCGCAGAGAAAGACGATCCTGACACCGGGATATTCGAGCTGCAGGTTCTTGGCGAGCGTGGAGGACAGAACAATATCGCCGATGAACTTGGTCTGGATAATCAGGATCGAGCGGAAGGGTCTGGGCGAAATCTGTAACATCTTTTTCTCGGCACCGGGCGGGTTGGGGGGCCGTGAAATTGGGAAGAAACGATGTCGGGATTGCGTGTTGGGGCGCGCACATCAGCGTGAATTTGCTTACAAAATCGTAAGCTTAGCGCCAAACGGCCACCCACGGGTGGCCGTTTCATCGATACCGAAAGGACTGTGTCGAAATCAGGATGCCGCGGCGCTCTTTTTGGGGCGCGGCACTGCTGTTTTGGCAATCTGCACCGCGGCTTGGGCTGCGGCCAATCTCGCGATCGGCACGCGGTAGGGAGAGCACGAGACATAGTCGAGGCCGACCTCTTCGCAGAAGCGGATCGAGGCCGGATCGCCGCCATGTTCACCGCATATGCCGAGCTTGATGTCGGGCCGTGTCGCCCTGCCCTTTTGCGCAGCCATGCGCACCAGTTCGCCGACGCCCTCGATGTCGAGCGAGACGAACGGGTCCTGCTCGATGATGCCTTTCTGCCGATAGGTCTCGAGGAAGGACGCCGCATCGTCGCGCGAGATGCCGAAAGTGGTCTGGGTGAGGTCGTTGGTGCCGAAGGAGAAGAACTCGGCCGTAGCAGCGATGACGTGGGCGCGGATCGCCGCGCGCGGAAGCTCGATCATCGTGCCGGTGAGATAGTCGATCTTGACGCCGGTCTCGTCCATGACAGCCTTGGCGACCGCATCGATGCGCGCCTTGACGTAGTCGAGCTCCTTCACCAGGCCGACCAGCGGCACCATGATCTCGGGAACGACCAGCGCGCCGGCTTTCTTGCCGGCCTCGACGGCTGCCTCGAAAATGGCGCGCGCCTGCATCTCGGCAATCTCGGGATAGGAGACGGCGAGGCGGCAGCCGCGATGGCCGAGCATCGGGTTGAACTCGTGCAGGGCTTCGGTGCGCTGCCTGAGCTTGTCGAGCGAGACGTTCATGGCGGCGGCGACCTCCGCCACCTCCGCTTCCGTCTTGGGCAGGAATTCGTGCAGCGGCGGATCGAGCAGCCGGATCGTCACCGGCAGGCCGGCCATGATCTCGAACAGTTCGAGGAAATCCGAGCGCTGCATCGGCAACAGCTTGGCAAGCGCGGTGCGGCGGTCCTTCTCGGTATCGGCCAGGATCATCTCGCGCATGGCGACGATACGCTCGCCGTCGAAGAACATGTGCTCGGTGCGGCAGAGGCCGATGCCTTCGGCGCCGAAGGAGCGCGCCATGCGCGCATCGAGCGGCGTCTCGGCATTGGTGCGCACCTTCATGCGGCGCACCGCATCGGCCCATTCCATGATGGCGGCGAAATCGCCCGACAGTTCCGGCTGCAGCATCGACACGGCGCCCTTCAGCACCTGGCCGTTGCTACCATCGATGGTGATGATGTCGCCCTTGCGGAAGGTCTGGCCCATCGACATCAGCGTGCCGGCCTTGTAGTCGACACGCAGCGAGCCGGCGCCCGAAACGCAAGGCTTGCCCATGCCGCGCGCGACCACGGCGGCGTGGCTGGTCATGCCGCCGCGCGTGGTCAGGATGCCTTCTGAAGCATGCATGCCGTGAATGTCTTCGGGGCTGGTTTCGATGCGCACCAGGATTGCCTTGCGACCTTGCGTCTTCAGATCCTCGGCATCGGCGGACGAGAAGACGATCTCGCCGGTCGCGGCGCCCGGAGAAGCCGGCAGGCCGACGCCGATGACATCGCGCGCGGCCTTGGGGTCGATGGTAGGATGCAACAGCTGATCGAGCGAGGCGGGATCGATGCGGGCGACCGCCTCCTCCGTCGTGATCAGCTTGTCGCGCGCCATTTCGACGGCAATCTTCAGCGCCGCCTTGGCGGTGCGCTTGCCGGAACGCGTCTGCAGCATCCACAATTTGCCGCGCTCGATGGTGAATTCGAGATCCTGCATGTCGCGGTAGTGCTGTTCCAGGCGGTCGGAGATGTCGACGAAGGACCGGAACGCGTCCGGCATCAGTTTCTGCAGCGACGGCTTGTCGGAGCCGGCGGCGATGCGCGCCGCCTCGGTGATGTTTTGCGGCGTGCGGATGCCGGCTACGACATCCTCGCCCTGCGCGTTCACCAGGAATTCGCCATAGAGCATCTTTTCGCCGGTCGAGGGGTTGCGCGTGAAGGCGACGCCGGTGGCCGACGTCTCGCCCATGTTGCCGAATACCATGGCCTGGACATTGACCGCCGTGCCCCAGCTTTCCGGGATGTCGTGTAGGCGCCGGTAGGTGATGGCGCGGTTGTTCATCCAGCTGGAAAACACCGCGCCGATCGCCCCCCACAGCTGCTCGTGCGGGTCCTGCGGAAACGGCTTGTCGAGTTCCTCCTCGACCTTGGCCTTGTAAAGGGCGATGACGCTCTGCCATTCCTGCGCTGTCAGTTCGGTGTCGAGCTCGTGGCCGAGGCTCGCCTTCTGGTCCTCCAGGATTTCCTCGAACACTTCGTGGTCGAGACCCATGACGACATCGGAATACATCTGAATGAAGCGGCGGTAGCTGTCATAGGCAAAGCGGGCATCGCCGGAATCGGCTGCCAACGCCTCGACCGTCTCGTCATTGAGGCCGAGATTGAGCACGGTGTCCATCATGCCCGGCATCGAGGCCCTGGCCCCGGAGCGGACCGAGACCAGAAGCAGCTTCGACGGATCGCCGAAACGGCGCCCCGTCAGCTGCCCGATATGGTCCAGCGCCTTGACGACATCGGCCTGCAACGCGGCCGGATAGCTGTTGCCGTTGGCGTAATAGGCGTTGCAGACTTCGGTGGTGAGGGTGAAGCCCGGCGGCACGGGCAGGCCAAGACTGCACATCTCGGCCAGATTGGCGCCTTTGCCGCCGAGAAGGTTGCGGTCGCCCGCACGTCCCTCCGCGGCGCCATCGCCGAAGGTGTAGACCCATTTGGTCATGCTCGCCCTCCAAGTCCTCGGAAGATAGAACACCGGGGCCAAGACCCGGTTCCCCCGCGTTCCGACCCGAGCGTTATTATGCTGCAGTGCGAAAGGCAAGGTGTGGCAGCGAAGCCCGGCGACTACAATCGATTAAGCAAAAGCTGCGTCGAAAAGACTTGCCGGATCGCTGCCCAGGATATAGAACATATAGGGAACAAGTTGGGAGCAGCGTGATGAAACTCAACGGAAAACTCGACTATCTCGAACTGCCCGCGACCGGCGCGACGCTGGACAGCGTCAAGGCTTTCTACAGCGCCGCCTTCTCGTGGTCGTTCACCGATTACGGGCCGACCTATTCGGCCTTCGGCGAAGGGCTCGATGGCGGCTTCCAGGCCGATGCAGCGGAGGCGCCGGCGAAACCATTGCCGGTGCTCTATTCGCAGGATCTGGAAGCAACGCTCGACGTTGTCGAAAGCGCCGGCGGCACGATCGTCAAGCCGATATTCTCGTTCCCGGGCGGCAGGCGGTTCCATTTCACCGATCCCGCTGGCAACGAGTTGGCGGTCTGGGGCGAATAGCGCGTCCCCGCGCCAAGCGGTGGATCAGTTTTGCACAGTGGCCAACTCGGCATTGAGCTTTCGTGCCGCTCGTCCTATAAGGCCGCGCGCAACGGGCAAAGCTCGCTTGCTGGGGCGTCGCCAAGTGGTAAGGCATCGGTTTTTGGTACCGACATTCCCAGGTTCGAATCCTGGCGCCCCAGCCAAAAAAACCCTAAATGACTGTTCTAGCTCACTTTCTTCCGCAGGTGGAGAAGCAGCATCGAGGGTTGCTACAAATGACTGCTACAAAAGCGGTCGAGGACGCCGCCTACTCAATGTAATACGGCGCGGTGGCGTCTTTCATTTTCGCAGGGTCGTGCCAATGATCCTGCGTCTGCGCATCGGACGCTCCGAGCTGGTACGCAGCCTGTCCACAAATACGATTGCCTCTGCCAGAATGCGCGCCGATCTGCTTTACAGGCATTCCGAGGGACTTTTCGCAGCCGCCACCATGCTCTCATCCGATGAAATCGCCGGGTTGGTTAAAGAGTTTTATGAGCTCACTCTGACCATTGATGACCACAGGCGGCTCTTTCCCGAGCAACAGTGGTCCGAAGAGGATCACCGAGCGCGGTCGGAATATCTCGATCAATCGCTCGCGGAACAGCGCGACGCCCTACGCAAGGACGACTTCGAAAAGGCCAATCCCGCCGCCCAAGTCGTGATGGCTCGCCGAAATTTGTCTCAAGCCGACCTTGGCCCAGGCGAATACAACCAAATCCGACAGGCGATTTTACGCGCGAGCATCGACATCATTGGCGAGCTGCGCGCCCGGCAAGAAGGCGACTACAACTACGAATCAAAGGACAAGTTGGTTAGAACTGCTCTCGATGGGAGCACCGGCGGAGGACTTTCCCAGCAGACAGTGCCCCTCCCGACTCTTGTTCAGAAGGCGCCGAATATCGGCCCGACCTTCTCAGAGATCGCTGAGGCTTTTCGTTCGGACCAAATTGCGATCAAAAACTGGGATCAACAGACTGCCTCGCAGGCGCGAGCGACCTATCGGTTGTTTGCAGAGATTTGTGGTGATCGTCCTCTCCAGGCCTACACCCGCGCTGATGCCGACGAGTTTCGCAAGAAAGTCCAACGGTTGCCCTGGGACTATTCGAAAGCTCCTGCCTATCGGGGTCAGACGGTAGACGGGATTCTGAAGATTGCCGCAGCACAAGCGACTGCCAGAGACGTGCAGCTGCTAACGCAGCGTACAGTCAAACGGCATTTTTCTGTCCTAAGCGGCCTGTGGGCTGCCGTGCTGTCAGCTGGATCGGTCGAGCAAAACATTTTCAGTGGATTCCGCTTCGCAGCGTCGAAAAAGGCTTCGGAACAGCGGGACATGTGGACGGCGCCGGAGCTGAAGGTGCTATTCACGTCACCAATTTATACGGGCTGCAAGTCGGAAGCTCGCCGAGCCGAGCCAGGTTCTCTGGTCCTTAAGGATGAGCGCTACTGGCTTCCCTTGATCGCCCTTTTTTCGGGAATGCGGCAAGAAGAGATTGCGCAGCTTCATGTCGATGACGTTAGGGAATCCGATGGCATCGTATATTTCGACATCAATGACAACCCTCCGCGGATGTTGAAAAATGCGAACGCTGCGCGTCAGGTGCCGCTCCACTCTGCGCTTATCCGGATTGGCTTTTTGGAGTACGTGGACCACTGTCGCAAAGCACGACAGACGAGGCTCTTTACGAACTTGAAGCCCGGCGGAGCGGACAATCGTCTGGGTCATTCATTTTCAAAGTGGTTCACACGCTATCGGCGCGACATAGGTGTCTACCGGAAGGGGCTGGATTTCCACAGCTTTCGACATACAGCCAGCACTTTGATGCACCAAGCTGGTATCGAGCGCGCCGTTCTGGACCATGTAACAGGTCACTCCACGCCCGGAGAGACGAGCAGATACGTCAAAGCGTCTGCCCTAAGACAACTTCAGATGGCTATCGATGCGATCGACATCGGCGTCGATGTACTAGCTTCGCTTCAAGCTCGAGCGAATGTGAAACCGTTCGTTCGTCCACAATTGAGGTATCGGAGGCGACCCCGATCATCAGCAAGAACCCGTGACCCCAGCTGATAGGATTAGGCCACTCATTCAATACATCGTGCCGGTTGCTGGTGCTGAAAAAGCGGAAGCACAGGCCGACCGACCTTGCTTAGCATCCGGAAGGGCCATCTGCCGCTTTGGGGCCGAAAGCAGACGGTCCGGTTCCAGAATTAACTAGCGGGAAAGGCGCCATTTCGCTGGCGACCCCATCTCAGCCGCAACGACGTTGCTGACGCGTCGCGCCATAATCGGACCTCGGTGCGACTGCATAGGGACAACAGTGGGCCTCATGGCAGATTGAAACCAGCGTAGGGTTTCAGCGGGACGATTTCGAAGTCAAGCATCCCCGCCCTCGCCAGCGGCAACGTCGCCAGCTTCTCGCGAACCTCGATCTCGTCCCTCGCCTCGACGATCTGGCACGCACCGGGCATGTCACCGCGATGCCAGATCTGGCGCGTGAAGCCGATGCTATAGAGATGGCGGGCCTGTGCCCCCTCGCTGGGTACCAGCTGTTCGAAATCCGCTTCGCTGAATTGGTCGGTCCGGCGCCGAGACAAGACGAGGAATTGCATCGGTCCGGTCTCCAGAAACTTACGCGACTGCCGCGATCGCTTGTGCGGAGCGACCAGACCGGACGCCCTTCACCAGATCGGCGCCTTTTTCGCCGATCATCATCGTCGGTCCATTGGTGTTGCCGCTGATCAGCACCGGCATGATCGATGAGTCGATCACCCGCAGTCCGTCGACTCCCCGCACACGCAGTTCGGGATCGACGACTGCGGTCTCGTCGACGCCCATCTTGCAGGTGCCAACAGGGTGATAGTCGCAGCAGGCATATTGCCTGATGTAGGCCATCAATTCCTCGTCGGTCTTCGCAGCCGGCCCAGGCAGCCGCTCGACCTTGACGAACTTGCCGATTTCGCTTTGCGCCAGCACGTCCCGGATGATCCGTACTGATTTCAATGCCATGCCGCGATCGTATGGGTCAGAAAGATAGTTGGGGTCAACCAGCGGCTCGTCGGCGGGGTTCGACGAGCGGAGCTTCACCGAGCCGATGCTACGTGGTCGAAGGAATGTCGAGTTGATGGTGAAACCATGCCCATCCAGTCGCGTCTGGCCGCCGCGCACCACCAACGCTGGCGCGATGTGAATCTGAAGGTCGGGCCGCTTCGCTCCCTCACTTTGGAAAAAGCCACCGCCCTCGACAATGACCGAGGCGGCAGGGCCATTGCGATAGAGCAGCCAGCGAATGCCGTGCAGGAGCGCCTTGGGATAGCGATCTTGGCCGTCATAGCTGATCGGGTCCTTGAGCGTCAGATGGACGTTGGTGCAGAGATGGTCCTGGAGATTCCGACCCACACCGCTGAGATCGGCGATCGGCGCGATCCCTAGAGCTTTCAACTCGTCGGCCGGTCCGATACCGGACAGCATCAGCAGGCGCGGCGAGTTGATGGCTCCTGCCGATACGATCACCTCGCTTTCGGCCCGCAGCACCTTCCGCGTTTTGCCCTCGGAAAGCTCGACGCCGACGGCGCGGCCGTTCTCGACAACGATCCTTGTAACCCGGGCATGGGTCCTGACCGTCAAATTGGGCCGTCTGCTGACGGGATGCAGATAGGAGACGGCGGACGAGCGGCGGCGGCCATCGCGACAGGTGACCTGGTAGAAGCCGGCGCCATACATGGTGTCGCCGTTGAAGTCGGGATTGAACGGCAGGCCATATTGTTGCACGGCGCGGATAAAGGCCCGGGTCAATGGGTGCGGGCCGACCTGATCCGAAACTGCGAGCGGACCGCCCTGCCCGTGATAGCGATTGGCGAGCCGATCATTGTCCTCGGATTTACGGAAATAGGGCAAGACATCCTCATAAGCCCAGCCGTCGTTTCCGAGTGCTGCCCAATTGTCGTAGTCCTCCTTTTGGCATCTGATGTAGATCATCGCGTTGATCGAGCTCGAGCCACCAAGCGTCTTGCCTTGCGGATACCAGATGGAGCGGTTGTCGAGGTTCTTCTGCGGCACCGTGTGGAACCGCCAGTTTACGCCTGGCCCGAACAGCTTGCCGATGCCGCCAGGAATATGGATCATCGGATTCCAATCCCGGCTGCCAGCCTCCAGCAGCAGGACCTTGACGTCAGGATCCTCGGACAGGCGGTTTGCAAGCACGCAACCGGCCGAGCCCGCGCCGACAATGATGTAATCCCACATAATTCTGCCTCCACTCGCGCCCGAAGGCACCTTCCCGTCGGTGCGACGAAACCCGGCCGCCGACCTTGCGCCTCAGTCCTATTTGCCCCTGAAGGCCGGCGCCCGTTTCTCGGCAAAGGATCGCAGCCCTTCAATCCGGTCCTCCTTGCCGAACGCCTCGACGGTCAGCCGGTGCTCAATCTCTAGCCCGCTTTGCAGTTCGGTTTCGAATGCCGCCAGAACGGCCTTCTTGGCATAGGGCGTGATGGCAACCGACTTGGCGGCGATCGCAGCGGCGATCTCCAGCGCCCTCGACAGGAGCCTGTCGGCCGCCACGACTTCACTGACCAGTCCTTTGCGCTCGGCGAGCGTCGCATCGACCATGTCGCCGGTCAGCACCATCTGCATGGCAAAGGATTTGCCGACGAGGCGTGGCAGACGCTGCGTGCCGCCATCGCCGGGAAACGAGCCAATCTTGATTTCAGGCGTCGCGAATTGAGCTGCCTGCGAGGCAATGATGATGTCGCACAGCAGCGCAAGCTCCAGCCCGCCGCCCAGCGCATAGCCGTTCACGGCGGCGATAATCGGCTTGGAGAAGCCCTCAATGGCGCGCCAGCATGCCAGCCGCTCTGGATCGGTATAGGAGGCGACGCCGCGTTCCAGCATGTCAGAAATGTCGGCGCCCGCCGCAAAGGCGCGACCGGCACCCGTTAGCACCACGCAGCCGACCTCTGGATCGGCGTCATAGCCAGCCAGCAGTTGGCTCAATTCGGCTAGCAGCGCTTTGGACAAGGCGTTCAACTTGTCCGGCCGGTTGAGCGTCAGCAGTCGGATGCCGGGCGCCGGTTCCACTGCCTGAACTAGGCGGTCCATCATCGATCAGGCGACCTTCCTGTAAAGCGTCTCCGCGCTCAATCCGGCAGCAGCCAGCAGTCCCCGGATCTTCTCGATCTCGGCGGGGTTTGGCTTCATCAATGGAGGCCGGACATGAGCTTCGTCCAGTCGCCCGAGCAGCACCAGCGCCTCTTTCATGCGATTGTGCATATCGAGAAGCGGCGCGTCATAAAAGGCCCGTACCGTGGGATAGATGCGGTCATTGATCGCCTTGGCAGTCTTGAGATCGTTCGCCTGCACGGCGCGAAACAGCGCAACCTGAAGGCTGGCGATGACGCTGCCGGCGCCCGACAAGAGCCCGTCGCAGCCAAGCGCCAGAGAGCCGAGTAGCCAGGCGCTGTGGGTGGTGAGGGTGTTGACCGGACGGTCGAGAGCTTTCAATTCGCGGATCTGTCGTTCATGCAAATTGCCATCGCCGCACTGGTCCTTGATCGCGACGATCGAGGGAAAACGACGGCAGAGGTCGAGCAATGTCTGTAGCGGGTAGGCAAGGTTCGATGCCAGCGGATACTGGAACAGGATGATGGGAAGGTCGGACGCATCGGTGATGCGCTTCAGATGCTCGACGATCATCTCTGGTCGCAGGTGCCCACCGAGCGTCATGAAGTCTGGTGGGAAAACCAGGAGCGCGTCGGCGCCCTCCCGCTGAGCATAAGCAGCGATGCGCGCGGCCTCGAGGCTGGAGTTTGTATACACTCCGACAATGGTCGGAACCTGATCCTGCAACACATCCTTGGTTACCACGATCGCGTGGTATTGCTCGTCGATGGTGAGCGCGTGCACTTCGGCCGCATGACCATTGATGGTGATGCCGGAAATGCCTTCGACCGAGGAGACGTCAGCGAGGTGCTTGCGGTAGGCGCTCTCATCGACAGCCAGATCGGCGGTGAACGGCATCAGGCAGGCGGGAATGACGCCATTGGCAGCAAACGGTTTCTTGTCGCTCATCATCCAGTTCCTATTTGAAATTTCGGGACGCCGCGCCAGTGCGGCGTCCCGTTGCGCAGGGAGGACTTAGAAGCCCTTGCCGATCATGTCGGCGATATTGTCCGGGGTCACTGAGACCGTTGGCAAGGTGATCGTCTCCGGGACCTCTTCACCCTTGGCCACCTTGTAGGCGGTCTCGATCCCTTCCGGCGCCACGAACGGATAAACGAAGGTTGCGGCGAGCTTGCCCTGTTTGACTGCCTCGAAAGCAGTCTCCTGGCCGTCGATACCGACCACCGCCACTTCATTGAGCCGGCCGGCGGCCTCCAGCACCTGGATCGCGCCGAGTGCCATCTCGTCATTGTGCGCGTACACCGCCTGGATCTGGCCGGGACCAAACCGCTGCACCATGTCTTCCATGAACTTCACCGCCTTGTCGCGGGTGTAGTCACAGTTCTGCGATGCGACCACCTTCATGTCCGGGTGCTTTGCGATCGCTTCCGCAAACCCCTTGTTGCGATCGATGGTGGCCGATGCCCCCGCCGTCCCCTGCAACTCGATGATGTTGCCTTTGCCATTCAATTTCTTCGCAAGGAACTCGCCCGCGCCGACGCCGAGCGGCAGGTTCTCGCCGCCGACATGGACGGTGACGGGCGTGTTGACCTTGCGGTCGAGAGTCACAACCTTGATCCCGGCGTCCATTGCTTCCTTGACGACTGGCGTCAGTGCCTGCTCCGTCAGCGGCGAGATCATAAGCACTTTGATGCCTTGCGCGATCAGGCTTTCGACGTCTGCCACCTGCTTGGAAGCATCGTTGTTGCCGTCAGTGACGATAAGATCGATATCCGGATAATGCTCGGCCGCGTACTTCTTGTTGCCCTCCACCATGGCGACGCGCCAAGGATGATTCATGGTGCCTTGGCTGAAGCCGATCTTGATCTTGTCCTGAGCCAAGACCGCGCCCGGCATCATGGCGCCCAGTACCAGGGTGGCGGCAAGGGCCGTGGTGCGTAGGAAATGTCTGCGACTGGTCATTTTTCACTCCTCCATTGTTTTTCATTTCAGGCTCCAAAGCGCGACGGCCAGCCCGTCTGGCAAGTGCCGCCGCGCATGGATGTCAGGACCGTCTTTTGTGACGGTAGACCTCGAACATCACCGCAGCGATGATGATGGCGCCCTTCACGATCTGTTGCGTGAATGGCGATATTCCAAGCAAATTCAATATATTAGCCATGACGGCAATGATTGCGGCGCCGATCACGGTGCCGATGACGCCGCCTTCGCCGCCAAACAGGCTGGTGCCGCCGATGACGACGATCGAGATCGCCTCGAGTTCGAGATTGGTGCCGGCGGTGGGCTCACCAACGGTCAGCCGCGAGACGAAAACCAGGGCGGTCAGCGCCGACAGCACGCCTGAGATGGCATAGACCGACATCAGCACGCGCGGCACGTTGATGCCGGCAAGCCGCGCTGCCTCGGTGTTTGAACCGACCGCGTAGATCTGGCGACCGAAAGGCGTATGTCGCAGGACGACGAAAGCCGCGGCGGCTATGGCGACGAAGATCCAGATCGGTACGGGAATGCCGAAGAGAAAACCGCTGCCCAGATAGGAGAAAGCATCCGAAGCATCGCCAAGCGTCTTCGGCTCGCCGTTGGCGATAGTCATGGCAATGCCGCGCCCCATCACCAGCGTGCCGAGGGTCATGATGAAGGGCGGCATGCCGAAGAAAACGACGCCAGCTCCATTGATGGCGCCGAACACGGCTCCCATCCCCAGCGCCGCGATCATCGCCAACGGGATTGGAACGCCAGATGAAAGCATCAGCGCGGTTGCAACCGCGACGACGCCGACGATGGAACCCACAGAAAGATCGATGCCGCGGGTCAGAATGACGAAGGTCATGCCGACGCTGACGATGCCAAACAGCGCCATCTGGCGGCCGACATTCAACATGTTGCCGGTCTGGATGAAGCTCGGCGACAGATACACCGCGAAGGCGCACAACACGATCAGGACCCAGAGCAGGCCAAGGCTTTGCGCCCAGCCTCGCAACCGACCCACCGACCCCGGCCGGATCGACGCCAATCCTTGTCCCGTTGTCATCTCAGCCATTCCTTCCTCCCGTTTCGTCTGCCATTGCGAGGGTCGATTGCCGATGCAGCAGCCAGGCCACCGCGTCGGCCAGCCCGCCCTCGTCGCAAGACGGTCCAACGAAATGCGCGACCCGCTTGGCTTCCGGCACAGCGTTGCCGACCGTCACCGCCGTTCCTGCCCAGGCCAGCATGTCGAGATCATTCTCGGCGTCGCCGGCGGCCGCGCAGTCCTGCGCCGCCATTCCGAGCTCGGCCGCAACGGTCGCGATGGCGGTCTTCTTGGAGATACCGGGCGGACCGATCTCGAGCAGACGTGGATGCGATCCCGATACCGAAAGGCACGCGCCGAGTTGCACGCGGAGAGCTCCAAAGGCTTCACGGTCGGAGGGCTGCGCGGCGACACACATGATCTTGCCGGGTTCGCCCGGCAGGTCTTCCAGCGTCTTCGCCACGATCAAAGGCTCTTTGGTCACGCCGGCTTCGCGTGCGATGGTCGGGTCTTGGGCAAGCGCGTGAATGTCGTGGCCGGTGAACCACATCGGTCGAACGCCCGCCGCTTGCGCCGTGGCCATGGTGTGCAGCGCATCGGTGCGACCGATCCGCTGATCGGACAGCGCAACGCCGGTCGAAACGTCGCCGATCCAGCCGCCGTTGAAGCAGATGGCGAGGCCTGCAATCCCAAGCTTCTCCGCATAGGGCTTCACCCCGAGCGGCGAGCGCGCCGTTGCCAGAATGATCGTGATGCCCGCCTCTCGCGCCCCGCGCAGAGCGTCCGCCACACGCTTCGGCAACGCATGGTCGTGCGTCAGCAAGGTGCGGTCGACATCGGTGACGATAAGGCGCGGAATGGTCATCGCCCGCCTCAGACTGGAAAGACCGGAGCGCGCGGCCCGGTCTGGATGAGCAGCGTCTTGAGCTGAGTGAACTCTTCAAAGCCGGCCTGGCCCATCTCGTAGCCGAATCCGGATCCCTTTACGCCGGTGAGAGGTAGCTGCGGGGCGCCGTCGATGATTGTGTTGGCCTGCACCCAGCCGCTTTTCAGGCGCTTGGCGACGGTCAGAACCGTGTCGATATTCTTCGACCAGATGTAGTTCGACAGGCCATAGGCAGTGTCGTTGGCCAATCGCACCGCGTCATCCACCGCATCGAACCGGGTGACGCTAAGCACCGGGCCGAAGATCTCTTCGCGAAAAATGGTCATATGCGGCTCGACCCGGTCGAAAATGGTCGCTTCGTGAAAATGACCGGCCGCCTTTGTCGTGACGCTGCCACCGAGCACCAGTTCGGCGCCGTCCTCGACCCCGCTTTTGACGAAGCCGGCCACCTTGGCCAGATGGTTGTGATCGATCAGCGCGCCGATATCCGTGTCGTCGTCAAACGGATCGCCAACCTTCATCTTGCGGGAGCGCGCGATCACCTTGGCGATGAAATCGTCAGCGATGGACGACTGCACGAACAGCCGCGAACCCGAAACGCAGCACTCGCCATTGTTGAAGAACACGCCCATCAGCGCGCCGTCCGCCGCGGCTTCCAGATCCGCATCGGCAAAGACGATATTGGCCGACTTTCCGCCGAGTTCGACCGAAGATTTGACCAAGTGACGGGACGTGTTGCCGACGACACGGCTGCCGGTGCGCGTCGAACCGGTGAAGGAAACGAAGTCGATGCCCGGATGCCCGGTCAGGTGGTCGCCAGCGGTTGCGCCATAGCCACTGACGACGTTGAAGGCGCCGGCCGGGACGCCGGCTTCCGCCGCAAGCGCGGCGATCTCGAAGGCTGATCCGGAAGTGAACTCCGATGGTTTCAGCACCACAGTGCAGCCGGCGGCGAGCGCAAACGGGACTTTCTGCGACAGGATCAGCGCCGGGAAATTCCATGGTGTGACCAGGGCCACGACGCCCACCGCTTCGCGGCTGATCAGCGCCGTCTTGCCATCGCCAATGTTCGTATAGGTCAGGCCAGCCATCTGCATGGCCAGCGAAGCTGCATAGCGTGTCAGGCCGGCTGCACCATCAATATCGCCGCGCGCAAAACGAACTGGCTTGCCGACCTCCTCGACCTCAATCCTGACCAGCCGGTCGCGGTTGGTGCGGATCAGATCGGCAAGACGGTTCAGGACCTCGGCGCGCTCCATGCCGCTCATACGCGGCCACGGCCCTTCCTCAAATGCGATGCGCGCCGCCTCGACGGCAAGATCGACATCCTCGGGCGTGCCATCGCAATAGCGGGCGACCAGGTCACCTGTGGCCGGCGACCGGCGCTCGATTGAGCCGGAGCCTGAACCGTCGACAAACCGCCCGCCGATGAATTGTTGGTAGCTGCGCATAGCCATATCGTTCCTCACTGCCAAACCGCATGGGCCATGATCGCTTCCTCGGTCGCGCCCTCGCCATCGAGAATCGCCGAAATGGCGCCCTCGCGCATGACGATAATGCGATTGCAGAGGCCAAGGATTTCCGGCAATTCGGACGAGACCATCACGACGCTTGCGCCGCGCTTTGATGTCAGTTCGGCGAGCAGGTCGTAGATTTCTCGCTTCGCCGCCACGTCGACGCCGCGCGTCGGTTCGTCGACCAGCAGAATTTCCGTCCCCGCATGCAGTTGCCGGGCGATGCCACATTTCTGCTGATTGCCGCCCGACAACGTGCGGACCTTGGTGCTGGGGCTCGGCGTCTTGATGCGCATCTGCTGGATGAACAGGGAGACAGCCTCGTGCTCGCGACGGCCACTGATCAGGCCACTGCGGGTCAACGGCGTCATCTGGGAAACGGTGACGTTAAATGCCACCGACTGGTCGAGGAACAGCCCCTCTGTCTTGCGATCCTCGGGCAGCAGGCCGACGCCATGTGCAAGTGCCCGACGCGGCCCGTCGATAGCGACCACTTGGCCGTCGATCCTGATCTCGCCGCCGTCGATCGGATCGGCGCCGGCGATAGCGCGCAGCACCTCGGTCCGGCCCGCTCCGGCAAGACCGCAGATGCCGACGATTTCGCCGCGCCTGACATTGAAGGAGATATCCTTCAGCACGCCGTTCCGCGATAGGCTGCGTACGTCTAAGCGGATCTCGTCGCCGGGCCGCGAGCGCGGTGGAAATACGTCCTTGAGTTCGCGCCCGACCATATGGCGGATGAGATCGGCCGTGGTCGTCTGGCCAAGCGGCATCGAGGCAACGACCTGGCCATCCCGAAGCACGGTGACCTCGTCGCAAATCTCATAGAGCTCCTTGAGGCGATGGGTGATGTAGATGAACGAGACGCCGTGCTCGCTGCTCAGCCGCCGGATCGTCTTGAAAAGATGTTCAAGCTCGGAGTCGCCGAGAACAGCGGACGGCTCATCGAGCACCACGATGCGAGCCTCGCGGGCAATCGCCTTGGCTATCTCGACCATCTGGCGCTGCGCGACACTGATCGTGTCGATGCGCGCTGCCGGATCGACACGGAAGCCAAGCCTGTCGAGCACATCTTGAGCTGCGCCTTTCGCCCGGCGCCAGTCGATCGTGCCCAGACGCGTTTTCGGCAGGCGGCCGAGAAAGATGTTTTCAGCCACTGTGAGATGCGGAGCCTGGGCGAGCTCTTGATAGATGACCGCGATTCCGAGCTCAAGCATCCGCTCAGGCGTCGGCGCCGCCACCACATCTCCGTCGATGGCCACTTCACCCTCGTTGGCCAGGAACGCGCCAGACAGGACGCGCATCAATGTCGACTTGCCGGCGCCGTTTTCACCGATAACGCCATGCACGCTTCCCTTGCGCACGGCGAAGCTGACATTGTTCAGCGCATACACACCCGGAAAGCGCTTGTGGATGCCGCGCATTTCGAGAACTGCGTCCTTCATCACGTCGTCTCCCAAACCGAGAAATCGTTTTCACGGTTTCTCAAAAAAAGCTCACAGGCGATGCATCTGCATGCCGCCGCCGATGTGGTAGATGTCCCCGGTGCTGAATGGCATGCCGCCGACGGCCAGCGTCGCCACCCCGCGGGCAATGTCTTCAGGCTGCCCCCACCGTCTGATTGCCGAGAGTTGTCCGGCTTCGACCTGCGCGGAATATTTCTCATAGACGTCAGCGGTCATGTCGGTCTGGATCAGGCCTGGGCGAATCTCGTGCACCCGGATGCCTGCATCCGCCAGGCGAATGGCAAATTGCTGGGAAGCCATCGACAGTCCGGCCTTGGATATACAGTACGGCCCCTTTTCCGGCGAGACCAAGCCCGCGTTAGCAGAGGTGATCGTCACCACCGACCGTTCGAGCCGGGCCTGCGGCCGGGAAATCATCGCCCGCGCTACGGCCTGGGTGAAGAAGAACGTGCCGCGCAAGTTGATGCCGACCAGCCGGTCGAAGCTCTCCTCGGTAACATCGAGAAGATCACCGCGCACGGAAACCTGGACGCCGGCGTTGTTGACCAGGCAGGTGGTTCCCCCCAGATCGGCTTCGATACGCTCTATGAACGCCGCATTGTCCGAGGTCTCGGATATGTCCTTGCGATAAAAGGCACCATTTCGCCCGTGTCTGCGGACAAGATCGACGGTCTCGCTGGCATTCTCATCGTCCACGATGTCGATGACAGCGACGTCGAAACCTGCCTGCGCGAGTTCACAACAGATGGCTCGGCCGATGCCGCGACGGCCACCCGTCACAATGGCAAGTCCGCGGTTGATGGAGGCTGCGTGCTCGGGCATAGCAACGCCGATTGCAGCCGGGGAAACCTGTTCCAGCATCACGAAGCCTTCCTTGCCACTGCGTCGTCCTTTTCGCGGGATGCGACCACGGCCTTTGACGCCAGCAGGCGCTGGACCTCAACATCGGCATAGCCAAGCTCGTCCAGGATCTCGTGCGTGTGCTCGCCGATCTCCAAAGCGAGGTATCTCAACGCGGGCACCTCGCCGTCGTAGCGGTTGGGATGGTTGACCAGGTGGATCGTTCGGCCACGCACGTTCACCTGCCGAAACACTTGCGCGTGGCTGAGTTGCGCGTCGGCCAGCAGATCGTCATAGTAATTGATGGGCGCCCACCAGATGCCATGGCGGTCAAAGCGCTCGGCGAGGTCGGCCACCGCGAACCGGGCCGTGGCACTGGCCAGCCGGCGAGCATAGTCGTCGCGTTCGACGTAGCGGTCGACACCGACTACCTCGCGCAGACCGTCGCTGTCGAGCGCTTCGGCCAACACGGAAGCATCGCACAGCGACACCACCACATGGCCGTCGGAGGCAGGATAGACACCGTAGGGCGCGGCATGGAACCATGTCGCCAGATTCGCCTCGCGGTTGAGCACCTCGCGGCTGAAGCCGCCGGCGAAGTAATTGACCAGCGCCTCGCCCTGCAGGTCGATTGCCGAGTTGATCAGGCTTGCCTCGACGCGCGTCCCCTTGCCATCCCGCAAGCGGCGCACCAATGCACCCAGAATGCCGATCGCCAGAAGTGCCCCGCCATGTTGGTCGACGATCGCCGCACCGACCGGCGTGGGGCCACGTTCCGGCGTTCCGGTGACAGTCATCAGACCGGAGCGCGCCTGGGCGAGAAGATCCTGGCCGGGTTTCATCGCCATCGGGCCAGTTGCGCCAAAACCGCTCGCCGACGCGAAAATCAAATTGGGATTGATGTCCCGGAGCGCATCATCGTCAAAGCCGAGCTTGGCGAATACGCCGGGCCGGAAATTCTCCATCACCACATCGGCGCCGGCGATCAGGCGCCGGGCGACTTGCTTGCCTTCGGTGCTCTTCAGATCAATGCCGATGGAGCGCTTGTTGCGGTTGGCGCAGAGATAGAAGCCGCTGATCCCTTCCACATAGACGTCCGCCCCCGACCAGCGACGTTCATGAGCTCCGTCGATGGGTTCAACCTTGATGACATCCGCACCCATGTCTGCGAGATATTGGGCGCCTGCAGGACCCTGCAGAAAATGGCAGAAGCTGACGACTTTGATGCCGCTGAGCATTTCTCATCCCTTGGTTCTGCGCTATGAGTTGCGCATTTGTGAAATCGTTTTCACGCCTTTTCTCATAGCTGTCAAGCCCAATTTGAAAGGCTTTCTAAAAGAAGGATGGTGTAGCCTTCAGAAAAGAAATGTGTCATCTGGAAAACGGTTTCTCGAAAACCGTCGGATTCGAGGCTCAATGGATATCGAGGATGGCGGCGCAAAGTTGATTGACGTGGCCAAGCTTGCGAACTGTTCGCCGGCCACCGTCTCCCGCGTGCTCAACGGCAATCCCAACGTGAACGAGGTCGTGCGGGATCGTGTTGTCCGGGCGGCGCGCGATCTCGGCTATGTGCCCAATGGTTCCGCCAGGGCGCTGCGGTCGACCCGGACAAGGTTGGTCGGCGCGATCATCCCCACATTGGACCACGCTATCTATGCCACGATGGTCGATGGACTTCAGGCGCGGCTTTCCGAAAAAGACGTTTCGCTCATCATCAACACCTCGGGCTACGATATCGAACTTGAATACGAGCAGGCACGTCTGCTGGTCGAGCGCGGGGTCGAATCAGTGGTGCTTGTCGGGTCAACGCACCGGCCAGCCACTCTGGCCATGTTCGAACAGAAGCGCATCAACTATGTCTACACCTACACGGCGACGGCGACGGCGGCAGGTGCGGCCGTGGGGTTCGACAACGAAAAGGCAGGGCGAACCGCCGCCCGTTACTTGCTCGACCTCGGGCACACCAAATTCGCAATGATCGCCGGCATCACCCAGGACAATGATCGCGCGGCAGGCCGCCGCGACGGTTTCTTGAACGAACTCGAACGATCCGGCATCGATCAAGGCATGGTTCCGGTCGTCGAGGGAGCCTACAGGCTGGATGACGGCCGCACCTGCATGCGGCGGCTGATGGAAGACCCCCGAAGACCAACCGCGGTATTTTGCGGCAGTGATATCCTTGCCGCCGGCGCCATCAAGTACTGCCACGCCGAAGGCATCGCAGTCCCGCAGGAGGTTTCGGTCGTCGGATTCGACAATCTGGAGATTGCAGAATTGACCTCGCCCGAACTGACCACACTGGAGGTGCCCGCGCGCGACATGGGCCGGATTGCCGCCGACTACATCCTGGCCTCACCATCGCAGCGACTGCATCTCAGACAACGGGAACTGGCCATCAGGCTGATTGTCAGGGGAAGCACGGCTGTCGTGAGACGCTAAAAACATGTCGGTCGCGTGAGCCATACCTATCCTGAGGCGATTGGACCGAATGACCGCTAGGGGGCCGCTTGCAGACCGGTAGGTTCGGGCGACGATTTAACGAATAGCAGACATTCAAGTTTTGCTCGCGGCGGGTCTCAGATCGATCAGAAATGCAAGTAGCTTATGAGATTAGCCCCGCTGCATAGCGCCTATCAACGATTGGGCGGTGCAGCGTTGCCGATCTGCACTCCCGGCACTACAGAATTCGCGGGATAACTCCGATACGTTGGCTCTCACCGTATTCCCGCACCTAGGTCTGTTACATAAGCTGCAATCCCTGTTTTTTGCCCACTTGCAGAGCGTATCTGGCGCACCCCGCTGAGAGGTTTTGTGGCCCCAAGGCTTGAGACGAATCTAGTCAAGTTTCTGCAATACGGCGTGTCACAGGAGCTGGGACAACGCGCGGTGACGGCTGGGCTTACGATCACGAAAGTCAGGACAGCCAGTCAGAAGGACATCAAAGACAAAGGCTTCACGGGGGAGGAAGCCAAGGCACTCAAGGCCGCCGTAGTACGTCAGCCAATTGATGAGGCGTTACTGCTCTCGCTTCTCGAAAACAGCAACTACCTCTGCAACTGCTGCAAGGGCGACAAAGGTCAGTCCTTCATCGTTCATCACATCGAGGAATATTCGACCTCACAGGACAACAGCTACGACAATCTGATTGTCCTCTGCCCGACCTGCCACGACCAAGCGCATCGTTCGCCCACACAGCTCACGCTTTCGATCACGCCGGAGATGCTGAGGTACAACAAGGCGAACTGGGAGCCGGAGGTTGAGAGAAGAAATGCCGAGCGCGCCATTCGGAAACGCGAGAGCGAGGTATCGACCGCTGAGCCGGGTGAAGCACTCGCCCTTCCAAAGGCGAAGAAGGTTCAGACGCGCGTCATTGTTCTGAATTTCGAAGGCGATGCGGACGACTTCCACGTTCAGAAGGTGGACGCGATCATCGAATCTCTCAGGCACATAACCGGCAATGCCGGGATCGAACTTGTCTCGACCGAGCGCGGTTCTTTCCTGATGCTCATTCGCGCGACTAGCGACGACAAGGCAAAGATCGACACACCCGAAACAAAGGCGTTGCTGCTCCAGGAGCACAACGCTGTTCTAACAAGTGTTGTAGACGAGCAGTCCTTCCGGCAAGTGCAGATGAGGGACGACGAACTAGGCCGTGTCCCGCGCGACCTGCTCGAGTGGTCGCAGACACTTCCGGACGGTACCCACTTCAGCCGCCCGGAGAAGGACCAGATTCTCGAGACTATCGCGGGGCAGGAGACCACGACGCAGGCCGTCCTTGGGCTTCCGGGTTCCGGCAAGTCAGCGCTGCTCGCCGAAGTAGCCAACGCGCTCATAAAAGATGGCATCAGGGTTCTGGCCATCAAGGCCGACCTGCTCGACTCGGCAATCGAAACCGAAGACGATCTCGCCGAGTGGCTTGGACTTACCATTCGTCCCAGCGCGATGCTCTGGCGGATAAGTCAGTTGCGACCGGTCGTTCTTATGATCGACCAGCTCGATGCGCTCGCAGGCTACACGGACATAAAGACTGGTCGGCTGAGTGTACTGCTGAGCCTGGTCCGGCGCGTCAGCGGCCTGACAAACGTGCACGTTGTCCTGTCGGCTCGCGAGTTCGAGTACGAGCACGACGTCCGTCTCAAGACCATCACGGCCGAAACAATTCACTTGGACCTGCCGCCCTGGTCCGAGGTCGTTCCTGTGCTGGAGCGCCATGGATTCGAACCCGCAGGCTGGCCTGCCGACGCGCAGGAAGTTCTACGGTCGCCCCAGGCGCTGAAAACGTTCCTGAAGCTGGAGGAGAGGAGCAGCGAGCCCTTCCGCAAGTACCAGCTCATGCTGGACCAGATGTGGGCGGAGACGATAACGAGGCAGCCCAGCGGGTCGCGGCTTGCGAAGCTCGTCACCGACATCGCAGACCAGATGGCGGAGAAGGAAATCCTGTGGCTCCCCGCCGCGCGATTTGACCAGCACTCGGAGGACATAACCTATCTCGTGAGGGCGGGAATGCTCTCAGACCTGGGCCAGGCCGGAAGCAAGATAGGCTTTTCCCACCAGACCATGTTCGAACATGCCCTCGCACGATCCTTCACCCGCAGCCAAGGACGGCTATCGGAGTTCACAATCGCCCGGCAGACTTCGCTGTTCGTGCGGCCGAAATTGTGGTCCGCCCTGACCTATCTTAGGGAGGTCGATCCGACTGCCTACGGCGTGGAGATGCAATCGCTCTTCCATACCCAGGATTTGCGGCTTCATCTCCGGACACTTCTCGTTGAATTCCTCGGTCAGCAGCCGACGCCGGACGGCGTGGAGGCACGCATGTTCGACGAAGCGCTTGCGTCGGACAGGCGACCAACGGCTTTCATGGCAATGGCAGGAAGTCACGGATGGTTTGAGCGGTACAAACACACTGAGATTGTCCGTGCGATGAACGACGACAAGGAAGCCACCCTGGCTCTGGGCGTTCTCAATCGCGCTTGGGTATTTGCTGCCCGCGAGGTCGAGAGGCTGATCGCCGAGAACTGGTCGGCGTTGCCGGGCTGGGATGGCTTCACCTGGGCTGCCCTGGGTCAGGCGCGGGTGTGGACGCCGGGCATGGTCGAGATGGCGAGGGCGCTGATTGCGCGTACCGCAATGCACGCGCATAGCCTCGAATTTATTATCTCCACAATCGGCGTAAGCCAGCCGGAGGTTGCGGTTCAGCTTCTGCTCGCAAAGCTCGACCAGGAGCTTCAGTCGGCAAAACAGGAGTCGGCCAGAAGGATAGCGTCCGCTCCCAAAGAGGACGGCGACGGCTCCTGGACTTCGCGCATATCCTCGTCTCCCAGAGAGCCGATCAAAAGTGTCGTCGAGCAGGCGAAAGCCTGGGACACCCTGGAGGCACTTGGAAAGGAAAATCCCGCGCTGTTCCTTGGAGCCCTGTGGCCTTGGCTGACCGAAGCGATGGTCGCGCTTCGCGATCTTGACAGCGAGGAACACAGCCTCTCCTATCCGCTGCAGCACACGCTCGATTTCA
The DNA here is from genome assembly GCF_040320665.1 of Mesorhizobium sp. M0626. Lineage (NCBI taxonomy): Bacteria > Pseudomonadati > Pseudomonadota > Alphaproteobacteria > Hyphomicrobiales > Phyllobacteriaceae > Mesorhizobium > Mesorhizobium sp. M0626. Next base: position 2,518 of record NZ_JAMYQD010000026.1, on the reverse strand, counting down.
AATTCGAAGAGGAAGAGCGGAGTCAAGGGCGTTCTGACCCCCCCATACTCAGCGCCATTCGCGTTGCGTTGGAGACCCTTGCCCTCAACGACGAAAAGAACTTTCTTCAATGGCTGTCAGAGCATGAAGGAGATGAATTCAATCCTGCCCAGCGGCTGTTCGCGCATGTACTATCGCTCTACCCGGATCAGTATGCGCAAGTCGCGTATCGTTTCCTTCAGGGCGATCCGAGACGATTTAGGCTCGGAAACCACGAAGACCCTTCTGGGACAACAAAGCGCCTCATCGCGGAGGCGAGCCTTCACTGGTCCGACGCGGATGTCGAAGCCTTTGTCGCCGCCGTCAACGCTTACGCACCGACAGCTTATCCCGATCTGGACGTCAAAGGCCGCAAACTTTTCAGCGACAGGGTTCGTCGCATAAAGCTGGGCCTCTTATCGGCACTGCCTTCCGAACGCTTGCCGGGAGCGACCCGCCGCCTTGTGATGGAAGAACGCCGCCGCTTCCCCGGTTCGGACGAGGGAATACGGCATTATGGGCCGTCGTGGATAGGTTCGCCCATTTCGGCGGAGCAGCTCGCAAAGGCGCAGAACGACGAAGTTCTCAACGCTTTCCGCCAGTTGCCGGACAAGTATGAGTGGGACCATCCCAACCGCATGATGGAGGGCGGCAACATACAGCTGTCGCGGGCCTTCGCGGAGTTTGCAAAGACCGACCCCCAGCGGGCCGCTACGCTCATACGCAAGTTCGAGCCGAGCTTTGGGACCCGCGCAGCAGGCTACGCGCTGGAGGCCATCGCCGAAGCGGGTGATCCTCAGCTTGTGATGAATCTCATGGCCGAACTCGACGGGCGTGGATTCACCGGCGATGAGTTTCAGAACTCGGCGTCCGAGGCCGTCAGCCGATTGGTCCGCCGGGAGATTGCGGTCTCACCGGAAACCCTCGACATCATTGAGAAGTGGCTCAATGAGCCTGCCGCTCCAGACACCGCTACAGCGCAGCCTAAGGAAGATCGGAGCGACGATCAGGATCAAGAACTCCTCGACACGGGAGAGGAGAAGGCCAGCGAGAAGGACGCAGGAAGGCGGGAGCAAAGCATCCTCTGGGGAATGGGCTCCGCCTTTACACTTCCCGCTGGAAGCTTTCCCAAGCTGGATGTTCTAGTCCATGCCCTGCTGCTGGCAGGGCAGCACGACCGCGTCCTGGCCGTACTGACACGCGCCAGCGAGCGCGGAGAAGACGATCGGGTATGGAGGGCCATCCTTCATTGGTTACGCTACCTTAAGCCGACCAATAGGGAAGAGCTTGAGGGGCTCCTGGACACCGTCTTCAAACGCTACCCGGCTCTGCTGAGGACTACCGAGCTTGCCATTCTGTTCGCCTACCTTCACTGGCGGCATGCCGGTTTCGTGCGTTCTTACCTGGAGAAGTGGGCCGCCTCCGGCGACGAGTATTTCGAGCAGCTTGCAGGTGAGCTGACGCCCTTGATTGCGTTCCTGCAACCGAAGCTGCCCTGGACGAAGCCATTGCTGGAGCAGGTCGTCTTTGGACCGGGTACGGACTCGACACGGCTTGGAGCCATCAATGCCGCCGTCAACCTGTTTCCGGATCTTGAGTGTCGGGAGCGCGCGTCTGAGCTACTCGTTCGCGTAATCCCCCAGATAAGCGGCGTTGCCTGGAACAACCTTTTCGACGTGTTCCGGCTCGTAGACGAGATCACGCCCGATCCGAGCTGGGTCGCGTTGCTCACTGCCATTGAGGCCAACCTTGAAGGCGCTCCGAAAATCAACGCGACGTTCGTCGTGGATCGCCTCCAGACACTTCTCCCCCATTGCGCTCTCCTCGTGGCGAAGATCGCCAGGAGACTGATCGAGACCTGGCGTGACGAACTCGGGGACATCCAGACAGGGATAGCGGGCTCCGCTTCCGAGCTGGTTGACCTTGCGATTACGCTTCACCGCATTGGCGACGATACCCGCGAGGTAGGGCTGGAGCTTTTCGAGCAGCTGGTCGAAATCCAGGCTTACACGGCCAAGGAAACGCTTGAGCAGATCGACAACAGGTTCAGAAACCAGGCTCCGCAACGCCAGCGGCTGCCTCGCCGCAACCGGGCCGCCCGCCGACGCGCGGCGCGACGGGCGACCTCGTCTTAGGCGGCAGCGCCGACAGCTGCGTCCCATCCCTTAGCGCGAAGATACCGCGCGGGCACCTACAGGGAGGTCCGCTCACGAAGCACGGAAGCGATTGGATGGACGCCCGATTTGATCCTCAACGAAGTCTCCGATGTCTTCATGAACGAAGTCGGCTTTCAGGAGACGACGCTACAGACCTGAACGGCCGAAATTAAGCGCAAAGCTGACGGAGATGCCGCGGCAGACGGTCGTCGAATAGCCATAGCTGCTTTTGGACCTACGTGTTTCCTCGGTTGTGTGCGTCAAGTTCTGCAAAAAGGGGCGGCCATGATGCTGGTCATGCGGCTTGGCGCAGAGCGAGCTTCTTGTGCTCGCGCAGGTCGTCC